>NZ_CP095743.1:983019-1305692 GCF_022049065.2 Niallia sp. Man26
AGCAAACCCGGATGCCGTTCTCTTAATTACACATGGTGATGCAGAGGAAATTAAACAAGGCTTTCTAAAAGAAATGAAACAAAATGCTGCTTGGAATACATTAGATGCTGTTAAAAATGACAGAGTAGAAATCTTGCCTGCCGATTTATTTGGCACAAATCCAGGTACAAGAGCAGTTGACGCTGTGCAATACTTGGTTGAATTGTTAAATCATTTGGAGTGAGCATGTTGGAATATGTAGAAAGAAAGAAAAAACGAATGGCAGTCCTTGTGAGTCTCCTATTATTGCTGCTTATTGCCATATATGCAGGCTTATCATTTGGCGCAGTTTCTGTGTCCTTTAAGGAGTTATGGAGTGTGCTCGCATCAGGTGGAGAAGGTGTGTATGAAAAAATTGTATACAATCTCCGTCTTCCGAGAGTTATTGTCGGCTTATGTGTTGGAGCATGTCTAGCTGCATCAGGAGCATTGCTGCAAGGGGTAATGAGAAACCCGCTGGCAGATCCAGGTATTATCGGAGTTTCGTCTGGCGGTGGCTTGTTCGCTATCATCACAATGGTTATATTTCCACAGTACAGCTATTTATTGCCGTTTATTGCATTTATCGGGGCCTTTTTAACAACCGTTTTGATTTATATGTTTGCTTGGGATAAAGGCGCATCACCGGTAAAGATTATACTGGCAGGTGTGGCAATGAATGCAGTGCTTGGAGCAATTATGAATGGAGTAATGGTCTTGTACAGCGACAGAGTCCAATCTGTAATTGGTTGGCTGTCGGGAGGGTTAAACGGGAGAAGCTGGTATCATGTTGATATCATCTTGCCGTATACAATCATTATGCTGCTTGTCAGCTTGCTCGCCATTAAACCTGTTAATATATTGATTTTAGGAGATGATGCAGCGAAATTATTAGGACAAAATGTAGAGTTAATTCGCATGCTGATTATTCTGCTCGCCTCTTTTTTAGCAGGGATTGCCGTCAGTGTTGCCGGTTTGATTGGGTTTGTTGGATTGGTGGTTCCCCACATCATACGCCTTCTTATCGGAGAAGATTATCGGTTTTTGCTGCCTTTTTCCATTATTGGCGGAGCAGCCTTAGTTGTCATTGCGGATACGGCAGCACGAAGCTTGTTTGATCCAATTGAATTGCCTGTCGGTATCTTGCTTGCAGCACTAGGTGGTCCTTTCTTCATCATTTTGCTGCGTCGAAGGAGGATATTGTAATGACAGTGTTAAAATCAGAGGATTTGAGGTTTGCGCAAGGGAAATTTCGTCTCCATGATATTAACCTTGAATTTCCACAGGGAAAAATGACAGCAATTGTTGGTCCCAATGGTTCAGGGAAATCGACACTATTAAAACTTTTTGCACGGCTCTTAAAAACAGACAGCGGCAATGTGACATTGGACAATCAGCTCATTCATAAATATAAAAGAAAAGAGTATGCAAAGAAAATTGCCATGCTTCTGCAGGCAAAAGAAATAATGCCAAATATTACGGTGAAAGAATTAGTTGCCTATGGGAGAGTTCCATTTCAAAAGCTTGCCGGAACTGCTTCAGCAGAAGATAAAGAGATTATTGCGTGGGCAATAAAAGAAACTGGGTTAGAAAAAATGGCCGATCGTATGGTAGGACATTTATCTGGCGGGGAAATGCAACGAGCGAGGATTGCCATGGCGCTTGCCCAGAAAACACCGGTTTTATTGCTTGACGAACCAACTACTTATTTAGATATTACCCATCAGCTGGAGCTGATGAAACTTTTAACAAGAATAAATAAAACGTATCAGATTACTATCATTATGGTATTGCATGAGCTGCAATACGCAGGGGCTTACAGTGATAACTTGATTGTTATGAAGGATGGCGCAGTCTATCAAACTGGAAAACCGCAAAGTATTTTAACAGCTCAATTGCTAAAAGACGTGTATGAAATTGATGCAAGAATAAAATTTGAAAATAATTATCCTATTATTATCCCAAACTACGAAATTTAGGAGGAAGAAAATATGTATATTGTAACAAACACGGTAAAGGTTAAAGAAGGATTTGCAGAAGGATTTATCGAGAGATTTAACAGAACTGGAAAAATTGAAGAAAAAGCAGGATTTATCGGATTAGAAGTACTGTTGACTGCTGGGACAACAGATTATGAGGAAATTACTATCGTCACTAGATGGGAAAACAAAGAAGGCTTCTTAGGCTGGGTAGGAAGTGAGGAATTTAAAGAATCACACGCACATAGAGGCGGTGTTCCTGAATTCATTATTGAAAACAAAACTACAAAATATGAAGTGAGAGTGCAACGGAAGCCGATTATTAAAGAGGTTGCTGGCAACTAATGAGGAAAAAGAGGAGCTGTCAAGGCTCCTTTTTCTTTTGTCTTTAAGCTATCTGTCATTGGCAGTAAAAGCAATCATTTCTCTAAGGATTGAAAACGCTTTAAAAAAGTGGTGGAAAATTAGGTAATGTTGTATGATAATAGACAATAAGTCTAATAAAGGAAATTATCCTGCACATAAATTTAAGCGCTTACATTTTTTTGGAGGAGCAACCATGTCAAATAATAAACAGGAAGTATATGGTTTTCGGTTTTTAGACACATTGAATCAATCATTTTATCAGCTGTTTGCTGTAGGAAACCAAAGTATTACAAAGGAAGCTTATCATTGGAATGGATTAACACGTAAAGATGGTCCGCTTTTTTTGTTCCAATATACACTCGAAGGCTGTGGTTACATTGAAATAGAAGGAACTCTCCATAAATTAGAAAAGGGAACCGGCTTTATGGTCGAGATACCAAGCGACCATCGTTATTTTTTTCTGGAAAATAATTCGAATTGGGAGATTCTATTTATTATGTTCCGTCCTACCAATATTGAAGCAGAATGGCAAAGGGTCGTGTCTAATATTGGCTCTGTTTTTTCTATGTCAGAGGACAGCTCGCCGATTCGTTTCTTAAAAAGGATTTTTGCCAGTGCTGCGAAAAACCACATAACAGATGGCTTTCGGGCCTCTGCGATTGTCTATGAGTTTGTTATGGAACTGTTCAGACATCAAGTATCTGCGAAAAAGGCAAAACAGTCATGGCCCCTGCCAGTAGCAGAAGCTGCATCTTATATGGAGGCATCTTACCAGTGCTTGCAAAGCTTGGAGGAAATAGCGGATAAAGTTAATCTTTCCAAGTATTACTTTACAAGACTATATAAAAAAACAACAGGATACACACCTATTGAGTACTTAACAAAGATTAGGATGGAAGAGGCAATCAGGCTTCTAAGAGAGACGGATATGACAATGGAGGCAATTGCTCAGGAGCTTGGCTACTCGACGGGCAGTTATTTCATTAAAGTATTTCATCAGTGGATTGGCATTTCGCCAGGTGAATTTCGTTTGGCGACAGAACATGCTTATTTACATCAATTAAAATTAGATTAACATAGCAATATATTACATATATAAGCAAAAAGTTATCGTAGATGTGCTGTATGCGTTTCCTTTAAGATTAACTTATAAATCGCGAAGGATGTGAATAGTAATGAATCATCATCGTTTTGCCCAGACTCCTCCACTAGGATGGAACAGCTGGGATTGTTACGGCGCTTCTGTAACAGAAGAGGAAGTTAGAGGAAACGCTGAATATATGGCAACGCATTTAAAGGAGTCTGGATGGCAATATATTGTTGTAGATATCCAGTGGTATGAGCCTGGTGCGAACTCCTCTATGTATCGTCCATTTGTTGAACTGGAAATGGATGAGTTTTCCCGCTTAATTCCTGCAGTCAATCGGTTTCCTTCCGCTGCCGACGGAAAAGGTTTTAAGGAGCTTTCGGATTATGTACATAGCCTTGGCTTAAAATTCGGCATTCATATTATGAGAGGGATACCAAGGCAAGCTGTTCATCAGAATACGCCTATTTTAAACTCTGTTCATACAGCCCGCGATATTGCTCATCCTAATTCTATCTGTCCATGGAATACTGATATGTACGGAATAGATGCGAGCAAGGAAGGGGCACAAGCATATTATGATTCGCTGTTTAAGCTGTATGCTGAATGGGGAGTCGATTATGTAAAGGTCGATGATATTGCTGCATCAAAGCTTTACAACACACATGTGGATGAAATCGAGCTGATCAGAAAGGCGATTGATCATTGCGGCAGAGACATGGTTTTAAGCCTTTCGCCAGGACCTGCTCCATTAGAGTTTGCAGACACATTGCGTGATAATGCGAATATGTGGAGAATGACAGATGATTATTGGGACCAATGGGAGCTTTTGTACGATATGTTTGATAGATGCGAGAAGTGGAGCGGTCTTTCGGGACCAGGCTATTGGCCGGACTGCGATATGCTGCCATTAGGGCATATTGGCATTCGCTCCGTTGATGGAGGGGGAGCAGACCGCTGGACAAGATTTACAAAAGATGAACAGGTTACGATGATGACTTTATGGTCGATTTTCCGTTCACCGCTTATGTTTGGCGGAGAGCTTCGGGATAATGACAGCTGGACACTGTCATTGCTTACAAATAAAGATATGCTGGAACTAAACCAAAAAGGTTCTCACAGCAGACTTTTGTTTAGAGAAGACAATAAAGTTGTCTGGACTGCCAATGGTCCTGAAGATGCTGTTTATGTTGCTCTATTCAATATTGGTGAAGCACATTGTGAAATAGAGGTTTCTTTAGAGGAATTAGGGGGGGACAGTTCTTCTACAGTGAAGGATGTTTGGAGCAATGAAGCCACTTCCAATAAAGAAAAAATCCAAGTAACTCTTGCACCCCACAGCAGTAGACTATATAAAATAACATAATAGCAAAAAGGCTGAACATAATCGTTCAGCCTTTTTGCTTATTGTTTTACGACAGGAACTGCCGCAGTTGAATCTCTGATGATTATTTCTGGTTCATAGACAATCGATGGGGCAGGTTTGCTTTTCTTTTCAACAGCAGCGACAATCCACTTGGCCGCCTCTTCACCCATTTTCATTTTTGGATGGGTAATAGAGGTTAGTTTGACTTCTGAAGCTTCTGTTAAAAAAGAATCGTCAAAGCCTAGAATGGAAATGTCATTAGGAATAGATAAGCCCATTGTGCGCAAAATGCTGATTGCTTTAATCGCAAGCTGGTCATTATAGCAAACAATCGCAGTCGGCCTGTCTTCTCTTTTTAAAATTTCCTGCAAAGTTTCCAAGGATTTGTCTTGGTCTTCTGTTGTAAAGTTAATGATCATATCCTGAAAGAAAGGAACGGAATGATCTTTGTATGCTTGAATGAAACCTTTCATCCGGTTGACACCTTGCAAATCATCTGTTTTAAAAAGGCCGATGATTCGTTTATGTCCAAGCTTAATTAAATGCTCTGTAGCGATATACCCACCCTTTTCATCATTGACGATTATATAAGGCGGGGCAAGCTGGGAGTAGAACTGATTAATCATTAAATACGGAATCTTATTTTGCTCTAATTCCAAATAATAGCTGATATTAGGGTTGAAATTACTGCTTTTTGTCGGTTCAACAATCAGGCCGTCAATATTGCTACCAAGCATAGTCTGCAAGCTTTGCTTTTCTTTTTCAATATCATTATCCGTACATGCAAAGGTTAAGGAGTAGCCTTTTGTCGATAAATAAGATTCAATGCCTTTGATAATAGAAGGGAAGATGTAATCAGAAATATAAGTGGTAATTACCCCGATATTCTTTGTGCGTTTCACTGCTTGACCAGCAGAATTTGTACTTGTATTTCTGTCGGAGCAGAACGTTCCGGCACCTTGTTCTCTATACAGCCATCCTTCATGAACCAAATCTCCAATTGCTTGGCGAATGGTATGGCGGCTTACGCCAAACATTTTGACAAGTTCATTTTCAGAATGAATTTTTTCTCCTGGTTTTACTTTGCCTGTTGTAATCCATTCGGTAATTTGTTCTTTTACCATGTTGTATTTTGTTTGTTGTGCCACACTATCACCACTTTCTCGCGTTTCCATATCTGTAACTTATACGTACAAAATTAGATATAGAGATATCGTACCAAAAAACACCGAAAAAAACTATCATTAAATTTTTTACCTAATGCACTTGGAGAAAACACCTTTCAGCTTATAGGAAAGAGGGTGTTTTCGTACAAGTGAATGTATGCAAGTTGTTCTCCATTTCAGCGAAAAAGAATAATACATGTCTAGAAATGTAAAAGGAATTCAGTTGACATGTACGAACAACTAGCATAAAATTTTTATTATAGAATGCGCTTACATATAAGGATGCTTAAATTGCAGTTACTGCTTATAAATAAGAGATAGGGAAGTGAAGCTAAAATGACAGTTGAAGCTTTTCATTTAAGGCAAGTGAGAATTACGGATGGCCCGTTTAAACATGCGATGGAATTAAACAGAGATTATCTGTTGCAGCTCAAACCAGATAAGCTATTGTCCAGATACAGACAATATGCAGGGTTAGAGCCGAAAGCAGATCATTATAAGGGCTGGGAAGAACAAGGAATTTCCGGCCATACGCTTGGACATTATATTTCTGCATGCTCTATGATGGCAGCTGCAACAGGTGACAGCAGATTTAATGAAAGAACAGCATATATAATTGACGAACTAGCGCTTTGCCAACAAGCGGACGGAACAGGTTTAATTTGTGGCATACCGAGAGGGAAAGGGATTTTTCAGGAAGTAAAAGAAGGCAAAATCTATTCTCAAGGCTTTGACTTAAATGGAGGATGGGTGCCTTTATACACCATGCATAAAGTGTTTGCTGGTTTAAGAGATGCGTATATTTACACAGATAATGAAAAGGCGCTTCAAGTGGAAATAAAGCTGGGACTTTGGCTTGAGGACATGGTTAGGGGTTTGTCTGAAGAGCAGATGGATGAACTGCTTAAATGTGAATTCGGGGGAATGGCAGAGGTTCTTGCTGACTTGGCAGTCCATACTAGTGACGACCGATTTTTTGCTCTTTCAGAAAGATTTTATCATAAAGAAGTATTAAGTCCATTAGCAGATAGAAGGGATGCTTTAGCTGGAAGGCATGCTAACACACAAATACCGAAAGTGGTCGCTGCGGCAAGGCAGTACGAAATCTCCGGCAACGAAATGTACAAGGAAATTTCTGAGTTCTTTTGGGACACTGTCGTTCATGAGCATTCCTATGTAATTGGAGGTAATTCACTTAATGAGCATTTTGGCGAAGCTGGCAAACTGAATGACCGCCTCGGTGAAAATACGTGTGAAACATGCAATTCATACAATATGCTGAAGCTTACAAAGCATCTTTTCAAGTGGAAACCTACAGCTGAAGAAGGCGATTACTATGAGAGAGCTCTTTACAATCATATACTTGCATCACAAAATCCGCATGATGGTAGTGTCTGTTATTTTGTGTCACTTGATATGGGCGGACATAAAAAATACAACTCTAAGTTTGACAGCTTTACATGCTGTGTAGGATCTGGGATGGAAAACCATGCGAGCCATGGCAATGCCATTTATTTTCATGATGAAAATAAACTGTATGTTAATCAATATATACCTTCTCGTCTTGACTGGGATAACCTGGGGGTTATTGTCGAGCAAAAAACAGAATATCCACAGAATGGCAGAATTAGAATAGAACTGTCTTGCCAAGAGGAAAAGGCTTTTTCTCTCTATTTAAGATATCCTTACTGGGCGGTTAGTGGAATGGAAATTTCCATAAACGGTGAACAGTACCAGCATGATAATCAGCCTGCGAGTCTTATTGAAATAGAAAGAGTTTGGCAGGAGGGAGACGTGCTGGATATTCATATACCAATGACACTTCGCAAGGAAGCAATCCTGGATAATCCAGACAGAGTCGCTTTTTTACACGGGCCGATTGTGCTTGCAGGAGATTTAGGGGAGATAAGTGACGCACAGGTTACGAAGGATTTATTATTTACACCGGTCCTTGTGACAGATGATGATCCAATTCATGCAATAGTCGCTACTGCTGATGCAGAATACAGGCTGGATGGCATCGGCAATCCTCGTGATGTGAAGCTATTGCCGTTTTACCTTCTGCATGACAGAAGTGCGACTGTTTATTGGGATGTGTTTACAAAAGATAAGTGGCAGGAAGCGGAGAAAGCTTATAAAGAAGCGCTTCAAAAGGAACAAGCGCTGCAAGAAAAAACGCTTGATTTCGTTCAGCCTGGAGAAATGCAGCCAGAGCGCGACCATCAGTTTGAAGGAGAGCATGTCGGAATTGGAACTGTGTCTAACCGGAAGTACCGCGACACATGGCCGAATGGGCATTTCAGATTTAATCTGACAGTCTTGCCAAACGAAAATAATAGTCTTATAGCAGCTTATACAAAAAATGAATGGAACAGCATGAAGGAATTTGATGTGTTAGCAGATGACAGGAAGCTTGCCGACGGAAAGATTGAATGGGAAGAAATGAGTCAATTTGTATACGTTAAATATGAGATTCCTAGTGTGGCAACAGACAGAATTTCCATTACATTCCGGGCACATCCAGACAAAAGGGTGCCGAAAGTTTTTGAGCTAAGGACAATAAAGGGCTAAATCATACAAGTTGAAAATAAATAAAAAATTTTCAAAAAAGAGATTGAAATAATTTCAATAGATGTTAGAATTACATTATAGTTATACGTACAAGTTGATAAAAGTTATCTGGTTGTAAGGATGAATGAGAAATGTTTATGAACAGAGACAACAGGCTTCTTGTACGTATAAAGATTTTAAAGAAGTAAAGGAAGAACTAGACAGATACATTTAAATATCTCAATTTTGAAAACGCATACTTTAGCTAGGAAGGAGAAATACACATGGCAAAGTACTCAATAGGAGTAGATTATGGAACCCAATCAGGCAGGGCGGTTCTTGTAGAGGTAGGAACAGGCAGAGAGGTAGCTACTGCCGTTAAGGAATATACACATGGTGTAATGGACGAGTATTTACCTGACGGAAAGACGAAGCTGGAACATGACTGGGCCCTTCAGCATCCTGCTGATTATTTAGAAGTTTTGCAGATTACGATACCAGAGGTTTTACAGAAAGCTAATGTTTCAAATGAAGATGTTATTGGGGTTGGGATTGATTTCACTGCTTGTACGGTCCTGCCGATTGATAAGAACGGCATTCCGCTCTGCTTCTTGCCAGAGTTTAAGCAAAATCCTCACAGCTACGTGAAATTATGGAAGCACCATGCAGCTCAAGATGAGGCAAACCGTCTGAATGAAATTGCTGCACAGCGGGGAGAAACATTTTTACAGCGCTATGGCGGAAAAATTTCGTCTGAATGGGCAATCCCGAAAATCTGGCAAATTCTTAATGAAGCACCAGATGTTTATGATGCCGCAGATCAAGTGCTAGAAGCAACTGATTGGGTTATTTCCGAATTGACAGGAAAGATTGCGCGAAACAGCTGTACTGCAGGCTATAAAGCAATCTGGCACAAACAAGAAGGCTACCCAAGCAAAGAATTCTTTAAGGCGCTAGATCCACGCTTGGAAAATGTTGTAGAAGAGAAGCTGTCTACAGATATTCATTCCATTGGTTCTAAAGCAGGGGAAATCACAGAAAAAGCTGCAAAATTAACAGGCTTAAAACCGGGGACAGCAGTTGCAGTTGCAAACGTGGACGCCCATGTTGCTGTGCCGGCAGTAGGAATAACAGAGG
The DNA here is from genome assembly GCF_022049065.2 of Niallia sp. Man26. NCBI lineage: Bacteria > Bacillati > Bacillota > Bacilli > Caryophanales > Bacillaceae > Niallia > Niallia sp. Man26. Next base: position 992,689 of record NZ_CP095743.1, read on the forward strand.
CAGGTAAGCTGCTGATGATTATGGGTACATCAACATGCCACATCTTGCTTGGTGAAACAGAGGAAATTGTACCAGGAATGTGCGGAGTGGTCGAAGATGGAGTTATTCCAGGCTTTCTAGGATATGAAGCCGGCCAATCTTGCGTTGGAGACCATTTTGAATGGTTCACAGAAAACTGCGTACCGGAAAGCTACCAGAAGGAAGCGGAAGAAAAGGGCTTGAACATCCATCAGCTGTTGACAGAAAAAGCCAGCAAGCTGAATGTTGGGGAAAGCGGACTGCTTGCTCTTGACTGGTGGAACGGGAACAGATCAACACTTGTTGATGTTGACCTGACAGGAGTATTGCTTGGTGCCACTCTTTTAACAAAGCCGGAAGAAATTTATCGTGCCTTAATTGAAGCAACTGCATACGGCACAAGGATGATTGTGGAGACATTCCGTAATAGCGGGGTGCCAGTCAATGAGGTTTACGCAGCAGGAGGCATCGCGGAAAAGAATACCCTTATGATGCAGATTTATTCAGATGTATTGAACATGGATATTAAAATTTCAGCATCCTCCCAAACACCAGCTCTTGGAAGTGCAATGTTTGGTGCTGTCGCAGCGGGTAAGGAGCGCGGGGGTTATGACCATATTAATGAAGCGGCTCAAGATATGGGAAGAATTAAGGACCATATCTATCAGCCTATTGAAAACAATGTCAACGTTTATGAGAAGCTTTTTGATGAATATTCCCGCCTATATGATTATTTTGGTCGCGGTGAAAATAATGTGATGAAAACACTCAAGCAGATTAAAAAAGAAGCTGCACTTGAGGGCAAGGAGGGAAACTATGTTAGAGAAGCTTAAGCAGGAAGTATTAGAAGCTAACCTGGCGCTGCCTCAGCATAATTTAGTAACTTTCACTTGGGGGAATGTAAGCGGTATCGACAGAGAAAGCAATCTTGTAGTCATTAAGCCAAGCGGTATCCCTTATTCACAGCTGAAAGCAGAAGACCTCGTTGTCACTGATTTGGATGGAAATATTGTGGAGGGGAATTTAAACCCTTCCTCTGACACACCGACACATCTTGCTTTATACCGTGCATTTCCAGAAATCGGCGGGATTGTACATACACATTCGCCTTGGGCAACAAGCTGGGCTCAGGCAGGCAGAAGAATTCCTGCATTAGGAACAACACATGCGGACTATTTCTATGGTGAGGTGCCTTGTACAAGAAAGCTGACGGAAGACGAGGTCAACCGAGCTTATGAGCTGGAGACAGGCAATGTCATCATTGAAACAATTCGAAAAGAGGGCATTGACCCGAAAGCACTCCCAGGGATATTGGTGACAGGCCATGCCCCGTTCTGTTGGGGAAAGAATGCAGATAATGCGGTCCATAACGCTGTCGTCCTGGAGGAGGTAGCTAAAATGGCCCTTCATACATTGCAGTTAAATCCAGATGTGGAGTGGATTGATCAGTATTTGCTTGATAAGCATTACTTAAGAAAACATGGTGCGAATGCCTATTACGGACAAAAAAGCGAAGAAACAAAACAAAAAACATCCAAATAAAATAACTAGGAGGAATTAATGTGTTAAATACAAGAGAGTACGAATTCTGGTTTGTTACGGGAAGTCAGCTGTTATACGGTGAAGATGTATTAAAGCAAGTGGAAGAGCATACGAAGACAATGGTAAACGGTTTAGATTCCTCGTCTTCTTTAAGCTATAAATTAAGATTTAAGGCGGTTGTGAAAGATGCTGATTCAATCAGAAGACTTGCTTTAGAAGCAAATGCTAATGAATCCTGTGCTGGTATCATCACATGGATGCACACTTTCTCTCCATCTAAAATGTGGATTGCCGGTCTTTCGGCCTTGCAAAAACCTTTATTGCATTTTGCTACACAATACAACAGAGATATTCCATGGGAATCCATTGATATGGATTTCATGAACCTTAACCAATCAGCACATGGTGACAGGGAGCATGGTTTTATTGGAAGCAGACTGCAACTGAACAGAAAGGTTATTGTCGGACACTGGGAAAATGAAGAAATCCGCGGACGAATCGGCAGCTGGATGAGAACTGCTGTTGCTTTCTCTGAAAGCAAAGCTTTGAAGATTGCTAGATTCGGAGATAATATGCGTCAGGTTGCCGTGACTGAAGGCGACAAAATTGAAGCGCAGATTAAGCTTGGCTGGACAGTGAACGGCTACGGCATCGGAGATCTTGTAGCGAAGATGAATGAAGTAACGGATGCAGACCTCGACGCTTTGATGGCCGAGTATGAAGAAAAATACGATATCGTACCAGCAGGTTTAGAGGAAGGCTCAATCAGAGACTCCATCCGCGAACAAGCAAAAATTGAATTAGGTATGAAAGCATTCCTGGAAGAAGGAAATTATACGGCTTTTACAACAACATTCGAAGATTTGCATGGTATGAAGCAGCTGCCTGGTCTTGCTGTGCAAAGACTGATGGAACAAGGCTACGGCTTTGCAGGTGAAGGAGACTGGAAAACAGCAGCGCTTGTCCGCTTAATGAAAATAATTGCCGGCAATGAAGGAACATCCTTTATGGAAGATTACACATATCATTTCGATCCAGAAAATGAAATGGTTCTCGGCTCACATATGCTGGAGGTATGTCCGACAATTTCGGCAACAAAACCGAAAATCGAGGTTCACCCGCTAGGTATTGGCGGCAAGGAAGATCCTGCCCGCATCGTGTTTGATGGAAGAGGAGGATTAGCATTAAATGCTTCTATCATTGACCTTGGCCACCGTTTCCGTCTGCTTGTAAACGAAGTGGATGCGATTCAGCCAGAAGAGGAAATGCCGAATTTGCCAGTGGCAAGAGTGTTATGGAAAACGCAGCCATCATTAAGCCAAGCAGTAGAAAACTGGATTCAAGCAGGCGGAGCCCATCATACATGCTTCTCTTATGTTGTATCAACAGAACAGCTTAGAGACTTAGCAGAATTAGTAGGTATTGAACTCGTTGTTATTAACAATGACACAAACTCTATTTCATTTGAAAACGAGCTGCGCTGGAATGATGTGTATTACCGTTTGAAAGGATAAGAAAATTCATCTATTAAGACGGAACAAAACAACAGCATGATAAGTCAGAACTTCCATGACAATTCTAGATTTTTTTAGAACAATGGAGGTTCTGACTTCAGCTCTTTTATCACAACGATAAAGATTAGCGGGAATGTTAACGAAGTACATATTCTGTAAGCGAATCAATAAGGAGGAGAAGATAGCATGGGGAATACGGTAATCATTAACGCGGACGTAAAAAAAGGAAAAATTAATAAAAATATTTACGGTCATTTTGCAGAGCATTTAGGCAGATGTATATATGAAGGAATATGGGTTGGAGAGGAATCGCCAATACCGAATACAAAAGGAATAAGAAATGATGTATTAGCAGCGCTAAAAAAAATTAATATTCCAGTCTTAAGATGGCCAGGCGGCTGTTTTGCAGATGAGTACCATTGGAAGGATGGAATCGGCCCAAGAGAAGACCGCAAACGAATGGTTAATACACATTGGGGCGGCGTCGTTGAAAACAACCATTTCGGAACACATGAATTTATGCTTCTGTGCGAGCTGTTAGGGACTGAACCGTATATCTGTGGAAATGTTGGCAGCGGCACTGTCCAAGAAATGTCAGAATGGGTAGAATACATGACATTCGAAGGAGAATCTCCAATGGCAAATTGGCGCCGCGAAAACGGCAGAGATGAACCATGGCAGCTGACTTATTTTGGCGTCGGCAATGAAAACTGGGGCTGCGGCGGAAATATGAGACCAGAATATTATGCGGATCTTTATCGCCGTTACCAAACATATGTCAGGAACTACGGAGATAACAAAATTTATAAAATTGCAGGCGGAGCAAATGTCGATGATTATAACTGGACAGAAGTGCTCATGAAAAATGCCGGCCACTTGATGGATGGGCTTAGCCTTCATTATTATACAATTCCGGGAGACTTTTGGCTTGGTAAAGGCTCAGCACTAGACTTCCCTGAGGATGAGTGGTTCATTACGATGAAGAAAGCCATTCATATGGATGAGCTCATTACAAAGCATGGCAATATTATGGATAAATATGATCCTGATAAACGTGTTGGCATGATTATTGATGAGTGGGGCACATGGTTTGATGTAGAGCCGGGAACAAATCCAGGCTTCTTGTATCAGCAAAATACGATTCGTGATGCACTCGTCGCAGCACTGCATTTTAATATTTTCCATCAGCATTGTGACCGTGTCCAAATGACGAATATCGCACAAACAGTGAACGTGCTGCAAGCGATGATTTTGACAGAAGGCGAAGAAATGATTCTTACGCCGACATATCATGTTTTTGATATGTACAAAGTCCATCAAGATGCTGAGCTTTTAAGTGTGGATGCGCAAATTGGCAGTTATGAACATAACGGAGAATCCCTTCCGCAAGTAAGTGTGACTGCATCGAAGGATTCTGCTGGCCAGGTTAATGTGAGCTTCTGCAATATCGATCATGTAAACGGCAGCTCATTCGAATTGGATTTACGCGGACTGACCGAGGCGAAAGAGGTGTCTGGTACAATCCTGACAGCAGATGCAATGAATGCTCATAATACATTTGATGCGCCAGAAACAGTTAAGCCAGCTGCATTTACAGATGTGTTAGTAAACGGAAGCAAGCTGTCTGTGAATATTCCACCGATGTCTGTAGTGACATTGGCTATAACAGGAGCTTAAAAACATGATGCAAAAGAATGCATGCAAGGGCTGTGTCGAGAGTGTAATAGTTTCAGAGGAAGTCATTGAGGAGCTGCTTAAAGAGGCAGCAGAAACACCGGAAAAGCTTGTGCTTGATTCAGTCTATCAAGAAAGGCTGAGCATTTGCCGAGACTGCACTTCTTTACAATACGGGACGACTTGTGCCTATAGCGGATGTATTGTCCGCTATAGAGCAAAGTTTAAAAGAAAAGCATGCCCGAATATCGGAAACCCTAAATGGTCTAAAGTTGTATAAAGCTTATCTTTAAAAAACTTTCAAGAAGAAAGGAAGTAAAGCACATGACAGCGAATAAAGCAAAGATGATTCTAGAAAAGGATTTTAAAGTTGGAGAAATTGACAATCGGATTTATGGCTCATTCATTGAACATCTCGGTAGGGCTGTGTATGGAGGTGTCTATGAACCGAATCATCCGGAAGCGGATGAGAACGGTTTCAGGAAAGACGTTATCCATTTAGTTAGAGAACTTCAAGTGCCCCTTGTCCGCTATCCAGGCGGTAACTTTGTGTCCGGCTATAATTGGGAAGATGGTGTTGGTCCTGTTGAAAGCCGCCCGCGCAGATTGGATCTGGCTTGGAGAACGACAGAGACAAATGAAGTAGGTACAAATGAATTCATGAAATGGGCAAAACTGGTAGGTGCAGATGTAAACATGGCAGTCAACCTTGGGACAAGGGGAATTGATGCTGCCAGAAATCTTGTTGAGTATTGCAACCATTCAGGAGGTTCCTATTACAGTGATCTTCGTGCTGCGCACGGGGTGAAGGAACCATACAATATTAAAACATGGTGCTTGGGAAATGAAATGGATGGTCCTTGGCAAATCGGCCATAAGACTGCAGCAGAGTATGGAAGAATTGCTCAAGAAGCAGCCAAAGTGATGAAATGGGTCGATCCGTCCATTGAGCTGGTAGCCTGCGGCAGCTCTCATCGCAATATGCCAACATTTGCAGATTGGGAAGCAACAGTGCTTGACCATACATATGACCATGTTGATTATATTTCCTTACACCAATATTACGGAAATCAGTCTAATGATGTAGCCAATTATTTGGCTTTATCACTCGAAATGGATGACTTCATCTCCTCTGTCATCTCGATTGCAGACTATGTAAAAGCAAAAAAACGAAGCAAAAAGAAAATAAATCTGTCCTTTGATGAGTGGAATGTCTGGTACCACAGCAATGAAAACGACAAGTTGATCGAGCCTTGGAGCATCGCGCCGCATCAGCTTGAAGACGTTTATAACTTTGAAGATGCTCTGCTTGTAGGCTGTATGCTGATTACGATGTTAAAGCATGCAGACAGATTGAAGATTGCTTGTTTAGCACAGCTTGTAAACGTTATTGCGCCAATTATGACAGAGGATAATGGGCCAGCATGGAAACAGACTATTTTCTACCCGTATATGCATACATCTGTTTACGGAAGAGGAGTATCCTTGAATCCAATTATCTCCAGCCCGAAATATGACAGTAAGGACTTTACAGATGTCCCATTTTTAGAATCAACAGCCGTATATAACGAAGAACAGGAACAGCTGACTATCTTTGCTGTGAATCGTCATTTAGAAGAAGGTCTCCTGCTTGAATGTGATATTCGCAATTTTGAAGGGTATCAAGTTGTCGAACATATCGTTTTAGAAAACGATGATATCAAGGCGGAAAACAGTGCCGAAAAACAGCGCGTAGAGCCGCATACAAATGGGAATGCCGAATATAAAGACGGAATTATTACAGCTGTTTTGCCAAAGCTGTCCTGGAACGTAATCAGGTTAGAAAAACGATAATGCGCTATTAAACTAATAGCTGCTAGCGGAAGGGATAGATTATATGAACATAACAGTAGAAGCATATGGGAAAATCGGCGATAAAGCCGTAGATCAATACAAACTGACGAATGATAACGGAATGGATGTTACGTGTATCAACTACGGCTGCATTATTACAAGCATAGTAACACCAGACAAAAATGGCAGCTTTGAAAATATTGTTCTTGGATACGATTCACTTCAAGAATACGAGCAGGATTCCTACTTTTTAGGAGCGGTTGTCGGCAGGATAGCAGGCAGAATTAAAGGAGCTGGTTTTGAACTGGATGGCAAGCAGTATACACTTGCCAAAAATGACGGAGCAAACCATCTGCACGGAGGAGTAAAGGGCTATAACAGAGTCGTTTGGCAAGCGGAGCCAATAGAAGAGGACGGGGCAGTTGGCGTTAAGTTTACTCATACAAGTCCTGATGGTGACGAAGGCTATCCAGGTGAGCTGAGGCTAACAGTATCCTACTTGCTCAATAATGATAACGAATTAAGCATTACTTACGCAGGTACAGCAGATCAAAAAACAATCGTCAATTTAACAAACCACTCTTACTTCAATTTAAGCGGAAATCTTAAAAGAGATGTCCTAAACCATAAGCTGACAATAGCTGCTGACCGTTTTCTGGAATTGGATGGAGAACTGATTCCCACAGGTGTCCTAGCAAACGTGGAAGATACAGTTTTTGACTTTAGGGAAGGACGACTTATTGCGTCTGGTGCTGAATCAAGAGATGAACAAATATCACTTGCAGGTGGCGGCTATGATCATCCATTCCTTTTGAATAAAGAGAAGACGGACGAAATTCTGTTAACGGAAGAAGAGTCAGGCAGAACTTTGACAATCAGTACAGATGAAGCTGGTGTTGTGTTATATACTGGCAATCAAATTGACGAGTCCAGCAGATTTTTTGAAGTTCCGGCAAAACGATACCATGGACTTTGCCTAGAAACACAAGGACTTCCAGATGCAATCAATCAACCTGAATTTCCGACATGGGTAATGGAGGCAGACGAGGAATTTAAAAGAAAAACAACTTACACTTTTGGAACATTATAATAAATAAACACGTGGACTTGGCGGGTGTTAGAGGAGGAGTTTGCAATGGAAAATTTTGTTGCCGAAATTCATGATCTATTTAAAACATGCAGCTGCGGAAATCATCATAATGACATACCGATTGAAACAATTATGGCAGAGAACGGAGCTCTGAACAAAGTAGCTTCCTTCCTGGCTGAAAAGTCTTTTGGCAGTCCGAAAATCGTTGCTGACAGCAATACGATGACTGCGGCGGGAGATAAATTGACAGAGCTGCTTAACTCAGCAGGTTTAGCGGTAACATCCTGTGAAGTAACTCCAGATGAGAACGGAGATGTAGTAGCAGATGAAAAGGCACTTGTTCAAGTGCTGCTTGAAACAGGGAGAAACAGCGATTGTATGATAGCAGTCGGTTCAGGGACAATTCATGATATTACCCGCTTTTGCAGCGCTACATTAAATATACCATTCATTTCTATACCTACTGCACCTTCCGTTGATGGATTTACTTCACTGGGAGCGCCGCTCATTGTTAGGGGTGTGAAGAAAACATTTCAAATGACATCACCTATAGCAGTATTTGCTGATATTGATGTCTTAAAAAAGGCACCGAAAGAGATGATTGCAGCAGGTGTCGGCGATATGATTGCCAAGTACACGTCTCTAGCTGATTGGAAGTTTGAGCGTTATGCAGCGGATGTTCCTTATTGTGAGCTTTCTGCTGAATTAACTCAGCTCGCATTGGATGAATGTGTTGCCAATATCGAAAAAATAGCGAAAGCAGAGGACGAAGGCATCACCATCTTAATAGAAAGTCTTATCAAGTCAGGCATCGCCATGCTTGTCTTCGGGCAATCACATCCAGCTTCAGGAGGAGAACATCATTTATCTCATTATTGGGAAATGGACCTTTTGAAAAACAATCGTCCCCAAGTCCTGCATGGAGCGAAGGTTGGCGTTACTACTATATTGTTAAGCTCCATATATAAGAGTGAGTTTCTTAATGAACTGGACAATATATTAGAGAATGGCGAAATACAAGAAAAGCATGGTAAAGTGTTGGCTAATTTAAGAGAGAATAAAGACAAAGTGAAAGAAATACTTGAAGCGATACCTGATCCTGAAAGCACTAAAAGGCTGATTGAAAATTTAGGTGGGCCAGTTTTGCCAAATGAACTAGGCATCTCGGAGTCATTAGTGCACGACAGTCTAAAACATGCCCACCATCTTAGAGACCGTTACACAGTCTTGAAGTTTTTGAATGTAGTGTTACAAACAGAGTATGATTTTGCGGCAAAAGCATAATACAAAAAAACCTGCTGTTTAAAACAGCAGGTTTTTTTGTATTATGAATGGTTAACTTTTGAATATCTATCCAAAACTGTTGTGAAAATAAGTACCAAGAATCATTTTCAATAAAAACAAAAATAAATAGAGGAAAACACCTTTATTTGTAAAATATTTAGGTTGGTAGACAATTTTTTCAGTATTTACAGCTCTTATTCACTATTAATAACAAAAATGCACCAGAGATAGACAGGAAACCTATCCTTTTTATCTCTTTATCTCCAAAAATATGAAAAAATAAAGAGGAAAACGGTTGACTGAAAGCGTTATCCGTATTATGATGTAATCATAAATTATCAAAACATAACCAAAACATAACAACAAGATGATGATAGTATGAATAAGTTTTCCCAATATATTTATGAACTGCAGTATCAGCAGACAGAATAAAGTGAGAAGGGAAGCAATACAATCAACTTATTAGCTGTTCAAACAGCCGAAATAATATCTGGAGGAGGAAATGAAGATGTCTACAGTTACAGCAGAAAAACTGAAAAACTATATTAATGGTGAGTGGGTTGAAAGCAATACTTCTGTTTACGAAGAGGTATTTAACCCTGCTACAAAAGAAGTCATCGGTCGTGTTCCTATTTCCACTAAGGAAGATATTGAGCAGGCAACAGAAGCTGCAAAGGCAGCATTTGAAAAATGGAAGAATGTCGCGGTGCCAAGAAGAGCTAGAATATTATTCAACTATCAGCAGCTGCTTATGAAAAATAAAGAAGAGCTGGCAAGGCTGATTACAATTGAAAATGGAAAAAACTTAACAGAGGCTTTGGGAGAAGTACAAAGAGGAATTGAGAATGTAGAATTTGCAGCAGGTGCACCAACATTAATGATGGGTGACTCACTTGCTTCCATTGCAACAGATGTTGAAGCGACAAACTATCGTTACCCAATCGGTGTAGTCGGCGGAATTGCACCATTCAACTTTCCAATGATGGTGCCATGCTGGATGTTCCCAATGGCAATTGCTCTTGGCAATACTTTCATCTTAAAGCCATCTGAGAGAACACCGCTGTTAACAAGAAGATTAGTAGAGTTGTTCACAGAAGCAGGATTACCTAAAGGGGTATTCAATGTAGTTTATGGAGCACATGATGTTGTAAACGGCATCTTGGAGCATCCTGAAATTAAAGCAATCTCTTTCGTCGGCTCAAAGCCGGTTGGTGAGTATGTTTATAAAAAAGGTTCAGAGAACTTAAAGCGTGTTCAAGCACTGACAGGTGCAAAAAACCATACAATCGTCCTGAATGATGCTAACTTGGAAGAAACAGTCACTAATGTTGTTTCAGCTGCATTCGGTTCAGCTGGTGAACGCTGCATGGCATGTGCTGTCGTTACAGTAGAAGAAGGCATTGCAGATGAGTTTATGGCTGCATTAAAAGCGAAAACAAGCAGCATCAAAATTGGAAACGGCTTGGAAGACGGTGTGTTCTTAGGTCCTGTTATCAGAGAGGAAAATAAACAAAAAACATTAGGTTATATCGAAAAAGGTATTTCCGAAGGCGCAAACTTGATTGCAGACGGTCGACAAAATGCTCCAGAAGAAGGATATTTCGTTGGACCAACAATCTTTGATAATGTCACAACAGATATGACAATCTGGAAAGAAGAAATATTTGCTCCTGTATTGTCCGTCATCCGTGTGAAAAACTTAAAAGAAGCGGTCGAGATTGCGAACCAGTCAGAATTCGCAAACGGTGCATGCCTATTTACATCCAATGCATCTGCCATTCGCTACTTCAGAGAAAATATTGATGCAGGTATGCTTGGCATTAACCTGGGAGTACCAGCTCCGATGGCATTCTTCCCATTCTCAGGCTGGAAGTCTTCTTTCTACGGTACACTTCATGCAAACGGCAAGGATAGTGTAGATTTCTATACTCGCAAAAAAGTAGTTACAGCAAGATATTTGGCACCGACTTTTGATTGATAGATAGAATGAGAGTTTTTGTGAATTTTTTGGCCTCGATCAGAGTGGAAAACTCTGATCGTAAGGCTTAAGGAGGAAAAACGTATGAGTCAACTGCTGCGAAAATTTCAGCATACGGAAGCAATCGATGGTGTAAAAGTTATTCATAATGTTACGCAAGAAAACTCCCCGCTAAAATATGTTGGTTTTAAATTAATTGAATTATCCCAAAATGCTCAATACAAAGAGACGCTCGGTTTAGAAGAATGCTGCATTGTTGCTGTAACAGGAAAAATTACTGTCAGTGACGGCACAGCTGTATTTGAGAATATCGGCACTCGAGACAGCGTGTTTGAACGGATTCCAACAGACAGTGTCTATGTTTCTAATGGGAATGAATTCACAATCTCTGCAAACAGCAGAAATGCTAGAGTAGCCCTATGTTATTCCCCTTCTGATGAGGCAAAGCCAACGAAGTTGATTAAAGCAGAAGAAAACAGTGTAGAGCATAGAGGGAAATTTAATAACCAGCGCCTTGTCCATAATATCCTTCCCGATTCGCATCCTGCAGCCAACAGCCTTCTCGTTGTTGAGGTCATCACAGAAACTGCGAATTGGTCAAGCTATCCGCCCCACAAACATGACCAGGATAATTTGCCAGAGGAATCATTTTTGGAAGAAACATACTACCATGAAATCGATCCAAGACAAGGATTCCTGTTTCAACGCGTATACACTGATGACCGATCATTAGATGAGACGATGGCAGTTGAAGATGGTGATGTAGTAATTGTGCCTAAAGGTTATCATCCTGTTGGTGTGCCGGATGGATATACATCTTACTATTTAAATGTCATGGCAGGACCGACAAGAATTTGGAAATTCAATAATGATAAAGACCATGAATGGATTTTAAACCGCTAAATTAGGAGGATGCTACCAATGAAATATGAATTCAATTCAGATAAAGAGTTTGACTTAATAGCAATCGGCAGAGCCTGCATCGACTTAAATGCAGTGGAATATAACCGTCCAATGGAAGAGACGATGACATTTTCCAAGTATGTAGGAGGATCACCGGCAAATATAGCAATTGGCAGCAGCAAACTAGGCTTAAAAGCTGGCTTTATCGGAAAAATTGCTGATGATCAGCATGGCCGCTTTATCAAGAGCTATATGCAAGGTGTTGGCATAGATGTTTCTAACATAGTGACAGACACAGAGGGACATAAGACAGGCCTTGCCTTTACAGAAATCAAAAGTCCTGATGAATGCAGTATCCTCATGTACCGTGATGATGTAGCAGATTTATATCTTGAGCCTTCTGAAGTAAACGAAGAATATATCAAAAGAGCAAAGCTGCTGCTTGTATCTGGAACAGCTCTAGCTGCAAGTCCTTCTAGAGAAGCTGTAATTAAAGCAGTCCAACTAGCTAAGAAGAATGGCGTTAAGGTAGCGTTCGAACTAGATTATCGTCCATATACATGGAAATCACAGGAAGAAACAGCTGTTTATTATTCTCTTATTGCAGAGCAAGCGGAAATTATTATTGGTACACGTGATGAGTATGATGTGATGGAAAACAGGAAAGATGGCCGTAATCATGAAACAGTGCAGCATCTTTTTGGCCAAAGTGCTGAATTAATTGTCATTAAGCATGGTGTTGACGGATCATACGCTTATGTGAAATCAGGTGATGTCTTCAGAGCGCAAGCGTATAAGACGAATGTATTAAAAACCTTTGGAGCTGGAGATTCCTATGCATCTGCCTTCTTGTATGCATTAATTTCCGGCAAGGAGATCGGCGAAGCTCTGAAATACGGAAGTGCGTCCGCTTCTATTGTAGTAAGCAAGCACAGTTCATCTGAGGCGATGCCGCAAGTGGAAGAAATTGAGGAACTGATTGCGAAAAATGAAAAGATTGAAGCATCAAGATAGGAGGCAAAAGAATGGAAACGATTCGTTTGACAACTGCACAAGCGCTGGTCAAATTTTTGAATCAGCAGTATATCCATGTTGATGGTAATGAGTTTCCTTTTGTAGAAGGAATCTTCAATGTATTTGGTCACGGAAATGTATTAGGAATTGGTCAAGCCCTGGAACAGGACCGAGGACATTTAAAAGTGATTCAAGGTAAGAACGAACAAGGGATGGCACATGCTGCTATTGCTTACAGCAAGCAAATGCTCAGACAGAAGATATTTGCTGTTTCCACTTCTTCAGGTCCTGGCTCAGCAAATGTTATTACGGCAGCTGCCACAGCGCACGCTAATAATATTCCTGTTTTATTTATTCCGGCAGACACTTTTGCATCAAGACAGCCAGACCCTGTTTTGCAGCAAATGGAGCAAGAGTACAGCATTGCAGTAACAACAAATGATGCATTTTTGCCAGTTTCCCGCTACTGGGACCGCATTACTCGCCCGGAACAGCTGATGTCAAGTTTGCTGCGCGCATTTGAAGTGATGACAGATCCAGGGAAGGCTGGCCCGGCAACGATTTGTATCGCTCAAGATGTCGAAGGGGAAGCCTTTGATTATGATGTGAAGTTCTTTGAGAAAAGAGTGCATTATGTTGACCGGAAAGCCCCTCATGAGCGTGAGCTCGACGGTGCTGTCAAGCTGATCCAATCCTCTAAAAAGCCGCTTATTTTAGTAGGCGGAGGCGCTAAATATTCAGAGGCAAGAGAAAGCTTAATCGCATTTTCTGAAAAATACAACATCCCGCTCGTTGAAACACAGGCAGGCAAATCGACAGTAGAAAGTGACTTCAAAAACAATCTTGGCGGTATGGGTATTACTGGTACTCTTGCTGCTAATAAAGCAGCAAAAGAAGCAGATCTCATTATTGGTATTGGTACAAGATATACCGATTTTGCGACATCCTCCAAAACGGCCTTTGATTTTGCTTCAGCTAAGTTTTTAAACATTAACGTAAGCAGAATGCAAACATATAAATTTGATGCATTCCAAGTCGTAGCAGATGCAAAAACAACACTCGACCGGTTATTCCCGCTTCTTGAAGGCTATGAAAGCGAATTCGGAAGCAGAATCGGCCAATTGAAAGATGAGTGGCTTGCAGAAAGAGAGCGATTAGGCAAGGTTGAATTCAACCGTGAAGCATTTAATCCTGAGATTAAAAACCACTTTTCACAAGAAATTCTGAATGAATATGCTAACGCTCTTAATACAGAGTTAGCCCAAACAACAGCATTGCTAACTATTAATGATAGTGTTGCAAAAGACAGTACGGTTATCTGTTCTGCTGGTTCTCTGCCAGGCGACTTGCAGCGCTTATGGCATTCTAGTACCCCGAACACATACCATCTTGAATACGGATATTCCTGTATGGGCTATGAAATTTCTGGAGCATTAGGTGTGAAATTAGCTGATCCATCAAAAGAAGTTTACTCCTTTGTCGGAGACGGAAGCTTCCTCATGCTGCATTCAGAGCTTGTGACATCACTGCAATATAAGCAAAAAATTAATGTTCTCTTGTTTGATAATTCAGGGTGGGGCTGTATCAACAACCTGCAAATGGATCATGGCAGCGGCAGCTTCGATTGTGAGTTCCGCGATGCTGATAATCAGATTATGAACATTGATTACGCTAAAGTTGCAGAAGGCTATGGAGCAAAGGTTTATCGTGCCAACACAGTCGAGGAATTGAAAGCAGCTATAGAAGATTCGAAAAAACAAGATATTTCTACCTTGATTGAAATGAAAGTGCTGCCAAAGACAATGACAGACGGCTATGACAGCTGGTGGAATGTTGGAGTGGCTGAAGCCTCTAACATGGAAAGTGTCCAAAAAGCTAATGACTCCAGGAAGGCGAAACTTCAAGAAGCAAAACAATATTAAAAGGGGAGAATGGGGATGGGGAATCAAATCTTATGGGGTATTGCACCGATTGGCTGGCGCAATGATGATATTCCCGAAATTGGTGCCGGCAATACGTTGCAGCACTTGCTTAGTGATATTGTAGTTGCAGGTTTTCAAGGAACAGAAGTAGGCGGCTTTTTCCCAGAACCGAGTGTCTTGAATAAGGAGCTTGGTTTGCGAAACTTAAAGATAGCTGGGAAATGGTTCTCAAGTTACATCATCCGAGACGGCATGGATTCAGCGGCAGAAGCGTTCCATGAGCATTGCAAATATTTACAAGAAGTGAATGCGTCTGTTGCTGTTGTGTCTGAACAGACCTACAGCGTGCAAGGCACTTCAGAAAATGTATTTTTGACAAAGCCCTTCTTTACCGATCAAGAATGGAGACTGTTGTGCAGCGGCTTGAATGAGCTCGGTAAAATTGCTGAAACTTATCAATTGAAGCTTGTCTATCATCATCATATGGGAACAGGGGTTCAGACATTAGCGGAAATAGACCGTTTGATGGATCATACAGATGCCAATCATGTACACCTTCTTTATGATACTGGCCATATATTCGTATCTGACGGAGATTATATGACATTGCTTATGAAGCACAGAGACCGTATCAAGCATGTTCATTTTAAAGATGTCAGAGAAAATGCGCTTACTGAATGCAGTAAGGAAGGCTTGTCCTTTCTGCAAGCCTTCCTTCGGGGCATGTTTACAGTACCTGGGGATGGCTGTATTGACTTTACAGAAGTGTATGCCTACTTGCTTGAGACGAATTACAGCGGCTGGATTGTGATTGAAGCAGAACAAGATCCCGCAGTCGCAAATCCTTTAGAATATGCTCTTATCGCCAGAAATTATATAAATAAGAAATTGCTTGTCCAAACATACACGGAAAAGGGGAATGTTGTATGACTACAAGCAAGGATACCCATAAAAAACACTTGAAGAAAATCACCATTATTTCAACATTCGGGGGGCTGCTGTTCGGTTATGATACAGGCGTCATAAATGGGGCCCTCCCCTTTATGTCAGAAGAAGATCAGTTGAATCTTACTCCCTTTACAGAAGGGCTTGTCACAAGTTCTCTCTTGTTCGGAGCTGCTTTTGGAGCAATGTTTGGCGGCAGATTATCTGATCATCATGGCCGGAGGAAGAATATTCTTTATCTTGCTATCTTGTTTATCTTTGCTACATTAGGCTGTACTTTTGCACCAAGTGTAGAATTGATGGTTACCTTCCGCTTCATTTTAGGTCTTGCTGTCGGCGGAGCTTCGGTAACAGTACCTGCTTTCCTGGCAGAAATGTCGCCTGCTGAAAACAGGGGAAGAATGGTTACGCAGAATGAGCTAATGATCGTATCAGGGCAGCTGCTCGCATTTACTTTCAATGCTATTTTAGGAAATACACTAGGTGATACAGCTCATGTCTGGCGATATATGCTTGTCATTGCATCCCTTCCTGCTGTATTTCTATGGTTTGGAATGCTCGTTGTCCCGGAAAGTCCGCGCTGGCTTGCTTCTAAAGGCAGAATCGGCGATGCACTGCGCGTGCTGCAAAAGGTAAGAGCAGAAGCAAGAGCACAAGCAGAACTGAAAGAAATTGAGAAATCGCTTGAAGATCAGTCTCAAATGAAAAAAGCGACTTTTAAAGATTTGAATGTTCCATGGGTTCGAAGAATTGTGTTTATTGGTTTGGGGATTGCTGTTGTACAGCAAATAACAGGCGTTAACTCAATCATGTATTATGGAACAGAAATCTTAAAGGATGCTGGTTTTGAGACAAGAGCAGCTTTAATAGGAAATATTGCAAACGGTATCATATCGGTTGTTGCTACGTTTGTCGGAATCTGGCTCCTAGGTAGGGTCGGCCGCCGTCCAATGTTGATTACAGGTCAAATCGGCACAACCATTGCCTTGCTGTTAATCGGAATCTTTTCTCTTACGATGGAAGGATCACCAGCATTGCCATATATCGTCTTATCCTTAACTGTAACCTTTTTAGCCTTCCAGCAAGGAGCTATCTCACCAGTGACTTGGCTCATGCTTTCGGAAATTTTCCCGCAAAGGCTTAGAGGACTTGGAATGGGAGTGACAGTGTTTTGCTTGTGGATCACGAACTTCTTAGTTGGCTTGCTGTTCCCTGTATTAATGGCAGGAATTGGACTGTCCACAACATTCTTCGTTTTTGTCGGATTAGGAATCATTGCGATTGCGTTTGTTAAGAAGTATTTGCCGGAAACAAAGGATCGCTCCTTAGAGCAATTAGAACAGGAATTTCGCAACTACGGGAAGAACCTCTCAGATGATGATGCAATACCAGAAGCGAAATAAGTTTTTTTGTAAGCGTATACCAAAGGATAGAAAAGAAACTAATCGAAAAGAGGATGAGAGATATGACATTGAATATCGGGGTAATTGGCACAGGTGCTATTGGGCGTGAACATATTAAAAGAATTACAAACACACTGTCAGGCGGAAAAATCGTAGCTGTTACAGATGTAAATCAAGAGTCGGCAAAACAGGCTGTTGAGCAATATGGTTTAGATGCTGTCGTTTATCCAGATGATGTATCATTAGTTGCAGCAAATAACGTGGATGCTGTTTTTGTAACAAGCTGGGGACCTGCCCATGAAGCAAGTGTGCTCGCAGCTATTAGTGCAGGTAAATATGTGTTTTGTGAAAAGCCTTTGGCAACAACAGCAGAAGGCTGCATGAGAATAGTAGAAGCAGAAATGAAGCATGGCAAACGACTAGTGCAAGTTGGATTTATGCGCCGTTATGACAGCGGCTATGTTCAGCTGAAAGAGGCAATTGATAATAAATTTATTGGAGAGCCATTATTAATTCATTGTGCTCACCGCAATCCGGAAGTTAACGAAATGTATACAACAGATATGGCAATCTCAGACACATTAATACATGAAATTGATGTTCTTCATTGGCTAGTAGATGATGACTATAAATCTGTGCAAGTTCTATTTCCAAGAAAATCTAAATACGCACATGAAAACTTAAGAGATCCACAAATTGTCCTATTAGAAACACATTCAGGCATTATCATAAATGTAGAAATCTCCGTTAATTGCCAGTATGGCTATGATATTCAATGTGAGGTAGTTGGTGAAGACGGGATTGTGAAGCTTCCTGAATTCCAAAGCATCACATACCGCAAAAATGCTACATTAGGTTCTAATATATTAGTAGATTGGAAGCAGCGCTTTCTTGATGCCTATGATACAGAGCTTCAGGATTTTATGGATTCTATTAAAAAGACTGGAGAACCAAACGGCCCGACAGCATGGGATGGCTATATCGCTCAAGTGACTGCAGATGCATGTATTAAATCCCAGCAATCAGGCGAAAGAGAAGAAGTTGTTCTAGCGGATAAACCAGATTTCTATAAAAAAGGATTATCAGCAGCAAGTCTATAATTTATAAGTATAAGTTTCTGCATGGTTGAGGGGATTTATTTTCCCCTCACAAGCATATTTATAATTTTCAAAGGGAAGAGGTTAAAAAATATGAGATTAGCATACGATCCATCACACTTTAGGGATAATACAGGTTTAAAGGAAACAATCGACAATGTAGCAAGACTCGGCTACGAATATGTAGAGCTTTCTCCGCGCAAGGATTTCATCTGGTTTTACGAATATCCAAAAGTTGATAAGCAGCTAATCAAGGATTTGAAGCGATACTGTTCAGATGCAGGGGTGAAAATTTCATCTGTTTTGCCTGTACAGCAATGGTCTTCCCCAAATGAATTAGAACGGCAGGCTGCTGTGAGGAACTGGAAACGATGCATTGAAATCACATCTGATTTAGGTGTTGATTTAATGAACAGTGAATTTGCCGGCGATAAAACCCGCCCAACCGAAAGTGAAGCATCCTTCATTCGCTCCATGGATGAGCTTATGCCTATTTTCGAAAAGGAAGGAATTGCCCTTAATCTGCAATCACATCCTCATGACTTCATTGAATTGAATATTGAGGCTGTTCGAATGATTCGCGCGTTAGATAAGGATTGGATTAAGCTTGTTTACTCTGTGGCACATGCTTTCTTTTATGATGACGGCATCGGCGATATCGGAAAACAGCTGGATGAGGCAAAGGACTTGCTGGCACATGTATTGATTGCAGATACGCTGAACCATAAAGCAGCATTTGGCTTGCGCTATATCGTCAATCCGCCGAATGCTAATGTGACTGTTCATCAGCACTTGAACCCAGGCGAAGGCGAAATTGACTTTGATACACTATACCGCAAGCTGAGAGAATTCAATTTCAACGGCATTATCACAAACTCTGTTTTTGCTTATCCGGATAAACCAGATTGGTCCAATGAAGTGACATTGAGATCCATTAAAGAAGGATTAGGATTATCAGCAGTTAAATAAGGAGGATTGTCAGAATGAAAATAGGATTAAATCAAGGGACAACATTGGAAAACTCAAGCTTAGAGAAGGATTTAGAGCTTTGTGAGAAATACGGCTATGACTATATAGAAATCAGATCAATCGACCAGCTGAAAGACTACTTAAAAACACATACACTTGAAGATTTAGCCCAGTACTTTCAAACTCATCATGTAAAGCCGCTCTCATTAAATGCACTAGTGTTCTTTAATAATCGCACAGAGGAAGAATATGCAGCATTGCGTGAAGAGTTTCAGGAAATGCTTGAGATTTCAAAAGTAATTAATTGTAAGAATATTGTTGTAGTACCGCTTGTTTCTGAACAGAAAATTCTGCGTAAAGACATTATCAACAGCAGTGTCGAGACTTTACGAGATTTGTCTGACTTGGCAGAGCCATATGGAGTGAAACTAGCAATTGAATTTATCGGCCATCCACATGCCACTATCAACACATTGGAATTCGCCAATGAAGTGGTCAAGGAAGTCGACAGACATAATGTTGGCATCGTGTTTGATACATTCCAATATTATGCGATGAATTCTACGCTGGAAAGCTTGAAAAACACAGATTCTGAAAAGATATTTATCTTTCATATTAATGACGTCGAAGATTATCAGCCTGGTATTTTAATGGATGTTGACCGAGTATGGCCAGGGCATGGAGCCATTGATTTAGACAGCATTATCCCTATCTTAAAGAATAAGGGTGTAGACCATGTGTCTGTTGAACTCTTCCGACCAGAATACTATCAGCTTGATGCGGAAGAAGTTATCAAGACTGCAAAGGAAACAACACTTCAAGTGCTTGCTAAGCATTTTGAAGCGGAAAAAGCTCTGTAAGTTTTAGGGGGAAAATAAATAGATGGAGGTGTAGCAATGGCGATTGTTTCGATGCATGATATGTTGAGAAAAGCGAAAGAAGAAAAGTATGCTGTCGGTCAATATAATATGAACAGCTTTCAGTGGGTTCAAGCAATTCTGCAGGCAGCAGAAGCTGAGCAAGCACCTGTCATTGTTGCCGCTTCCGACCGGTTAGTTGATTATTTGGGAGGCTTTAAAATAATTGCAGCAGGTGTATCTGCATTAGTAGAAGAATTAGAAATCACTGTGCCTGTAGCTCTCCATTTAGATCACGGCAAAAGCGTAGCAAGATGCAAGCAAGCGATTGATGCAGGCTTTAGTTCAGTCATGATTGACGGCTCCCATTCACCTATTGAAGAAAATATCAGGATGACAAGAGAAGTCGTTGATTATGCTAGGAACTTTGGTGTTTCTGTCGAAGCAGAGGTAGGAACGGTCGGCGGAAATGAGGATGGTTTAATCGGAGGTATTTCCTATGCAGATCCAAATGAGTGTTTGCAGCTCGTCAATGAAACTGGTATTGATGCACTGGCAGCAGCATTAGGATCTGTTCATGGACCGTATAAAGGAGAGCCAATCCTTGGCTTTAAGGAAATGGAGCATATTTCTCGGATTACAAATGTTCCGTTAGTCCTGCATGGCGGGTCGGGAATTCCGCTCCATCAAATCCAAAGATCGATTGAACTAGGTCATGCAAAAATAAACGTTAATACAGAATGTCTGCAGGCATGGGCTCAGGCTGTACGAGAGCTTCTCGTCCAGGATGACAAAGTATATGATGCGAGAACGATACTTGCACCTGGGCAAGCAGCAATCATAGCAACGGTGAGAAGCAAAATGAAAGAATTCGGAACAAGCCGGAAAGCTGTAAAGCTCGAAGCGTAAAGGAAATATGTAAATATTGGATGAAGACAAAGCTTATTGTGAAACCTAATCACAATAAGCTTTTTTGATTTTGTCAGAAGAAATCAAAAATGAAAACGCATTATTTTTTAATTGACAACATGTATATACATGTTATCATAAATATATAACCTGTATATACAGGGTTCATAAATGTAAATAATGGCGGTGTATATAGATGAATCAAACATGGTGGGAAAAGGCAGTTGTATATCAAATATATCCGAAAAGCTTCAATGATACTACTGGTAACGGTGTCGGTGATATTCAAGGCATTGTGGAAAAATTGGACTATTTGCATGAGCTTGGTGTAGATGTCATATGGTTAACACCAATTTATGCTTCTCCTCAAAGAGATAATGGCTACGATATTAGTGATTATTTCTCCATTCATCCTGAATACGGGACAATGGAGGATTTCGATGTATTGCTGAGTAAGGCTCATAAAAAAGACATTAAGGTTATTATGGACATTGTCGTGAATCATACGTCAACAGAGCATGAATGGTTCAAACAGGCGGCTTCCTCGAAAGATAATCCGTATCGAAATTATTATATTTGGAAAGACGGTAAAGAAGATGGAAGTGCACCGAATAATTGGCAGTCAAAGTTTGGCGGAAATGCATGGCAATATGATGAAAAAACAGGGCAGTATTATCTTCATTTGTTTGATGTCACACAAGCTGATTTAAACTGGGAAAATGAAGAAGTTCGCCATAAAATCTATGAAATGATGAACTTTTGGTTTGAGAAGGGCGTCGATGGCTTCCGCCTTGATGTTATCAACTTAATTTCAAAAAATCAGCAATTTCCAGATGACAATGTGGGGGACGGAAGAAGATTTTATACCGACGGACCAAGAGTGCATGAATTTATTCATGAGATGAACAAGGAAGTCTTCTCAAAATATGATTCTATGACAGTTGGCGAAATGTCATCTACAACATTAGAGCATTGTATTCAATATTCCAACCCGACACGGGAAGAGCTTAGCATGACTTTTAATTTTCATCATTTAAAGGTTGATTATCCGAATGGAGAAAAGTGGGCGCTGGGCGATATGGATTTCCTTTCCTTAAAGAAAATATTATCTGATTGGCAGACAGGCATGAATAAAGGCGGAGGCTGGAATGCGCTGTTTTGGTGTAATCATGATCAGCCCCGGGTCGTTTCAAGATATGGCAATGATCAAAAATACCATAAGGAATCAGCGAAAATGCTTGCTACAGTCATTCACATGATGCAGGGAACGCCTTATATTTACCAAGGAGAAGAGTTTGGGATGACAGACCCTAAATTCGATTCTATTGAAGATTACCGGGATGTTGAATCAATCAATATGTTTCAACTATTAAAGCAAGCGGGAAAAACAGAAGAGGAAATCCTCGAAATATTAAGACGTAAATCTCGTGATAACTCAAGAACTCCTGTACAATGGAATGCAGAGGCAAATGCTGGCTTTACAACAGGAACACCGTGGATAAATACAGCTAGAAACTATCATGAAATAAATGCAGAAGCAGCCTTAAAGGATTCTGATTCGGTCTTCTATCATTACCAAAAGTTGATATCATTGAGAAAAGAGTACGATATTGTTACAAATGGCGATTATGAGCTATTGCTTCCAGATCACCAGCAGCTTTTTGCATATGTTCGTTCCAATGATAACGAAAAGCTGATTGTGGTTAATAATTTTTATGGAGAGCCTATTTCATTCGAATTGCCTGACACATTAGAGGTTGAAGGTTATACAAAAACCATGCTGTTATCTAATTACTCTGACTCAAAAGAGGATCTAGAAAATATCGAATTACGTCCTTATGAATCAATTGTGTTTTATTTAAAGAAATGACGTTCGTCCTAAATTCATGGAGGTGCTAGTATGTTCAAAAACCTGTTTAAGAAAAACCAGTCAAATGCAGATGAGAATTCCTTTATTCTTCCATTAGAAGGAAGACTTCTTCCTATTGAAGAAGTGCCAGACCCAGTCTTTTCCCAGAAAATGATGGGAGACGGTGCAGCCATTGATCCAACAAATGGCACACTAATCTCACCGGTTAATGGAACAGTTATTAATGTTTTTCCTACAAAGCATGCCATTAGTCTGTCAGATAACAACGGCAGAGAAATTCTCATTCATGTAGGATTGGATACAGTTACTTTAAAAGGGGAAGGCTTCACATCCTTTGTTACGGACGGTCAAAAAGTGAAGCAAGGTGAGAAATTAATGGAAATAGATTTTGAGGCAATTAAGGACAAGGTGCCGTCTGTTATTACACCAATTATTTTCACAAACCTAAAGGAAAATGAAAAGGTAGTTATAGAGGATAACCAGATAAAAATTGTGTAATTGATGCGGGCATGGAGAATTCTCCATGCCTTTTTTTATAGTCCGCCTCACATGACAGTACGATTCAGATTCGTATATACTTAGTTTACAAGATAAAAAGCAAGTGAGGAGAGGCATATGAACAGCATCTTATTTGATTTGCATACACACCATGACAGATGTGGCCATGCAATTGGTAAAATCGAAGAGTATATTCAGGCAGGGATTGAGAAAGGGCTGCATTATATTGGCATATCAGATCATTCTCCCTTGTTCTTTCATAAAGAAGACCAGCCGTTTCCACGGTACTCCATGGGGAAAAGTGAGTTTGTTCACTATGTGGAAGAGGTCCTAAAGCTGAAGGAAGCCTATAAGGACAAAATTCATGTTCTGCTTGGAGTGGAAAGTGATTATTATCCACATCTTCTTCATATGTACAAAAAAGAATATGATAAATATCCATTTGATTATATTATCGGTTCTGTTCATTATGTGAATGGAAAGAGTATTTTTGATAAAAGCAGATGGCCAGGGCTTACTGCGTCACAGCAAGTTCAAGAGAAGGAAGATTATTACCGATTAATTCAAGGATCAGCCAAAAGCGGTGTTTTCCAAATCCTTGGTCATATTGATGCAATGAAAGGTTATTATCCTGCCTTTTCAGCCATTGAAACACCAATCTTAGATGAGACACTGAAAATTATTGGCGAATCAGGTGTATCCATTGAAGTGAACACATCAGGAAAAATGAAGGATGTGGGCGGCTGGTATCCAGCTGATGACATGTTAGAACGTGCCTTTTATTATAATGTCGATATAACATTTGGATCCGATTCTCATCATCCTGACCGAATCGGCGATGATTTGTTCGCTGTCCAGAAGAAGCTGAAACAGATTGGATATCAAGAAATGGTCTATTATGTTGGCCAGAAAAGGCAAACAGCACCACTATAAAAGAGAGAGGAATGCAGAACAACTGCATTCCTCTTTTTTATTCAAATGGATAACGTATACCCCATTGATTGCGAACATCTGTCATAATTTCCATCACATCAACCGTTAATGGCAATGTGCTTTCCTTTTCTTTTTCTGCAACAAATCGCTCCATATCTTCAATTTCATAATGCAAAGCTTTACTGCTCTCGCCTGCTTCCACCGTTTCTTGTGCACCATCTAAATAATGAATGGTTGCCTTATCGGCTCTAGGAAAATCAGGAACCATGATATAGCCGTTGTCGCCAGCGATAATGCCAAGCTTTTGTGTTCTGGCTCTCATTGCAAGTGTGACGACAGCCATTTCGTCTTCTTTGTTTTTTAGGATAATTCCTGACTGTTCATCTGCACCTGTTGAATATTTATTAACGGTTGTCAGAATCTCATGAGGCTGGCTTGAAAGAAAGGATCTAGCAAATGAAAGAGCATATGTACCGATATCAAGCAACGCCCCGCCTGCCAAATCCATATTAAAATAACGGTTTGTAGGATCATCTTCCTTAGAGCTGCCAAACAGCACATTAACCATTTTCAATTTGCCGATACTGCCTGAAGTGATCCGATGACGCAATTCTTTATACAGCGGCATATGGTAAATAGTCATTGCTTCTGCTAGTACAAGCTGTTTGTCTGCAGCTAGCTTTACTGCAGCAAGAAGCTGCTCAGAGCTAACCGTAATTGCTTTCTCACAAAAGACATGTTTATTGTTTTCTAGGCTTTTCATAATGAATTCATAGTGGTTTGAGTGCGGGGTTGCAATATAGACAACATCTATTTTGTCATCGTGAAGCATTTCCTCATAACTTCCGTATGCCTTTGCAACATTATATTGCTTTGCAAACTGCTCTGCTTTTTCTAATGTTCGTGAACCGACTGCATAGATGCTCCCGTGCATGTCATTTAACGCTCTTGCAAAATCAGCAGCGATACTGCCAGGTCCAAGGATTGCCCAATTTAATTTTTTCATCTACTGTCACCTCTTAAATAGTTTCATAGCCCGAAACCTATATAGAATAATTCCCTATATTATTCCATTGTAAACCATTTACGTAAGTGATTACCAATCCTGTAACTTGAATTTTAAACGAAATATTATAACTAATTTGTACATTATTTGCAAGAATAATAAATTTTATAAAGTGCTAATGTTTAAGGTAGAGTTGGACGATAGAGCAAGTAGGGGAGATAAATATAAAATGAGGAGCGAAAGGCATGAAAGTGATAAAAAACAGTAAATTTCTATTAAAATATTAATGATCATTATATTCAGTGCTATATCATTAATTACAGTCGGAATTTATGCTATTAATGGTATGAAAAACATGGCTGACGGATCTGAAGAGATGTATAATGACCGCCTAATACCAAACACATGGGTGGCTAAAATAGTAAGCGACGATCAGGCGACAGATCGGTTTGTTTTAGAGCTGATGTTAAATGAGGATGACTCAAGAAATAGTCAGCTTAATGAAATGTACAAGAAAACAACTGACGAAATAGATCAGTATGTAAGCAAATTAGACCAGCTGGATTTGTCTTCAGAGGAACAGACAGCGCTTGATCAATATAAACTGTCACTGACTGAAATCAGTGAAACAACAAATGAAGCTTTAGCATTAGCATTGGACAATAAAAATGCAGAAGCATATCGTCTTTATTCTGAAGAAGTAATAAGAAAACGGGAAGAAATGACAGATTTGCTCGAATCATTACAAAAGGCAAATGAAGACCAGGCAAGTAAAATCGCACAGGAAAACAAAGATAATTACAGTACAACGCTTGTGCTTTCCATCAGCATTATTGCGGTATTTCTAGTGCTGTCTGTATTATTCGGTCTCTATATTTCACGGACAATCACAAATCCAATTAAAAAGCTAAAAGGTTTAATGGAAAGTGGAGAAAATGGCGATTTCTCTCAAAGATCTGACTATGCATCGAAGGATGAAGTAGGCTCTCTGTCTTTAAGCTTCAATAGTATGGCTGACGGAATCAAAGAGCTTGTGGAAACAATCGGTGAAACATCTCAAGCTCTCGCTTCCTCTTCTGAGGAATTAAGTGCAAGCTCAGAGGAAAGCAGCAAAGCGAGTGAGCATATCTCAGAGACGATTCAGGAGCTTGCATCAAGCTCAGAGAATCAAATGAGATTAATGGCATCAAGCTCAGAGGGAATTAACAATGTAACGGCAAGCACGGAAAAAATCTCCGAAAACGCAGAAAAAGTAGCGCAAACAGCCTCCTCTACAGCTGAAGCGTCAAAAGAAGGGCTGCAAAACATTGAGGAAGTAACAGCTCAAATGAATTCGATTAATACAAATGTTGGGAACTTAGCTATGTCTATTGATACGTTGGAAGGACGTATTAAAGAAATCGGCGAAATCACAAAGGCAATTACGGACATCTCTTCACAGACAAACTTGCTTGCACTTAATGCAGCTATTGAAGCTGCAAGAGCAGGAGAGCAAGGCAAGGGCTTTGCTGTAGTAGCCGATGAAGTAAGAAAGCTGGCTGAACAGTCTGCCCAATCTGCAGAGCAGATCACAAGTCTTATCGGTCAAATTCAAGGGGATACAAGAGTTACGATTCAATCTATGTCAAGTGCAAAAAATGAAGTTGATTTAGGCTTAAACATTGTAAAAAATGCAGGAGAATCCTTCGGTAAAATAGAAGTGTCTGTTCTGGACTTAGTCAGCTTGTTTGAGAATGTGTTCATTTCATTGAAGGAATTGAAGGAGAATACAGAAGTTATTAATGTATCGGTAATGGAAGTAAACAGCATGGCAGGGGAAGCGGCAGCAAATACTGAAAATGTGTCCGCTGCGACAGAAGAGCAAGTGGCGTCAATGGAAGAGATTGCAGCATCGTCGTCTTCTCTAGCAAATCTTGCCGAAAGCTTGCAAGAACTTATCCGGAAGTTTAAAGTGTAAATCACGTATCCCCTAAAAAGGCAAAGGCAGCAACGCTGCTTTGCCTTTTTTTATGCGTCCATATTCAGGTCAATTATACCTCTAGTATGGCAGCATTCTCAAAACCAGTGTTTTTAATGATACGATTAAATTGCATTTTAAGCATGGGGCTTTTGTTAATAATGAGAATCATGCTTTTGCATCCTGTTTCCTGGTAAACACGGAAACAGCGCTCCATATATGGAATCATTGCCTGTGTCAGCACATCAATATCTAAACAGTTAATTCTTAATGTGTGCTCACAAGATGGGATGCAATTTACCTGTAAAGCGTATTCAGCAAGAAACTCCTCTACCTTTTCAGGTGTAAAAGTCCCCGCAATAATCATATCAATTGATTTGGCTGAGGGATTCACTGTAATTTCAAATTTTCCACTGTTCATGTCCCTAGAATCTCCTTATTAGATGATGCAGCCTCCTCTTAAAACGAAGAAAGTTTTTATTTCTGTTCTCAATGAGCAAAAATTGACAGGTCTCATCAGTCTGTCGGATATAAACTAATTATAATAGCAGTGCAAGCTTGCTCTGCTACAATTTTAATTTAGGGGGCATATAAATGACAACTTTCAAGGCTTATATTTGGCAGCTGAGAAAAAGTTCCTTTGAAATCGGTCAGGATTATGGAGTTTTCTTGAAGAAACAGCCAGATTTGCTGACTATGTATAAACATGTAACAAAAGAAACGATTGATTGGCGCAATATGGAAGCCATCTATAGGGAACTTGCTCCACATCTTCTAGAGGAGCTTCAAGGTGTGGCAGAAAAGCTAGAAGTTAGCTATACATCGGCTGCAGCCTGTTTTAGCGGTTATGATGTCCCAAAGACAAAAGCAATGGGCTGTACAACGCTCATTGATAATGGTGTTTATACAAGAAACTATGATTTTTCGCCCCTTTTATATGATGGCATTTTTTCCATGATTCAAACCAACAGTCAGTACGCTTCAGCGGGGTACAATTTA
Source organism: Niallia sp. Man26 (assembly GCF_022049065.2). Classification (NCBI taxonomy): domain Bacteria; kingdom Bacillati; phylum Bacillota; class Bacilli; order Caryophanales; family Bacillaceae; genus Niallia; species Niallia sp. Man26. The sequence continues at coordinate 1,020,904 of NZ_CP095743.1, forward strand.
CAGCTGCTTGGAAGGCATGACGGCGTAAATGAAAAAGGGCTTGTAATTGGTTTGCATTTTGTCAGCAATGAAGGATATAGAAAAGGAGTTTCCCCATGGGTAAGCTGCAGAATAGTGCTGGATAACTGTTCGACCGTGGAGGAGGCTGTCTGTTTATTAAAATTAATTCCTCATGCGGCTTGCTATAATTTCTCCATTGGTGATGAAAAAGGAAATATGGCAACTGTGGAAACCTGTCCCGAAAAAGTTGAAGTTCTTTGGGGGAATGGCTCACTAGCATGTACAAATCACTTCAAGCATAAGAAGATGACCACAAAAAACCGTACAAATATAGCGGGATCGCTTCAAAGGCAGACTCATTTGGCGAAATTGATGGGAAGCAGCTGGAATCAGACTAAATTATTTGAGCATTTCAGTGAGGACACATCTCCGCTGTTTTTCACAGATTATCAGGACTTCTTCGGAACCATTCATACTTTCTCTTATGCTTTCGATCAAGGCTTAATTAAGACTGCTCTTGCTAAAAGCGCTCATCCGTTAGTACTTGATTTTAAAAAGTGGGTGGGGGGAGATGACATTGTTGAGTCAGTGCTGACAGGGGAAATCAACGAAGGTTAGCATAATCCTTAGTATATAGAAATATTTTATCTAAAAATAACGATTTCAGCTATTCAAAGGGAGGATATCAAGTTATGATAGAAGCTAGCAAAAGTTAATTAAAAATATAGGAAGGTGGAAAGATTTTGTCCGATGTACTGGAAAGAAATAAAAGGCTGCGTTTAGCATTCCTGCTTGGTTCACTGGCTATTTTAGGTCCGCTTACGATCGATATGTACCTGCCATCCTTCCCGACCATTGTGAAGGATTACGGCACGACAGCCTCCCTAGTTCAGATTAGCTTGACTACCTGTCTGCTTGGCTTAGGAGCTGGCCAGCTAGTAATAGGGCCGATGAGTGATGTTATAGGACGGAGAAAACCTTTAGTCATTTTCCTGATTGTTTACTTAATCGCTTCTGTCATTTGTTCTTTTGCCCCAAATATTTACTTCTTTATTGTAGCACGCTTTGTCCAAGGCTTTTCAGCAGCCGGCGGGATTGTTATCTCAAGGGCGATTGTCCGCGATGTATACAGCGGCAAGGAATTGACGAAATTCTTTGCGTTATTAATGCTTGTTAATAACTTGGGACCAATCTTAGCACCTGTCGCAGGAAGCACGATACTCAAGTTTGGCGATTGGAATGTTGTATTTCTTGTGCTTGCATGTGTAGGAGTAATCCTATCACTTACTGTTTCTTTGCGTCTTAAGGAAACATTGCCTCCTGAGAAACGAGTGCCGAGTAATATAGGGCAAATTTTGCGGAATTTCGGGACGCTTCTAAAGGATCGCCAATTCAGAGGATATGCACTTACACAAGGCTTTATTGTAGCAGGGATCTTTGCCTATGTTTCAGGGACACCGTTTGTTTATCAAAATATTTACGGCGTTTCGCCAACAACATTCAGTCTGCTGTTTGGAATGAACGGAATTGCTTTAATGATTGGCTCCCAGCTTGTCGGAAGGTTTGCAGATACTGTTTCTGAGAGGACTTTCCTGCAAATTGGCCTCCTTATTGCCAATCTTTCAGGTATTACCTTATTCATTGCCCTGTTGCTTCATGCCCCATTGCTAGCCATTGTTATTCCCATTTTCTTTTTTGTGTCGTCCATTGGAATTATTTCAACAACATCTTTCTCATTAGCGATGGAAACACAAGGTCATATTGCAGGAAGTGCATCTGCATTGCTCGGTTTGCTTCCATTTATTTTAGGATCCATATCCGCGCCGCTAGTAGGTATTGCCGGCGAGCAAACAGCCCTTCCGATGGGTGTGATTATGTTTTTAGCGAGCTTTTTGGCGCTGCTGTCTTATTACGGCTTTGTAAGAAGGGGCAGCCGTGTGGTTGGCTCACCACAGTAATTTGTACAGATGATAGATAAGCCGCTTCTTAAACAGAAGCGGTTTTTCGAATTAATTCTTTGACAATTGGAGAAAATAGGTTTATATTTGATGTATCAATTATTGACATGTCAACTAATTGTTTGGAAGGAGAATACCATGAGTAATGATTGCCTCATACAGCTCCAGATTTTTTATCAGCTGCAAAAGCTGAATAATAATGTAAATACAAAGTTTGAGTCCTGTTTAGGCTCCAGTCCGACAAGGATTGAGATCTTGCATTGCCTCTATAATGCTGATGAGATAAGCCAGAGTGCCCTGCAGAAGGAAGTTAACATTGATAATGCAGCAGTTACAAGGCATTTAAAACAGCTTGAAGCAGCAGGACTAATATCGCGCCGTAAAAAAGCGGAGGATAACCGTGTCACGTTAGTTAGTTTAACAGAAGGCGGCCGGGAGGAAATTACCGTTTCCCTTCAGGCGAAAAAAAGCTTTATTGAACAGACGTTAAACGGTTTTAGTTCAAGCGAGCAGGAAACATTGCTTGATATGCTCTCCCGCTTGAGTAAAAATGTGTCTACGGTTGAAATATAAGATAGCTTAGATACAGTTTAAGTGCGGCTGCCTGCCTTAAGCAAGTCAGCTGCAGCCGCTTATTATACAAATTATAAGGAGGAAATAACTATGTTCATTATTCACGCAAAAATGAAATTACAAGAAGGTAAAGAAGCAGCATTTTTAAATGAGGTACAAGCTTTAGTTAAAGCATCACAAGCAGAAGAAGGAAATGTTGCCTATAATCTTGTGAAAAGTGTAGAAGAAGAAAACACTTATTTAATGATTGAAGGCTGGAAAGACCAAGCTGCTATCGAAAGCCACAACAAAAGCAGCCATTTCCAAGGATTTGTTTCTAAAGCAGGCGAATATTTAGCTGCACCGCTTGAAGCAGAATTATACCATGCAGAGAAAATCGAAAGATAACAACATAACAAAAAGGGCAGAGAATCCACTCTGCCCTTTTTATTATGTCAACTTACCAGTCAAAAATTGTGCTTCTCCAAACCCAAAGCTCCAATCCTCATCATTGTTTATCGTAAAGGATACCATAACGTCATTTGGGGTAATCCCGCATTGGCGTTCAAGTTCATCTGTCAGGCTTTTATAAAATGTCTGTTTCTGATCAGGGGTGCGGTATCTGCTTGTCACACTTATTATGAGGACATTTTCACTTCTCGAAAAACCAAGCCCTGTATCCTCAATGACCATTTCATATGATTTGTGCTGGGAAACAATCTGATATCTGTCTCTTTCTGGCACCTGAAATGCCTCTACCATGACACGGTGAGATACATCAAGTATTTTTTTGATTTCTGTCTCAGATCTTCCTTCATACATATCGAAGCGTATTAACGGCATATTATCCTCCCCAATGTTTATGATTTAATATACCATAATATTATCATTAATTAACCAAGATGTCACCAAGATATTATCTTTTTTTCTGGAATAAGAATCGGGATATTTTTTTGAATATTTTTACCGGAAAAGACGCATCTTATCTTCGATAAGGAGGTGAAAACATGAAAAAACTAGTAATGGCGCTTCTGTGTTTATTTGCTGTTCCTACAATGGCTTTTGCTGATACATATACAGTCAAAAGCGGAGATTCTATGTGGAAAATAGCTGTTAAATATCAAATAGGCTTAAGGGAAATTATTGGGGCTAACCCTCAAATTAAAAACCCAAGCCTTATTTACCCTGGCCAAAGCTTAAACATTCCGAATATCGATTCTGTTAAAACAGTAGAACGTGAAGTAATTAGATTATGTAATATCGAAAGACAAAAAGCAGGCCTTGCTCCTTTAACAGAAAACTGGGAATTATCGAGAGTAGCAAGAGACAAGTCGATGGATATGGCACAAAAGAATTATTTCAGTCATACGAGTCCAACTTATGGATCACCTTTTGACATGATGAAAGCATATGGAATCAGCTATAGATCAGCTGGTGAAAATATTGCTAAAGGACAGACAACGGCGCAGCAGGTCGTAAATTCCTGGATGAATTCAAGCGGCCATAGAGCAAATATTTTAAGCAGCTCCTTCACTCAAATAGGTGTAGGTTACTATGCAACAGGACATCATTGGACTCAAATGTTCATTTCTAAATAAGCCTTTGGTTATTGCCGCCAACTTACTAAAAATAGCAGGCGGCAATAATCCCTCTTATATCTAATTAACGATTCCTCTGTTTAAATTGAAGAAAATTTCCAATAATGAATGGTGTCTCATCTTTTTGGCTTTCCGTCATATAAACGGTTAACGTATCTGTATTTTGGCTAGGTGAATAGTTGTGGTAATGACCAACAATTTTTCTCTAGACCCATAAGGTTCGCGTTTGTTAAGATACAAAGGTGATTTTTTTAGAGGGGAAGTATTGCTTTGTCGACAAGAGAACGAATTGCGAAAAAAGTAGCTTGGATTAGCGTTATAAGCAATGTAATATTAACGATAGGAAAACTGGTAGTCGGCTGGGCGGCAAACAGTGACGCTGTGTTTGCAGATGGTATTCATTCAGCTGCAGATGTTTTTGCTTCTGTCATTGTATTGTTTGTTATTAAAATAGCAAACAAACCGGCAGATCTTGAACACCCATACGGACATGGAAAAGCGGAAATCATTGTTTCTGGAATTGTTGGAATTGTTCTGTTTGCGGTGTCTTTATATGTTGTTTATGAAGCAATCATCGGCCTGTTTCACCCGATTACAGCTCCGAATATACTTGCTATGTGGATTGCCATTATTTCATATGGCGCAAAGGAATACTTATACAGGTACAGCATGAAAATTGCTAATGACCAAAAAAGTAAAGCAATCGAGGCAATCGCGTATGATCATAAAGCTGATATTGTTGCAAGTATTGCAGCAGCAGCTGGTGTTATTCTCTCCATTATAGGAGATAAGTTCGACATCAAGCTTTTGCTGTTTGGCGATAAAGTTGCGAGTATTATTGTGGCATATTTGATTTTCAGAATATCGAGGGAAATGCTCAAAGAAGCTTTTGATATTCTGCTTGAGCGCAATATTGATTCTGCTATCTTAAGTGATTATGAGCAAATCATCTCTTCTTTTTCAGAGGTAAAAAGAATAGACCGGCTCAGAGCACGTGAACATGGTCATTATGTGCTTGTCGATTTGCGGATTTCTATCGATCATGACAAGACAATCAAGGAGGGGCATGATTTATCGAGAGAAATAAAGCAAAAGCTGATGAAAAAGCATGATAATATTGAAGAAGTGCTTATTCACTTAAATCCTTACTATTAAAACAGCCTGTGGACGCCTAAGTATGAAGGCGGCCACAGGCTGTTATGGTATAATGAAGGATATATAGAAGGACTTTTAGATGGAGGATTTTTTTGTGGAGCGTGGCAGTTTTCAATGGATGAAGTCTGTTAACAAGACAATCATCCTTAATAAAATCAGGATGTCAGAGCCGATTTCGCGAGCGCAGATTGCGAAGGAAACAAGCCTTACTCCGCCGACTGTCAGCAGTATTGTCAAAGAGCTGATGACAGAAGGGCTTGTGGTGGAAAGTACGCTTGGCGAATCGAGCGGCGGCCGCAAACCGACAATGCTGCATATTAACAGCACAGCTTTTTTTGCAGTTGGAGTGGATGCGGGACCAGAAACAGTTGAGTGTGTGCTTACAGATTTAACAGGGAAGATCTATGATCGCAGCACAGCAAAATTGCAGTTGCCAATTACGAATGAAGCGTTTATTGGAACGTTAAAGCAAGCTGTAATAAATCTATTTCTTTGTTCCGGCATTGATAAGGAGCAAGTTATTGGGATTGGCATGGCTATGCACGGTGTAGTTGATGTCGATGCAGGAGAGGTGCTTGTTGCTCCGAATATAAGCTTACGCAATATACGTGTTAAAGAGCTTTTCGAGGAAGAATTCGGCATGACGATAAGAGTGGAAAATGATGCAAGGGCAATGGCATTAGGAGAGTCATGGTTTGGCGGGCATGGTGGTGTGAACAGCATGGTGGCAATAAATATTGGCAGAGGTGTCGGTGCCGGACTTGTTTTGAATGGCAAGCTCCATCACGGGGCACAGGGAATAGCTGGAGAATTCGGCCATATGACGATTGATCTCCATGGTGCAGTATGTGAATGTGGAAATCAAGGCTGCCTGCAAACATTAATAAGCGGCAACGCAATAGAAGAGCGCTCGATTGGTATTTGCGGCGAGCGGATAAGTGGTGAGGAGATATTCGCTTTAGCGCAGGCAGGCAGCGAGGTTCATGCCGACTTCCTTTCGCAAATCGGCGAAATGATTGGAATCGGCTTGACGAATTTAATTCATTTGCTCAACCCTGATAAAATTGTGCTGGGCGGAGGCGTCATGAAAAGCGAGCAGTATTTGCTGCCTGCCATCCAAAGAAAAATCGAAAGAACAGCATTGACGAAAGAAGCAGCAAAAACAGAAGTGGTGGCAACGAGCTTAGGAGATGATGCTACTGTATTAGGAGCCGTGTCCTTGCTGCTTGTCGAGCTGTTTGACCAAAGTTAAAAAAGCTGAACCTGCACTTAGGTTCAGCTTTTTTTGTACGTTTAGTTTAATATATCGAGGAAGCGCTGAAAGGATTGCTTTTCTTTAAAGACACCAGCATCTTCAAGCACTCTCACGAATTTTTTGCCTAACTCTTTTTTGACAATCTGTTCTGCTTCAGAAACAGTGGAGATGATCCCGTATTCTTGAACAATAGCATCAGCCCATTGCTGATGATAATCTTTAACCGTATTTTCTTTCCCGAGTAAAAGCTTTGTGATTTCACCAAGCTCCTCTTTTAAGCGGGGCGGAAGGACTGCCAGCCCCATCACTTCAATCAAGCCGATGTTTTCTTTTTTGATATGATGCACATCAGCATGAGGATGGAAAATACCGAGCGGATGTTCAGCTGTTGTCCGATTGTTTCTTAAAACAAGGTCAAGCTCAAAGGACCCGTTTCGAACTCTGGCAATCGGCGTAATGGTATTATGAGGCACAGCTTCTGTAAATGCATGAATATGTGCTGCTTTATCAGAATAGCCTCTCCAAGATTTTAGAATTAGCTCTCCAGCATTGACAAGCTCTATGCTGCTTTTCCCTCTCAATCGAATCACTGACATCGGCCATTTAAGGACAGACGCAGTGACGTCAGGAAAATTATTTAAGGGAAATTGGAAGCTGTCCTCTGCTCGAGTCATCGCGAATTCATAACAGCCGCCTTGATAATGGTCATGACTGAGAATAGAGCCGCCGACAATCGGCAAATCTGCGTTAGAACCGATGAAATAATGAGGAAATTTCTCGGTAAAATGCAGCAGTCTTTCGAATGCTTGACGGTCAATTTTCATATCTCTGTGTTCGTCTGAAAAGACAATGCTGTGCTCATTATAATAAACATAAGGTGAATATTGTAAGTTCCAAGTTTCACCTGCAAGCTCAATTGGAATAATCCGATGGTTCGATCTGGCAGGATGGCCGATACGGCCGGCATAGCCTTCGTTTTCTTTGCAAAGCAGGCATTTTGGATAATGAACATCCTTCTTCATCGCACGTTCCCGCTTAATTTCCTCTGGATCTTTTTCAGGCTTGGACAGGTTAATGGTAATATCCATAACGCCGTATGCTGTATCAATTTTATAGGAAATATTATTTTTTATTCTGTTCATTTGTATATAGTTGCTGTTCTTACTTAATTGATAAAAGTAAGCTGTTGCAGCTGTCGGTGCTTGTTTATATTTATCGTAAAACGTCTCCCTAACCGCTGAAGGACGAGCTACAAAACAATTCATTAAATTGGCGGCGAAAATGTCCTTCATATCCAATAAGTTCTCGATAATAGCTTGATCAGTGGCATAGGAAACAAGCCAGTCGATTACATCATGAATAGAAAGGTCATCAGAAAGTTTCTCGACAGCAGATTCTTCTGGAAAAGCTTCCAGTTTAAAAAGCTGTATTACTTGATTTCTTACATAAATGACATCCGCAGCTTCAATCAACTCTGCTTCCTTTGCTTTTTGGACAAGTTTGTCTATATAAGCATAAATCATCTGGCCACTTCCTTCTTGTATCCGTTCGGATGGGACAAGTGCCAGTTCCAGGCATCCTTCATAATCTGCTCAATGGAAGTTCTTCTCGGCTTCCAGCCAAGAACTTCTTTTGCTTTAGCAGAACTTGCAATTAAGGTGCTCGGATCGCCGGCACGGCGCGGACCGATAACAGCAGGGATTTCTTTGCCTGTTATTGTACGGGCTGTATCGACAAGCTCCTTAACAGAGAAGCCTTGGCTGCTGCCAAGATTGAAAATATCACTTTTGCCGCCTTGTTGTAAATATTGTACGGCTAGTAAATGGGCGTCAATGAGATCCTCCACGTGAATATAATCTCTTATGCATGTACCGTCCGGAGTGTTATAGTCATCACCATATATGGTAACAAATGGGCGCTTGTTCAAGGCAGCCTGCAGAATAATCGGGATAAGATGTGTTTCAGGATCATGGTCTTCTCCAATTTCCCCTGTTTCTCTTGCTCCTGCTACATTGAAATAACGCAGTGATACATACTTTATGCCGTAAGCCTTGTCAGCCCATTCTATCATTCTCTCCATAGCCCGCTTCGTTTCTCCGTAAGGATTAGCTGGATTCGTTGCCATATCCTCTGTAATAGGAACTGTGTCCGGCTCTCCATAAGTTGCTGCGGTCGAGGAGAACACAATATTCTTTACGTTAAACTCTACCATTGCCTCAAGCAGCATTTGTGTACCGTGAACATTGTTATCATAATATTTAAGCGGGTTCTCCATTGATTCGCCGACAAGAGAGTTGGCAGCAAAGTGAATAACTGCCTCAATTTCTTCCTGTGCAAAAACAGAACGGAGGAAATTCATATCACGAATATCTCCCTCATAAAATGATGCATCAGGATGGATAGCCTCTTTGTTGCCAGTCTCTAAATTATCGATAATAATTACTTTTTGTCCACGATCATGCAGCTGATGCACAGCGTGCGATCCAACATAGCCTGCTCCGCCTACCACTAAAATGCTCATAAATAACCCACCTTTTTAAATTTCTTTTGCTCCGTCGCCGATAGTCGCTTTATAAAAGGTTGCTTCATAACCAATCTTCTTTAGATAAATTTCATTAACATTCTTTTTGAAATCCTCTGCTTTATCTTCTTCCACAATCGCAATCGCGCATCCGCCGAAGCCTGCACCAGTCATACGTGCCCCGATAACGCCAGCTTGATTCCATGCTGCTTCGACAATTGTGTCCAGTTCAGTTCCAGTCACTTCATAATCTTCTTTTAAGCTAACATGTGATTGATTCATCAGCTCACCGAATCTATTAAGGTCGCCATTGTTTAATGCGGACAGCGCTTCCAATGTTCGCGCATTTTCATAGACAGCATGCTTTGCACGCAATAGATTAACTGGGTCTTTAATAAGATGTTTTGCATTATCAAATTCCTCAACCGTCAAAGCACCTAAGCTTTCAATGGACAGCTCTGTCTGAAGATCACTTAAGGCGGCTTCGCATTGGGAGCGGCGCTCATTATACTTTGAACCAGCAAGGGTGCGCTGTTTATTTGTATTGATGATCATGATTACATGGTTTGCCAGCTTAATCGGTGCATACTTATACTCTAATGTTTGACAGTCTAGCAAAATAGCAGAATCCTTCTTACCCATTCCAATTGCAAACTGGTCCATTATCCCGCTGTTAACTCCAATATAGCTGTTTTCGACTTTTTGCCCAAGTTTTATCATCGGTATGCGCTCAATTGGAAGGTCGAACAGACCTTGAAGGAGTACACCTGTCACAAGCTCGATTGAAGCAGAAGAAGAGAGGCCGGCGCCGTTTGGAATATCGCCGTAAAACAAGATATCTGCACCCGTATCGATTGAAAAGCCGGCTTCTCGTAAATGATGAATCATGCCTTTTGGATAATTTGCCCAGTCATGAGCCTTATCGTATGCTAATGAAGACAGGTCACATTCAATGATACCGCTATCAGAAAAGTTAACAGAATAGAAACGAAAGACAGAATCATCCCGTTTTGTAGCTAGTGCGTAAGTTCCATAAGAGATGGATGCAGGAAAGACATGGCCGCCATTATAGTCTGTATGCTCACCAATCAGATTGATTCTGCCTGGAGCAAAGAACTTCCGAGGCGTAGTATCTGTAGAAAAAATAGACTGATATGTTTCAAGTAAAGGATAGTTAGTATTCATAATAGCCTCCTGTTATCGACTGTTTTAACTTTGTTAATTAATTTAATTAAGTCTATGTTCAGATTACTACTATTCTGCAGAGGACGCAATAAAAAATATAGTGATTTTTTTAAATTCGTGGCATTTTGAAAAAACAGTTTACATCATCATTATTATTTAATATAATTTAGTAAAAAATAAGTAAAAAAATTTACTGATTAAAAAGAGCTATTAAAGTTCATTACATAGATGAAAATGGTGAATGATAAGGCATGGAGGTAAAAGATGGCTACCATTAAAGATATCGCAGAAGAATCAGGGTTTTCGGTTTCGACGGTTTCCCGTGTATTAAATAATGATAAAAGTTTATCTGTTCCAGATGAGACAAGAGAAAAAATTTATGAAGTGGCAGAAAAGCTCAATTACCGAAAGAAAACAGTAAGACCGCTAGTTAAAAACATTGCTTTTTTATATTGGCTTACAGACACAGAAGAGCTTGAAGATATATATTTCAAGGAAATGCGGATTGAGATTGAAAAATCAGCAAAGAAAGCAAATGTTGAAATGTCTACATATAAAATATCAGAAGGAATCATTAGCATACCAGATACAATAGAAGGATTTATTGCTGTCGGTTCTTTTACAGAAACAGAATTAGCTTATTTAAGAAAGATTACCACAAACGGGGTATTTATTGATACTACTCCTGATCCGGATCATTTTGATTCTGTTCGGCCTGATTTGGCGCAAATTACGAAAAAAACGATAGATTTCTTAATGGAAAAAGGACATACGGAAATTGGCTTAGTCAGTGGTACTTATCATAACCCCAATACAGATAAGGATGAAATGGATGTAAGGGAAAAAATCTTCCGGGAAATTATGGCGGAAAGAGGGCTTTTAAACGAAAGCTACATTTTCTGCAGAAGAGGCTTTTCTGTGGAGAACGGCTATACTTTGATGGGCAGAGCCATTAAAAAGCTTGGTGACGATATGCCGACGGCGTTCTTTACCGCTGCTGATCCAATTGCGGTGGGCTGCCTGCAGGCATTGAATGAGCACGGTATATCCATACCTAACAGAGTCAGTATTATCAGCATAAATAATATCAGTATTGCCAAATATGTATCGCCGCCGCTGACTACTTTTCATATTGATATGAAGGAAATTTGCAAAAACGCCATCACCTTATTGTTAGAGCAGGTAGTGGAGAAAAGAAAAGTGGTTAAAACCTTATATTTAGGCTCAGAGCTTATTATAAGAAGAAGCACGAATTAAGCTAAAAGCAGCACTGTAAAGAGTGCTGCTTTTTTTTGTGAAGAAAAATAATTTCGTAAAAAAATTTACTTAATAAAGTAAAATAATTGTTTACATATTTCTTTACCGGTGCTATATTGATTTTAGTGAAACGCTTTCACATCAATTGGTGCAATTAGGAAAACTATTGGAAAGGATGTCCTATATATGAAAAAGTCTAAAAAGTATTTAAGCCTGATTGGAGGCATCGCTTTAACTTTATCACTGGCAGCCTGCGGACCTCAAGACAGCGAAGGTTCAAGCGGACAGAAAGCTTCATCTAATAAAGACTACGATCTATTAGTCTGGGAAGATATTGAAAAATCAGAAGGAATTAAAGATATCGTTGCTAAGTTTGAAGAAGAAAATGATGTTACAGTAAAAGTAGTGGAAAAACCGTACGCACAGCAAATCGAGGATTTACGCCTTGATGGTCCTGCAGGAACTGGTCCAGATGTTTTAACAATGGCTGGCGACCAAATCGGAACAGCAGTTACGGAAGGACTTATTAAAGAGCTTGCTGTTGATGACAGCACAAAATCCATCTATACAGAGTCTGCTCTGCAGTCACAAATAGTGGACGGAAAAGTATACGGTTTGCCAAAAGCAGTAGAAACGACAGTGCTTTATTATAACAAAGATTTGATCTCAGAAGAAGAACTGCCAAAAACATTGGATGAATGGTATGAATATTCCAAGCAAAACACATCTGGAGACAAATACGGATTCCTTGCTTTATTTGACCAAATTTACTATGCACAAAGCGTGTTAAGCGGCTACGGCGGTTATATTTTTGGTGAAGATGAAAGCGGTGCTTATAAGCCTGATGACATTGGTTTAAACAATGCTGGGGCATTAGAAGGTGCACAATATATTCAGAAGTTCTATAAAGAAGGACTGTTTCCAGCTGGAATTATCGGCGAACAAGGAATCAATGTGCTAGAGTCATTATTCACAGAAGGAAAAGCTGCTGCAATTATTTCCGGACCATGGAATGTTGAGCCATTTAAAAAAGCTGGCATCAACTATGGTGTTGTGAAATTGCCAGAGCTTTCTAACGGTAAAAATATGAGTGCATTCATCGGCGTGAAAAGCTACAATGTCAGCTCTTATTCTCAAGACGCAGAGCTTGCAAAAAAGCTGGCAGTATATTTGACTAATGAGGAAAATTCAAAAACAAGATACGAATTGACACAGGAAGTACCGGCTGTACAGGCATTAGCTGATGATCCGGCTGTGAAGGAAAGCGAAATAGCAAAAGCAGTTGCTGAACAGTCGCAATTCTCTGAATTGACACCGAATATTCCGGAAATGAATGAAGTTTGGACACCGGTTGATGCTGCCCTGCAGACAATCGCAACAGGCAAAGCAGAGCCAAAGGATGCCTTGAATCAGGCAGTTGAGACAGTTAAAGGTCAAATTGAAGCAAAGCATAGCAGCAACTAAAATTTACTGACAGTGCCAAACAAAAATTGTTTGGCACTGCATAATTCCGGCTCATTACATAAAGTAAGAATAATCAAGGGGTGAAAAAGGTGCAACATCGCAATAAAGCTCTTATTCTATCAATTATTCCAGGAGTTGGGCAGTTCTATAACAAGCAATGGGTAAAGGGTCTGCTGTTGCTTTTAACAGGCATAATGTTCTTTTTAGTATTTGGAGATTTGCTTAATATGGGTTTCTGGGGAATCTTTACTTTAGGAACAGAAGTACCTCGTGATAATTCTATTTTCCTTTTAGCAGAAGGAATCATTGCCATCATAGTTACATGCTTTGGATTAACGGTATATTATTTTAACTTAAGAGATGCTTATAGAAACGGAAAATTACGTGATGAAAACATGGAATTAAGTTCATTGAAAGAACAATACCATAATCTGGTTGCGCAAGGATATCCGTATCTTGTGAGCGGACCTTCTTTATTCATTTTAATTTTTGCTGTTATTTTCCCAATCCTTTTCAGTTTCGCGTTAGCCTTTACGAATTATGACTTATACCATTCTCCGCCGGCACATTTGACAGATTGGGTCGGATTGAAAACATTCGCTGAAATTTTCACAGTAGATATATGGCGTTCGACATTCTTCGATGTGCTTGCATGGACGGTTGTGTGGACAATTGTTGCCTCAACTGTGCAAGTTAGCATTGGTATTGGGCTGGCAGTCCTTGTTAACCAAAAGGAAATCCGCTTTAAGAAATTTTTCCGCACAATTCTAGTATTGCCTTGGGCAGTGCCAGGTTTTGTTACGATTTTGATTTTTGCAGGATTATTCAATGACAGTTTCGGTGCAGTCAACAACGATATTCTTGCAGCATTAGGCATAGGGCCGATACCGTGGCTGACAGATGCTAGCTGGTCAAGAGTTGCCTTAATCTTAATGCAGGGCTGGCTTGGATTCCCATATATATTCCTAGTAACAACAGGTGTGCTTCAGTCTATTCCAGACGATTTATACGAAGCAGCAACGATTGATGGTGCGAGTATTTTTGCAAAGTTCAAGCATATAACAATGCCGATGATCTTAATCGCAATGGCGCCAATCATCATTACACAGTTTACGTTCAATTTTAATAACTTTAATATTATCTATCTATTTAATGGCGGCGGCCCTGCAGTGCCTGGTTCAACAGCGGGCGGCACCGATATTTTAGTATCGTGGATTTATAAGCTGACAATGCAATCAAGCCAGTACTCTTTGGCTGCCGCATTAACGATTCTGCTTTCTGTATTTGTTATTGCGATTGCTCTATGGCAGTTCAGACGCACAAATTCATTTAAAGAAGGAGCGTAAGAGATGAAGACAAACATGAAGCAAAAAAGATTCTTTCGGCTCCTTGTCTCCTATGGCATCTTAGCTTTTATGACAGTAATCATCATTTATCCTTTGCTTTGGACAATCGGAGCAAGCTTTAATCCTGGCAACAGTCTTATTAGTACGTCCATTATTCCGAGCAATCCGACATTGGATCATTATAAAGAGCTGTTCGCAGGCAAAGAGAGTCTGCAATATGCCAACTGGTATATGAACTCGCTAAAAATCAGTGTCTTTACCATGATAGGAACGGTTATCAGCGTATCGTTCACAGCATATGCGTTTTCTCGTTTCCGTTTTAAAGGCAGAAAAAATGCACTTACAGTGTTCTTGCTGCTGCAAATGATTCCGCAGTTCTCTGCATTGATTGCCTTGTTCGTTTTAGCTCAGCTTCTTGGGCTTATGAACAGCCATTGGCTTTTGATCTTACTATATATTGGCGGACAAATACCAATGAATACGTATTTAATGAAGGGCTATATGGATTCCATTCCGATGGATCTTGATGAAAGTGCCAAAATTGATGGCGCAAGCAATACAAGAATTTTTTGGCAAATCCTCATGCCGTTATCAAGACCGATGATTGCCGTTGTAGCAATGAATGGATTCACAGGACCGTTAGGAGATTTCGTTTTGTCATCAACTATCCTGCGCACACCGGAATCTTACACATTGCCGATTGGACTCTATAATCTTGTTAATGAAGTGATGGGTGCAAGCTATACAACATTCGCTGCAGGAGCCATTTTAATAAGCATTCCAATTGCCATCATATTTATTCTGCTGCAAAAGAACTTTGTATCAGGTCTGACTGCAGGTGGAACAAAAGGTTAACTAAAAATAAGGAAACAAAAAGGAGACTTTTATGGCAAACAAAGAGAAAACATTTGTTACAGATGCTAAATTTATGCTGCATGGCGGCGATTATAACCCTGATCAGTGGCTGGACCGTCCAGATATTTTAGCGGATGACATTAAGCTGATGCAGCTGTCCCACACAAACACTTTCTCGCTTGGGATATTTGCGTGGAGCGCCTTGGAACCAGAGGAAGGTGTCTACCATTTTGAATGGCTTGATGAGGTGATAGAAAGAATTCATGGTATTGGCGGCAAAGTGATTTTGGCTACGCCAAGCGGTGCAAGACCTGCATGGATGTCCCATAAATATCCGGAGGTGCTGCGTGTTGACGGCGCTAGAAGGAAGCAGCTCCATGGCGGGCGCCATAATCACTGCTTCTCTTCTAGTGTTTATAGAGAAAAAACACAGCAGATTAACAGATTGCTTGCTGAAAGATACGGCAGCCATCCGGCTTTGCTGATGTGGCATATTTCCAATGAATATGGCGGGGAATGTCATTGTGATACCTGTCAGGAAGCCTTCCGACAATGGCTGAAGAAAAAGTACGACAATAACTTGAAGGCTGTCAATGATGCTTGGTGGGGGCCGTTTTGGAGCCACACATACAGTGACTGGTCACAGATTGAATCTCCTTCTCCAATCGGTGAGAATGCAGTGCACGGCTTAAACTTGGATTGGCGCCGATTTGTGACAGACCAGACAATTGACTTTTTTGAGAATGAAATTGTTCCAATTAAAGAGATTTCACCAGATATTCCGATTACTACAAATTTGATGGCAGATACATTTGATTTGATTCCATTCCAAAGTCTTGATTACAGCAAGTTTGCGCGTCACGTAGATGTGATAAGCTGGGATGCATATCCTGCTTGGCATAATGATTGGGAAACAACAGCGGATTTAGCGGTGAAGGTTGGCTTCATTAATGATTTATTCCGCAGTTTAAAAGAGCAGCCGTTTTTGCTGATGGAGTCAACACCAAGTGCTGTCAACTGGCATAAAGTCAATAAAGCGAAACGTCCAGGCATGCATTTGCTTTCTTCTATGCAGATGGTTGCCCATGGTTCTGACAGCGTTTTATACTTCCAGTGGCGCAAATCGCGTGGGTCGTCAGAGAAGTTTCACGGTGCAGTTGTTGACCATGATAACAGCCCGGATAACCGGGTGTTCCAGGAAGTTGCCAAGGTCGGTACAACGCTGGAAAAGCTGACCGATATTGTCGGTACAAATCGTGTAGCAGATACAGCCATCCTGTATGATTGGGAAAATAACTGGGCGCTGAATGATGCGCAAGGCTACGGATTAGACACGAAGCGCTATCCGCAAACATTGCAGCAGCATTATCGCACATTTTGGGAGCAGGATGTTCCAGTTGATGTGATCACAAAGGAAAACGATTTTTCTAAATACCGTCTGTTGATTGTGCCGATGCTCTATTTAGCAAGTGAAGAGACGATTGCCCGCTTAAAAGCGTATGTAGCAAATGGCGGTACGTTAATCATGACATATATAAGCGGAATCGTGAATGAGCATGACTTAACGTATATGGAAGGCTGGCATCAAGATCTGCAAGACATGTTTGGCCTAAATCCAATTGAAACAGATACACTTTATCCGAAAGATGCTAACACTGTCCATTACGAAGGAAAGGATTATGTACTGAAGGATTATGCAACCGTTGTAAATATTGCCTCTGCTAATGTGGAAGGTGTGTATAAAGAAGATTTTTATGCAAACACAGCAGCAGTAACAAGCAATGCTTATGAGAATGGGAAAGCTTACTATATTGGCGGCCGATTAGATGATGAGTTTCATCGTGCTTTCTACGGCAAGCTTATTGAAGAATTGTCATTAAAGCCAGATTACGCGATAACACATGGCAGCGGAGTATCTGTTCAAGCAAGACAAGATGAAGGTAAAGAGTATCTCTTTATTATGAACTTTACAGAAGATACGCAGCCAGTTGTCCTTGGCAGTGAAGTAAAGGATGTTATTACTGGTGAGCAGCTTCATGGCAGTATAAAGCTAGATAAGTATGAAGTGAGAATAGTAGAGAAAGTAAAAGGCTAATTTTTAGGAAGAGAATGCGAGAACAGCAAGGAGTATCATGCATCATTTTAAAAAAATGAATGTATTAAGCACTGTGCTGTAACTCGTATTCTCTTTTTGTTGTAAAATTCTCCAATTAGAAGGTGATGTTGATGAAAAAGAAGTGCGGTAAATGGAGGAAAGTACTTCCTTTATTGTATGTATTGATATTAATGATAAGTCTAATGCCGACAAACACTAAAGCAGCAGAAAACAGCTATGCAGTGAATGGTGGAATGGAAACAGACTTCTGGACAGATGGTTCTTGGAGCTTTCAAGATTTAGATGATAGTCAGGTTGAGGTACATCATTTTGCTTATGCAGAAGATACTTGGATAAAACCTGCTGAAGGACAGTATGCTTTGAAATTCTGGATAAAGGACAATGCCAGTGCTCAAACCTTTAAAGTGAAGCAAACAGCTGCCTCACTTCCTGCCGGAAAGTACGAATTAACCGTGCAAACGATGGGGGGAGCAGATAAAGAAGCTGGACAGGTAGCGTTATTCGCAGGTTCAAGCAAAACAAGTCAGGCAGCTACAAAAGGCTATAACAACTGGGAGACACAGTCATTGACGTTTGAACTGTCTCAGGATACAGCAAACTTTGAGTTTGGCGCTGAAATTGCAGGACAGCCGAATACTTGGGGTTATTTGGACGGCTTTTCTCTGAAAAAGGTCGATGGCAGTGCAACGGAACCAGTGGAAAGTGATATTTTCGTTGAAAAAGTTGAGGGCTTAAACGATAACTTTATCAAGGGAGTCGATGTTTCCAGCATTATTACCCAAGAAGACAGCGGTGTTACATATTACAATGAAGCAGGACAAGAGCAGGATATTTTCAAAACATTGGCAGATTCAGGCGTTAATTATGTACGTGTCCGCATCTGGAATGATCCGTATGATGCAAGCGGAAACGGATATGGCGGCGGAAATAATGATTTGGAAAAAGCAAAGGAAATAGGAAAAAGAGCGACAGCGAATGGAATGAAGCTGTTAGTAGACTTCCATTATTCGGATTTTTGGGCAGATCCTGCTAAACAGCAGGCACCTAAAGCTTGGGCCAATTTAAGTCTTGAAGACAAGAAAAAGGCGTTGTACTCGTATACGAAGGACAGTTTGCAAGCATTGCTTAACGAAGGAATCAACATCGGCATGGTCCAGGTCGGCAATGAAACGACAGGTGGATTTGTGGGCGAAAAGGACTGGACAAAAATGTCTGAGCTGTTTAATGAAGGCAGCAAGGCAATCAAGGAAGTGGATCCTAACATCCTGACAGCCTTGCATTTCACTAATCCGGAAACAGCAGGCCGCTATGCATCAATAGCAAAGACACTCGATGATAACAATGTCGATTATGATGTATTTGCAAGCTCTTACTATCCATTTTGGCATGGGTCATTAAGCAATTTAACATCTGTTTTGAAAAATGTCGCAGACACATACGGTAAAAAAGTAATGGTCGCCGAAACATCCTATACATATACAAGTATTGATGGAGATGGCCATGAAAATACAGCACCAAAAAGCTCTGGACAAACATTAAATTATCCTGTCACTGTTCAAGGACAAGCAACAGCGGTCCGGGATGTGATAGAAGCGGTCGCTAATGTGGGAGATGCAGGCATCGGCGTGTTTTATTGGGAGCCTGCCTGGATACCAGTCGGCAGCCCAGATAAGTTAGCACAAAATAAAGCCATATGGGAGAAATACGGTTCTGGCTGGGCGTCAAGTTATGCTGCAGAATATGATCCCCATGATGCCGGAGCGTGGTTTGGCGGAAGTGCAGTCGATAACCAGGCATTATTCGACTTTAACGGAAAACCGCTCGCTTCGTTAAATGTGTTTAAATACGTGAACACAGGAGCAGTTGCCCCAGTTAAAATAGAGAAGCTGACAGACGTTACAATTGAGGCAGCGGCAGGGGAAGACATCAAGCTCCCTGAAACCGTAACAGCTGTTTATAATGATGGCACAGAAGGGCCGATTGCTGTCACTTGGGATGAGCAAGCTTTAATCGAGGCAATTAATGCAGGCATCGGTGAGTATGTTATTAACGGGACAGTAGAGGGCGGTTTGTCAGTTAAGGCAAATCTTACAATTAAACCGGAAAACTTTGTGCAAAATCCAAGCTTTGAAGAGGCAGATAAAAGCATGTGGAAAATTACGTATCCGAATGATTTAGCACCACATGCCGATTTTCTAAAAAATCCCGCAGATGCTAAATCTGGTGAACATTCTTTGCATTTCTATTCAGCAGACCGTGTAGACTTTACTGTTGAACAGACAATCACAGGACTGACTCCAGGCTACTATGATGCTTCCATGTTCATTCAAGGCGGAGATGCAGCTGCTGCCAATATGAAGCTGTATGTAAAAACGAATGATAAACAATATGATGTGCCAACTAATGTTACTGGGTGGAATATTTGGGCAGATCCTAAAATCAGCGATATTCTTATATTGAATGGAACTGTTACGATCGGTGCAAGCATTCAGGCGAACGCTGGCGCATGGGGAAGCTTGGATGATTTCTCCTTCGTAAAAACTGCTGATTACGAGGAAGCTGTAGAAGAGGAGGAGCAGCCACCGCCTGCACAGGATGATCAAGCAGAGGACTCAGATGAGCAGGAGGAAGTTTCAGCAGGTGAAGAGATAAACAATGAAACTCCTGTAAAACAAGAGGAACCAAAACAAGAAACAGAAAAGCATGAAACAAATAAGCAAGTGAAAGAGGAAAACACACACCAAGAGCAAAAAGGCAACAGCCTGCCTGATACAGCTACAAGCATTTTTAACTTCTTGCTGTTAGGTTCTGTTCTTTTAGTTAGCGGCGCAATTTTGTATAAAATATAAAAGCAAGCCTGTCACTTTTTGAGAGAAGTGACAGGCTTTTTTGATTTTATTTAATAAAAAAGGAGAATATTACTAGTTTAATTATATATTTATTTATTTCGGCAAAGGTGTACAAGTTATGACACTTTTATGAATTTAAATACTTCTAAATTATCAAAAAATAACTAGAGAATTTAACCTGTATATGTTATTTTAGTATGGTAGCACTTTACCAAACTACCAAACTAAAGAAGTGTTTATTTATACATATATTAAATAAAGGGATGATGTGCAATGAAGAATATTGTCATTATTGGCAGCAGCGGCGGAAATCTGTTTAACCTCGGCGGCGCAAAACCAGTACAGCTATTGGAAGAAATATTAAAACAAGCACATGCAGCTGGATTGAATGTAGCTAATATCCAGTTTATCGCTGCGAAAGAGTCGATGGATACAGCAAAGGACCATACGAATGCGGCTATTTACGGCTATAAAGACAATGAGGTGCTATCTTTGTTTGAGGCTTCTTTAAAAGAGGTTAATCTTGAAGCAGCAAAGCTTGATAACATGATTGCAGCAAGTATTAGAAAAGGGGAAGTGGACGGCATCATTGCGATGAGTGCTGACACAAAAGCTGTTAACAAGGAGACTTTAGCTGCCGCCATTGAGAGAAAGCTGCCAATTGTCGGTACAGGAGGAACCTCTATGGCTGCAATGACAGCAATGGGCGCCAATGTTATTTCTTCCTCTGGTACGACAGGATCAACAAGCAGAACAAGAGCCATTTCGTTCATATCCTCCTTGTGTAAGCATTGGAACATAAAATTTAATCCCATCATCGGCTCATACGAAAAGACGCAAGCAACAAATACAGCTCCGTGGAAAAACATTAATATAAGGGGCATTATGGTTTCATCACTGCCAGGCTTTATCGCAATGGCGCTTATTCTCGCTATTAGCCAGATTCCAGCGCTGAAAGGATTAAGTGACATATTTGATTTAATGATAAATGCCTTACCAGTAATGCTTGCAGTTATAGCGGCTAAACAGGTTTCTGAACTGGATGAAGTGTCTATTATCGCGGGTGTTATTGCTGGGATATTGTCTGTTCAAGGCGGTATTATTGGCGGAATAATCGGCGGGATTGCAGCAGGTCTTCTTGTACAATTTTTCTTCCGCAAATGCATACAGTGGAAATTCCCAATCACGACTGTCAATATTGTCAGCGGCGGTTTATCGGGACTAATTGCTGGCTTATTCGTTTACTATTTAATCGGTCCGATTGCTTTACAGGCTGGCAACCTTATTAAGGATGTTATTGAACAAGCGGTTGCTTTTAATCCGATACTTGCCGGTGTACTAGCAGGCGTGCTCATATGGCCTGCAATTTTAGGCGGGGTTTATCATGCAGCAATCTTGCCAATTGTGCTGCTCGAAATGGAGAAAACAGGAAACAGCTTTTTAGGAGCTGTCGATATGGTTGGCTTAGTAATGGTGGCTGCAGGAATTAATCTTGCGAACATCGTTGCGCCAAGAGACAGAGGAGAGAGTGCTGTAGCTGCACCGGGCTTTTTAATCAATATGGGCTTTGGGACATTTGTAGAATCAGCGTATCCGTTCATGTTCTCCAATAAAATCGTCTTTGGCGGAGCACTTGTTTCAGCAGGAATTGGCGGAGGTCTTGTCGGCTTATTCAATGTAAGAGGAACAGCTTATGTTCCATCCTTTACAGCACCATTCCTTTCCAATAACATTGCAGGTTTTATTATCGCAATGGTTGTTCCCCTTGTCGTTGCTTTTCTGATTACACTAACTGCAAATAAGCTATCTTCCAAAAAGAGAACAGGAAAGAAACGGGAAGATGAAGTTGCAGTTTAATTGAAAGAAATCCCATTTTAAACAATGGGATTTTTTTTATTTAGGAAAACGAATATAATTAGTGTAGATATCTATTTTTAACTAGGCAATATGTTTATTGTATTGCCAGACTGGAGGCAAAAGATGTACAGCTTTAAAAATGATTATAGTGAAGGTGCCCATCCAAATATATTGCAAGCACTAATAGAAACAAATCTTGTACAAGAAGCTGGTTACGGAGAAGACAGCTACACAATACAAGCGGTGAAACTTTTAAAGGAAAAAATGGGCCATGCAGATGCAGATATTCATTTGCTCTCTGGCGGCACACAAACAAATTTGACAGCGATTTCTGCCTTTTTAAGACCACATGAAGCGGCAATTGCTGCAACTAGCGGTCATATTTTCGTTCATGAAACTGGAGCAATTGAGGCCACAGGGCATAAAGTTGTTGCCATTGATACAGAGGACGGCAAGCTGACACCAGCACATATTCAGCAAGTGTTGGACGAACATACTGATGAACATATGGTTAAACCAAAGCTTGTTTACATATCCAATTCAACAGAAATTGGCTCTATTTATTTAAAGAGTGAGCTAGAAGCGCTGAAAAGCTTCTGTGACAGCCATAATCTTTTGCTATTTTTAGATGGAGCCAGACTTGGTTCTGCATTATGTGCAGACGGCAACGATCTTCAATTAAGCGACCTGCCCCACTTAGTGGACGCATTCTATATCGGAGGCACGAAAAACGGTGCCTTGCTTGGTGAGGCGCTTGTGATTATTCGTGATTCCTTGAAAGAGGATTTTCGTTATCATATTAAGCAAAAAGGAGCACTGCTTGCTAAAGGCAGACTTTTAGGAATTCAGTTTTTAGAGTTATTCCGTGATAATCTTTTCTTTGAGCTTGCTGAACATGCTAACAACATGGCAAGTCTTTTACGAACAGGTCTGCATAAGGAGAATATTGATTTCCTTATTGATTCTCCAACCAATCAACTGTTTCCGATTCTGCACAATGATCAGATCAAAAAGCTGCAAGACAAGTATGCTTTCTTAGTGTGGGAAAAAACGGATGCAGATAAATCAGCAATCCGCTTAGTAACGTCTTGGGCGACGAAAGAAGAAGCTGTCATTCAGTTTTTGAAAGATATAAAAGGGTAATAACAAAGTAAGCATGAAGACTTTTTTCATGCTTATTTTTAGTTATATGTAAGGGTTTACAATTGGGAAAATCTGCTGGTATAATCAGATTACATTATTAGGTAAAGGAGGAAGCAAATTGAACAAATTCAAGGGAATTATTCCACCTGTTTCCACGATTTTTGACGAAGAAGGCAAGCTGAGTGAAGTGGAAATGGCACAGTTGATTGACAGGCTGATTGAAGCAGGTGTTGACGGCTTGTTGTTTCTGGGGACTGGCGGGGAATTCAGTCAGATGTCTAGGGAGGAAAGATTACAGACAGCTGAGTTTGCGGTGAGGCATGTAAAAAGGAGAGTGCCTGTGTTAATTGGCACTGGCAGCACCAATACAAGGGAAGCGGTAGAATTAAGTGTACATGCCCAAAAAATAGGGGCAGATGGCGTTATGGTCATCAATCCTTTTTACTGGAAGCTGACTGATGACAATCTATATGGTTACTTCAGCAAAATTGCCCAGTCTGTTGACATTCCTGTTCTCCTCTATAACTTTCCTAACCTTACCGGCCAGGATTTAAGCCCTGAGTTTGTGGCCCGCCTTGTCGACGATCATCCCAATATTTCTGGCATTAAAGAAACCGTTGATTCTATCGGGCATATCCGTGATATGATAATGCAAGTAAAGCGTAAACATCCTCACTTTTCTGTTTTATGCGGTTATGATGACCATCTCTTAAATACGCTTCAGCTTGGCGGAGATGGAACGATATCTGCAAGCGGCAACTTCGCACCGCAAATTTCCATCGGCATTTACCGTGCCTTTTTAAACGGCGACCTTGTTAAGGCCTCCATCCTTTATAAGCAGCTAGCTATACTTCCGCAGCTTTACAAGCTTGACAGCCCATTTGTAAATGTTATAAAGGAGGCAATAAAGCAATGCGGCCTCGACATTTCTACATATGTTCTGCCACCGTCAGCACCACTTAATGAAAAGAAGATTTCACAAGTTAAGGAGATTTTAGCAGAAGCGGGAGTTTTACCTGCGGCAAAATCATAAAATTCCGTAACAGATGAACAATTGGTTCATCTGTTTTTTTGTTTCTGTGTATAAACAAAGTGATATCTTAAAAATGATGGTCCTATTGCCAGCTTTCTATCAATCAAGTCGCTTAATTTCAGACCTAATTTCCAGAATAAAGCCTTAATTAATATTGTCAGATGTATTCATTTATCAATTTATGTACTGCTGGAATATCAGCTGGAGCCCATTTTAATGATTCAAGATTCTCTCTCTTTAGCCAAATTAATTTAGAATGTTCCTTTGCATTTGGGCTGTCAGAAATAATAGTTGCCTTTATGCAAGTTAGGGTAATAATAAAGCTCTCATATTCATGCGTATTTTCGTGAAATAAATCGGTCGCTTTTATTTGGCAGCCAAGTTCCTCCATGATTTCTCTTTCTAATGCTTGAAATGCATTTTCACCAGCTTCTATTTTTCCTCCAGGAAACTCCCAGCTGTTCGGAAGAGACATAACAGGTGAACGAAGGGCACATAATATTTCGTTTCGTTCGTTTTCTATAATTGCTGCAACTACATGAACTACCTTTTTCAATATGAGTATCCTCCTGTAACTCGAATGGTACCATAATAGCATTTTTTTCGAGTAAGAGCATGCTTCATCTAAAAAGCATTTGGCAGTTAAAATGGCAGCATAAAGGCTGGTCCAAAATTAAAGGAACAGCATACTTTAATGAAGAGATGCCTTTACACTGTTTTTCCGCGATAGAAATCCTCAAAGAAGATATCTTCGACTAATTAGATTAAAAATAGACATAGCTCTCTCTGTAGAATAGAGGCGTAGACTGATTTATACAAAATAATCTGTTAGTGAGCTTATTCTTTAGAATCCTGATTAATAGAAATATAAAGTTATTCCAGTAAAA
This sequence comes from Niallia sp. Man26, assembly GCF_022049065.2. Lineage (NCBI taxonomy): Bacteria > Bacillati > Bacillota > Bacilli > Caryophanales > Bacillaceae > Niallia > Niallia sp. Man26. The sequence continues at coordinate 1,045,935 of NZ_CP095743.1, forward strand.
TGGCTTGGGATTTGGAAAATAATAAACTTGGTGAATTTTTAAATAATCATTGAATCTTATTGGAGAATTTGTTAAATTAGAAGAAATCAAAAGGCTGTGTGTGACTGGCGAAACGCGGGATTAACCGTAGGGGAGCACATAGTGTCGATGCCGTTCGCCTGGGCAGAGGTAAGGGAATAAAGCTTTCTCTTTTTCCTTTGCCTCTTTCTCTTTATTGGAAGAGATTTTGGGCTGTTTTTGGTCAAATAGCAAAGAATTTTGCAAACTATTTTATGGGAAGAGGAGCAACTTACATGAGCACAACCCTTTTAGACAAAGTAAAAACAATCAAAACCTTGAATAATATCGCAGGCAGCGGATTGAACGTATTTAAGAAAGAGAATTTTATCATTGATAATGACAGTGAAAATCCTGATGCGATTGTAGCTCGCAGTTATAATATGCATTCTATGGAATTTGGGAACAAATTAAAGGCGATTGCTCGTGCAGGTGCAGGTGTTAACAATATTCCTGTTGAAAATTGCACAGAAAAAGGAATTGTCGTTTTCAATACACCTGGAGCAAATGCAAATGCAGTAAAGGAAATGGTTCTGACTTCCTTAATGGCTTCTTCTCGTAATCTGTTTGATGGTGTTGCTTGGGCGAAAAACCTGAAAGAAGAAGGCGACCAAATTCCAAAGCTTGTTGAAGCAGGTAAAAAGCAGTTTGTCGGTAAAGAAATTAAAGGAAAAACACTTGGTGTTATCGGTTTAGGAGCGATTGGAGCACTTGTTGCCAACGATGCTCTTGATTTGGATATGGATGTAATCGGCTTTGACCCATTCATCTCTGTTGATACAGCATGGAATCTTTCTCGAAATGTACAGCGTGCGATGACAATTGAGCAGCTGTTTACAGAAAGCGACTATATTACTGTTCATGTACCATTAACTAATGATACAAAAGGGATGTTTAACAAAGAAGCATTCAGCATCATGAAGGAAGGTGTTCAAATTCTGAACTTCTCCCGCGGAGAGCTGGTAAATGAAATCGATATGGCGGTTGCTCTTGAAAATGGCGAAGTCGGCAGATATATCACTGATTTTCCAAATGAAAATGTATTGAAAATGAAAAATACAATTCCTGTGCCTCATCTAGGTGCTTCAACACAGGAATCAGAAGAAAACTGTGCGATTATGGCTGCACGCCAAGTGAAGGATTACTTGGAAACAGGGAATATTAAGAATTCCGTTAACTTCCCAAATGTATATCTTCCTTATACAGGCAAGCAGAGAGTCGCAGCATTCCATAAAAACGTGCCGAATATGGTTGGACAAATCACGATGGCAATCTCTGGATACAGTTTGAATATCGCTGACATGGTTAACAGAAGCCGTGGTGAATATGCATACACGATGATTGATATTGACAATGAGGTGGCTGGCGATATCATCCCTTCATTAGAAGCAAAAATCCGTGAAATTGAAGGAATTGTAACTACTCGTATAATTTAAGATAATAGCTCTCACTTTGATGTGGGAGCTTTTTTTATTATAATAAAAATTAATAGTTTAAATAATTTTAATTTTCTTATAATTATTTGACTAGAAAGATCTCAAAAAGTATAATGAAACCATTATTTTCTAAGGTTTGTTTAATGTCAACGTGAATCATATTAGAGGAACAAGCAGGCCTTCTACATAAAATAGCAGGAAACGCCCACCCTAAAAAGGTTGGGAGGTGCAATGATGGGAAATGACAAAATGCCTGATTTTAACAGCCTTGATGATCGTCTTATTGGAGATGGCTTGAACCAAGCAGCTTTTTCAATGAAAACAAATCTAGATCCAAAAGACCCTTTAGAGGACAATCCGTATTTTGATAAAACGAAGGAATATAGCAAAGAAGAACTAGAGAAATTTAGAAAGTTTTTCGGCGGCCGATAAAAATGAACTCCTGTGCCAAGGCATGCAGCCTGCTGCCTTGGTATCTTAACTATATAAGCATAGGTGTAAATTTAAATTTCAGAATTTACTGAATAATAAAAGGGAGGAATAGATATGCTGGAGAACTGGAACGAACAATTGGAGGAAATGTATAACAAGATGGTGGAATGGAGACGGCATTTTCATCAGTATCCAGAGCTAACTAACCAAGAATACAAAACATCTAAACTGATTGCAGACATCTTGACTGATTTTGGTATTAAAATCCGAACAAATGTCGGTGGGATGGGAGTTCTTGGGTATATTTACGGAGCGAAACCTGGTAAGACAATTGCACTGCGGGCCGATTTCGATGCATTGCCGATACAGGATGAAAAGAACGTACCATATAAGTCGAAGGTTGATGGTGTCATGCATGCATGCGGCCATGACGGGCACACAGCTACCTTGCTGGCAGTTGGCAAGGTGCTGAATGAAAATCGAAAAAATCTTGCAGGAAACGTCATTCTTCTGTTTCAGCATGCAGAGGAAGGCGGAGGCGGTGCCGAAAAAATGATAGCAGACAATTGCCTTGAAGGAGTAGATGCAGTGTTTGGCAATCATTTATGGAGTCTTTATCCTACAGGGGAAATAGCATATACGAAGGGGTATACAACCGCTGCTGGCGATGGTTTCTCGATTAAGATTAAAGGCAAAGGCGGTCATGGATCATCTCCTCATGATACAGTTGATTCTATTGCGGTAGCAGGCCAGCTTATTAACCAGCTTCAATATATCGTCAGCCGCAAGGTGAATCCACAGAAAACAGCTGTACTAACAATTGGTTCCATTCATGCAGGGAATGCTGCAAACGTCATTGCTGATTCTGCCGTAATGAAGGGCACGGTGAGAACATACGAAAAGGAAGTACAACAGCTTGTAAAAGAAGCAATGGAAGAGGCGATTAAAGGCATCTGCATGAGTTCGAAAGCAGATTATGAATTCAACTATAAGTATGGAATGCCAAGTGTATATAATCATCCTGCTGAAACGGATATTTTTGCAAACACCGTTAAGACCTCCCTGCCTGAGTTAGTAATAAAAGAAGTACCTGCCCTCCTTGTGAGTGAGGATTTTGCATTATATCTAGAGAAGAAGCCGGGGATGATATTTTTTACAGGAGCAGGAAACGAGGAATTGCAAGCAATATATCCACATCACCATCCAAAGTTTGATTTTGATGAAAAAGCAATGCTTTATGCCGGAAAAGCAATGCTTGCTATCAGCCATTATTATTTAGCAGAAATACCGTCAGGATGTGCGGCAGTTACGGTAAAATAAGGATAACCTACCTTTTATCCATACAGGAGAAAAGGTTTTTTTTATTATAGGTTTATGGCAGACATATTGGGGCGATACAGGATATGATTAATCTTGATTAAACTGCTTTTATTAGGGAAAGGTAAAAAAAACGTATAAAGGAGCTGGCAGAAAATGCAAATCCCGATCGGTGTATCAAATAGACATATCCATTTAACAAAAGAAGATGTAGAAAAGCTGTTTGGAGAAAATTATGAGCTGACAAGTAAAAAAGAATTATCACAGCCTGGAGAGTTTGCCGCAGAAGAAACGGTGACTATCAAAACGGATAAGTCTGAAATTAACAGGGTGCGAATTCTTGGTCCAATCCGTACGCTGACACAAGTGGAAATTTCAAAAACAGATGCCCGCCAGCTGGGCATTAATCCACCCATCCGCCCTTCCGGCAAAATTGAAGGAACACCTGGCATTACGATTATTGGTCCTCATGGAGAAATCACAATAGATAAAGGGGTTATTATTGCAGAGCGGCATATTCATATGACACAACAGGATGCTGACAATTTTGGTGTAAGTGATGGACAATATGTTAGTGTAAAAACGGACGGGGAAAGGGAGCTTATTTTCAATAAAGTATTAATCAGAGTTAAGGATACTTATGCCTTGGACATGCATATTGATACAGATGAAGCAAATGCTGCAGGAATTCAGACAGGGGATAAAGGGGTATTAATAAAATAGTTAAAAAACACGGTCTTTAGGGACCGTGTTTTTTATTAGAAACGAAAAGGTTGACGAAAAAGCAATATGTCGCTATTATTTGTATTAATAATACGTTTTAATACGTATTTTAAAATGGGCGGATAGGGGAGAGATAAAATTGAATATTAAGGAAATCATTAATGAAATACACACAAAAAAGGAAGAAGGAATGAAAGATATTTATTTAGTGGCCTGTGGAGGTTCTTTAGTCGATATGTATTTATCTGAATATTTCCTCAAAAGTGAAGCGAAAAGAACGAGAGTGTCCCTATACACGAGTAATGAGTTTGTGCATGCGGTGCCTAAAGCGCTGGGAAGTCATTCACTTGTTGTTGTCTGCTCCCATGGAGGCAATACGAAAGAGTCTGTGGAAGCAGCAAAAACGGCAAAAGAAAAAGGTGCATCGACTATTACATTGACACATAATGAAACAGGTGCATTAGTCGAATATGGAGACTATAATATTCTTTATAAATGGGGAGAAGAAACAGACGTAAAAGACAACCCAATGGCAATTATTTTTGCCATTGCCGTCGAGGCTTTACACAGTATAGAAGGTTATGATGCTTATCATAAAGTAATAAAAGGGTTAGAGCAAATCAATACAGTTATTGCAAAAGCACGCATACAAGTAGCAGAAAGAGCAAGAGCCTTTGCTAAAAAATATGAGCATGAGAATATGTTCTATGTTTTGAGCAGCGGTGCTTCATACGGTCATGCCTACGGGTTTTCCATTTGTTCTTTAATGGAAATGCAATGGGTTCATGCTTCAGCCATACATACTGGGGAGTATTTTCACGGTCCATTTGAAGTAACAGATAAAGAAACACCATATATTTTACTTATGAATGAAGGCAGAACGAGAGCTTTAGATGAAAGGGCGCTTAGCTTCTTGAAGCAATATGGAGAAAAGCTAGAAGTGGTTGACTGCAAGGAATTAGGGATTAATACAATTGATGATGAGGTTGTCGAATTTTTTAATCCGATTGTTTTCTACAGTATTTTAAGTGTGTACCGAGCAGAATTGGCAAAAATCAGACAGCATCCGTTAGAAACAAGAAGATATATGGGCAAGGTTGCGTACTAAAGTCGTTTTCTTCAGCTGTTTTTACACAATTGATTAAAAATTGAGCAGTATTGTATAATTGGCGTGGGTTTTATACAGGTGATGTGATGGGGGAGAGGATTGCGGTGAAAGTATTAGGGATTGGCGATAATGTTGTCGATAAATATACATATAAAAGAATAATGTATCCAGGAGGAAATGCTCTGAATTTCAGTGTTTATGCGAAAACGCTTGGCGCTGATGCTGCTTATTTAGGGATATTCGGCACAGATGATGAGGCACAGCATATTAGAAATGTACTGAAGGAATTAGCAATTGATACAAAACGCTGCCAGGAAGTCGAAGGAGAGAGCGGCTATGCATTAGTCGGACTAGAAAACGGTGATCGGGTGTTTTTGGAGAGCAATGATGGCGGAATAAGGAAGTATCATAAGCTCCAACTAAATAAGGAGGATATAAAATATATCCAATCCTTTGATTTGCTGCATACTAGCAAGTACAGCTATTTGGAAAAAGAGATGCCGAATATTAAAGCTGCAGGTGTACCAGTTTCCTTTGATTTTTCTGATGATTTCACAGAGGAATACTTGCTTGAAATTGGGCCATTTGTTGACTATAGCTTTCTTTCATGCAGCCACTTAACAGAAGAGGAAGCAAAGGCTGTCCTAAAGAAAATGGTATCACTTGGAAGCACACTTTCTATAGCAACAATGGGAGCAGAAGGAGCATTGCTGTATGATGGAGTAAGCTTTTACAAGCAAATACCGAAACTAATCGAGGCTGTTGATACATTAGGAGCTGGAGATTCCTTCCTGACAGCATTTTTGCTGCACTACTTACAACAAGAACAAGATGGTTTGGAAACTGCACTTGCTAAAGCTGCCGAATTTGCGGCAGCATCTTGTCTTGTAGAAGGTGCTTTTGGTCATGGCAAAGCTTATTAAGTGGAAAAGATTTATTTATTTTTAAGTCTTTGTTATTCTTGGAGTAAATGAATAGAATAGGTGATAACTAATATGATTAAGCAAGAGAATCGTGTCCCTCTCTATATACAGCTGAAAGAAACGCTGCGCACAGCTATTACTGCCAATCGCCTTAAAGCTGGTGACAAGATTCCGACAGAGGTGGAGCTCAGTGACAAGTATAATATCAGCAGAGTTACTGTCCGCAAAGCGATTACCGAATTGGTGGAAGAAGGCTATCTTGTAAAAAAGCAAGGCAAAGGGACATTTGTTCAGACACAAAAGATTGAAAGAAAGATTCTTCATTTAAAGAGTTTTACCGCTTCTTGTGAAGCACATGGCCTGAAAGTAACAAGTAAGGTTATCAAAAAGGAACTGATTGATCCAGATGACAATGAAAAAGAACGGTTAATGCTAGACGATGATGACCAGCTGATTCATATTCAAAGGGTCAGATATGCAGACGATCGTCCGCTCATGCTCGAAAATAATTTCTATTCCTTTAAGCGGTATAAATTTTTGCTGGAAGAGAGTCTCGACGGCTCCCTTTATGAGCTGTTAGAAGAGAAATACGGTATTAACCTAAACAATGCAGGAGAAACTTCCTTGGAAATTGTCAGAGCATCTGACCAGGAAGCGCCGCTGCTTGATATTACAATTGGAGAACCGCTTTTCTATTTGGAAACAGTCGTTTCTGATACTGCTGTCCCTGTTTATTTAGGAAGACAGTATATTGTCGGCGAACGATATAAGTTTTCGTTTTAAAGCCAGCTTGCAACCTTCATAGAGGAGGTTGCTTTTTTGTATTTTGCTGCTAAACGGTTGCCCACGCTCGAGGTCATAAGTCGCCGATAAGCAGGCGCCCTGCACTTTTCTGTCCAGTTCCGGGTGCCATCGGCTCGAGGTCATAAGCCAAGCTGTCCAAGAAGGTGGAAGAGCGCCACCTTCTAAGGCCATCTCGTCTTATGCAAGTCGCCGATAAGCAGGCGCCCTGCACTTTTCTGTCCAGTTCCGGGCGCCATCGGCTCGAGGTCATAAGCCAAGCTGTCCAAGAAGGTGGAAGAGCGCCACCTTCTAAGGCCATCTCGTCTTATGCAGTCGCCGATAAGCAGGCGCCCTGCACTTTTCTGTAAATTCTAATAATATATTGACTATGCTGGTGGAAAGTAGTATAAATAAATAAAACGTCATGAAACGTATTAAATAATACATATGATTGTTGAGATGGAGGGGTTCTTTTTGAAGAGGAGATTTGTGGGGATGGTTATGCTGGTTGTTTGTATGCTTGGTTTAGCTGCATGCGGGAAGAGTGCGGCTGGTGGAGAGGAAGGTAGTAAGCAATTGGTGATGGGAACTTCAGCTGATTATGCTCCGTTTGAGTATATTGATACGGCAACGAGTGAGGAGATTATTGGGTTTGATGTGGATCTTGCGAAAGCGCTTGGTGAGAAGCTTGGCTATGAAATAGTCATTCAAGACATGGATTTCAGTGGTTTGATTACATCACTGCAATCAGGTAAGGTTGATTTTGTTATGGCTGGTATGGAAGCGACTCCTGAGCGCAGCAAGAATGTGGATTTTACTAATCCTTATTTTCGAAGTGATATTTCTATGGTAGTAGCCAGTGATGGAGCTGTTCAGACTTTTGAAGACATTAAAGGGAAAGTAGTGGGAGTACAAGTTGGTTCCATACAAGCGGAAAAGGCAAAAGAACTGCAAAAAGAAGTTGATTTCACTGTGGAGACAAGGGATAGAGTGCCTGACTTAGTGGAAGAGATTAAAAGCGGCCGTTTTGAAGGAGTTTTAATGGAAGATGTTGTTTCCAAAGGATATATAAAAAACAATGATAATCTGAAAGTTATCTCTGTCCCGAATAATGAAACTGGCGGCGCTTCTATTGCCTTTCCAAAGGACAGTGAGCTGACAGAGAAATTTAATACAGAATTGGCAGAGATGAAAGAAAATGGTGAAATGGATCAACTCGTTTCTAAATGGTTTGGCGGCGTTAAATCAGTAGATTAACAAGTAGCAATATATTATAGAAGAAACTAGGGGAAAAGAGGATGCAGATTAGTCTGCATTCTCTTTATTTTTATAGGCGAGAATGGAGGAATTTAGTAAAACATATATTCATTGTAAAAAATAAAAAAATGTGTTAGATTTTCTTACTTTTTTATACAATTCTGAATAATTATATTATATAATCAACTTAAATAAACAACATTGTCCAAACAAACGAAGTGATTGAACACTTTTGTTCAAAAAGATGAATTTTCCACATTCAATATGAATAAAATGGAGCAAGAGGCTTGAGTACAAGGAGGATTGACGTAAAATGGAAGCGCTTATGCGGAATATGTTTCAGTCATTAGCAAAAAATCAGCCAGCCAACAGACTTGCGAAAAAATATGGGCTTCGTTTAGGTGCAGCAAGGTTTGTTGCAGGAGAATCAATCGGAATGGCAATTGATGCGGTAAAAAGATTAAACAAACAAGGTAAGGTCGTAACTCTCGACCATTTAGGTGAATTTATCTCAACAGAGGCAGAGGCAGTAGAATCTGCTGCGATGTGTATTCAAACGTTGGACGCCATTGCTGAAGCGAAGGCAGAATCAAATCTTTCTCTGAAGATGACTTCCCTCGGATTAGATATCAGCAGGGAGTTATGTATGAAAAATATGCGTAACATTCTCGACCGGGCGAAGTCGTACGGAAATTTCGTGAGAATTGATATGGAGGATTATGGTCATTGTCAGGAATCAATCGACATATACAAGGAGCTTCGTCAGGAATATGACAATGTCGGAATTGTTCTTCAGGCCTATCTATACAGGACAGAAGGAGATATTGCTGATCTGCATGATCTGTCTGCTAATCTTCGGCTAGTGAAGGGAGCGTATAAAGAGTCACCGAATGTCGCTTTTCCGGAGAAAAAGGATGTTGATAACAACTTCAAAAAAATTATTGAACAGCATTTGCTTAACGGCAACTATGCAGCTGTAGCGACACATGATGAGGCGATGGTCGAGTATACGAAATCCATTGTAAAACAGCATGGTATTCCAAATGACCAATTCGAGTTTCAAATGCTGTACGGCATTTGTGAAGAGCTGCAAGACAGACTTGTGAAGGAAGGCTACAAGGTTCGGATTTATGTTCCTTACGGTATCGATTGGTTCGGTTATTTTATGAGGAGGCTTGCAGAAAGGCCGGCTAATGTTTGGTTTATCGTCAAGAATTTCTTTAAGTAAGCTTAAAGTTTAATAGTTTTATCCAAAATATACAAAAAAGGAGACTGAATTATTATGACGACAACTGCACCTTACACAACTTTCAAAAACGAGGCATTAACTGATTTTACAGCAGAGGAAAATAAAACGGCAATGTATGCAGCAATAGCTAGGGTCAAAGAGGGGCTTGGGAAGAAGTATCCAATTGTGATCGGCTCGGAAAAACTTTTTGTTGAGGAAGAAACAGTCTCAGTGAATCCAGGAAATGTGGACGAAGTAGTTGGCACTGTAAGCAAGGGATCTACTAAGCTGGCAGAAAAAGCTATGCAAACAGCATTAACAGCATTTGAAACGTGGAAAAAGGTAGCTCCGGCTGAACGTGCAGCCTACTTGTTCAAGGCTGCTGCATTGATGAGAGAGCGTAAGCATGAATTTTCCGCCTACCTTGTTTTGGAGTCAGGGAAAAACTGGGTAGAAGCAGATGCTGATACGGCAGAAGCTATTGATTTTCTGGAGTTTTATGGAAGAGAAATGATTCGTTTGAGCGAGACGAGTATTCATCAGCCGCTTACGCAGATTGCTGGTGAAGAAAATAAGATTACGTATATTCCGCTAGGTGTCGGCATTGTTATTTCACCGTTTAATTTTCCATTGGCAATTATGGCTGGAACGACTGTTGCTGCTATCGTCTCAGGCAACACGGTTATTTTGAAGCCGGCTGATGCTACACCGGTTATTGCTGCTAAGTTTGTCGAGTTGATGGAAGAGGTAGGCTTGCCTTCTGGAGTATTAAATTATTTGCCTGGTGATGGTATTGAAGTTGGTGAGTATTTAGTTGAGCATCCGAAAACACGCTTTATCTCGTTTACAGGTTCAAGAGCAGTTGGCTGCAGAATTTATGAAAAAGCTTCAAAAGTTCAAGATGGTCAGCTTTGGTTAAAACGTGTGATTGCTGAAATGGGTGGAAAAGATGGTGTGGTTGTTGATGAAACAGCTGATTTAGATGCTGCTGCAGCGGCAATTGTTGCTTCTGCTTACGGATATCAAGGCCAAAAATGTTCTGCAGGCTCCCGTGCAGTTATCGTAGAGTCTGTCTATGACGAAGTGGTCAGCAAGGTAGTACAATTGACAAAAAATCTTTCAATCGGCTTGCCGGCAGAGAATCATCCGGTAGGACCTGTTATCGATCAAAAATCATTTGACAAAATAATGGGCTATATTGAAATTGGCAAACAGGAAGGAAAATTGCTTGCTGGAGGAAAGAGAGCGGATGGAAACGGGTTCTATGTGGAACCGACAATCTTTTCAGATGTTGATCCACAGGCACGTATCATGCAGGAGGAGATATTTGGACCTGTGCTTGCGATTGCAAAAGCTTCCGATTGGCAGGAAGCGATTGACATTTATAACAATACGGAATACGGACTGACAGGTGCATTTCATTCGCAAGATGACAGCAGAATAGATTATGCCCTTGAAAATATGCATTGTGGAAATCTTTATGTAAATAAAAAATGTACAGGTGCACTTGTAGGTGCCCATCCATTCGGCGGATTCAATATGTCTGGGACTGATTCAAAAGCTGGCGGCTATGATTATTTGCTATTATTTACGCAAGCGAAGTTGACATCTAGAAAAAAATAATATAAAAATAATAGACTAGGAGATGTACTTTTTCATTGTGCATCTCCTGTTTAAGCGAAAAACATATAAAAATACATATTCGCTTAAATATTTATTGATTTTTGCTTATAAAAGAATGAATATTCGAAAATTTGGCAAAGGATCAAAATGGGGATAAAAGGACTTCTTAGATTAGAGAATGGAGGATGGGGACTTGAATACACAAATTTTAATTTCGATTGCTATTTATATGGCTGGAATGCTTGTTATTGGCTACTTCGCCTATAAACGTACATCCAATCTAGAAGATTATATGATTGGCGGAAGGTCGCTTGGTCCTGCTGTTACAGCATTGAGTGCAGGAGCAGCTGACATGAGCGGCTGGCTGCTTATGGGGCTTCCGGGAGCAATGTACACCCAAGGGATAAGTGCCTCATGGATTGCAATCGGCTTGACGATAGGAGCTTATTTAAACTGGCTATATGTAGCTCCGCGCCTTCGGGCATACACAGAAGTGGCCAATAACTCTATGACTATTCCAGCATTTTTGGAAAATAGATTTAAAGATAAGTCCAATATATTGCGTCTGACATCAGGGTTAGTCATCATTATCTTTTTTACGTTTTATGTTTCATCAGGAATGGTGTCAGGCGGGGTTTTATTTGAAACTACATTCGGCTTGCATTATCAAACAGGACTTTGGATTGTAGCTGCAGTCGTCATTGCCTACACATTGTTTGGCGGATTTTTGGCAGTAAGCTGGACAGATTTTGTGCAAGGATTGATTATGGTTGTTGCATTAATACTTGTACCAATCGTGACCATTATGGAGGTTGGAGGTCTAGGATCCGGCTTTGACACAATAAAAGAAATTGATCCAAAGCTGTTTGATATTTTCAAAGGGACGACTGTTCTGGGCATTATATCGTTGGTTGCTTGGGGACTTGGTTATTTTGGTCAGCCGCATATTATCGTACGGTTCATGGCGATTTCTTCGGTGAAAGAAATTAAAAAGGCAAGACGTATTGGAATGGGCTGGATGATCTTTTCTGTCGGCGGCGCCATGTTTACAGGTTTTTTAGGTCTTGCCTATTTCTCTCAGCAAGGATTAGAAATAAAGGATGCGGAAACAATTTTTATTAAATTGAGTGAAATACTGTTTCATCCGCTCATTACCGGCTTCCTCCTTGCTGCAATACTGGCAGCTGTTATGAGTACGATTTCTTCACAGCTGCTCGTAACAGCAAGCTCCCTGACAGAAGATGTTTACAAAACATTCTTCAGACGCAAGGCAAGTGAAAAGGAGCTGTTGTTAATCAGCAGACTTGCCGTGCTTATAGTATCTATTGTTTCTGTACTTCTTGCTTTTAATAAAAACGGGACGATTCTCTCCCTTGTAGGATATGCGTGGGCAGGCTTTGGTGCATCCTTTGGCCCGGTCATTCTGCTGAGTCTTTCCTGGAAAAGAATGAACAGATGGGGAGCCCTCGCTGGAATTGTCGGCGGAGCGGTGACAGTTATCATCTGGGCAAGCATAGACGTTCTGAAAGAGAATCTTTATGAAATAATCCCAGGGTTTATTGTCGGTCTGCTAAGCATCTGGATTGTCAGCCTGCTTACAGAAGCACCGAACGCTAAACAAGTGGAGAATTTCAACGAATATAAGCAATCTGTATAACAGTCCGTGACTAAAGAAAAAGCTGATTTTGTAAACACACAACAATCAGCTTTTTCTTTTCTATGTATTTTCTTTATATCTAGCAGTAGAAAGTTAAGCCTTTGGTATGGTAAAGTTAGTAAAAAAGCTTGAAAGGGTAATAGTATGTTCGAACATGCACAAATACAGCTTGACCGCTCTTTTGCGGTTGCAGATAAACAGACGCCGATAGCTGAGATAAAATCGAAACTTCTTGAGTATAATTTTGTCGTTGTGACAGGCGGAACATACTTTATAATCGGCAATTATGAGTACGAAATAATCGCGTTGGCTCCACCGACTGCTCCAATAGGTGAGTGGCTCAAGCGGCTTGAATGGATTCCGTCCTTCGCAGCATTTGCAGAAAGGCTCCCGTATAAAGCTGATTGGCGCCGTCCTGCACTGTGGCTGGAGGATGGGATTCCCGCTGGGATTATAACGGAAAGTACTTGGGTAAATATGCTTGAAGCAGAGCGCCGGCAAACTACTGCTTATTTTCATACATTGGCTGAAACGATCAACGATTCGGTAACTGCTGTTGATGAGGAAGGAATTGTTGTTGGCTGGAATACAACAGCAGAGGAAACCTATAAAATAAAAAAAGAGCATATTATCGGAGCAAAACTCGCTAGTCATTTTAGTGATGAATCACTTGTACTAAAGCGCATTCTAAACGAAGGCTATCCAGTGAGAGGGCAGTATCACAGACCTAATGCGGATACTCATGTGCTGATAAATGCAACACCAGTCATTTTGGATAATAAGATTATAGGCGGGATTGCCTCAGAGCATGATATTACAAAAATGATCAGGCTTAACGAAGAGCTGGACTCTGCGTCGACATTGCTTGTTCAGAAAATAAATCCGTTTTTATCCTTCGACAGCGGAAGTCCGAAGTTTCAGGAATCGCTGAAAGTAGCGCAAAAAATGGCTCATGCAGACATCCCTGTTTTAATTACCGGCGAGGCCGGCTCAGGCAAAGAAATGCTTGCCCAAGCGATTCATTACGGCGGTTCAAAGGCTACTGGTTCATTTGTTAATATCAATTGTTCCGTTATTCCGCCAGGGCTGTTAGAAATTGAGCTTTTTGGCATTGAAAAAGCATCGTTTACCGATGAAAAGCAAAATGTTATCACAGGAAAAATCGAACAGGCTGCAAATGGCACTATCTTTATTGAAAATATTGACAAGATGCCGTTGGCCCTGCAAGAAAAACTGCTCCTGTACTTAGTGGAGAATGCCTTTTACCGAGTGGGAGGGCAGGAAGTGATTTCCTCTTCCACAAGAATAATCGCCTCAGCGTCAAGGTCTGTGGAAAGTCTTCTCAAAGATGGAGAACTGAATGAGAAGTTATTTTATAAACTGTCAGTCATTCATATTTATATTCCCCCGTTAAGAACGAGACGTGAGGATATTGCAGCACTTGTTGAAAGATTTTTAGAGGAATTCAGTGTCAAATATACTAAGCCTGTTCCTGTTGTTGATGAAGAAGCAATGGCTTTGTTTGTAAACTATGAATGGCCAGGAAATGTGCGGGAACTGCGAAATATAATTGAACGAATTATCATTTTGCATGATACGAACAGAATTACGCTAGCTCACTTGCCAGATAATCTTATCGAGAACAACGAAGTGGATAATTCCTTCCTATCTTCTCATGCAAAGATGGATGAAGCGCAAGAAATAGAAGAAGCACTCAAGAAAACATATGGCAACAAAAGTGCAGCGGCAAATCTGTTAGGAATTTCCCGGGGAACGCTTTATAATAAAATAAAAGAATACGGATTAAGCTGATAAAAAACACGAAGCAAAGAAGAACAAATAGTCCTTCTTTGCTCCGTGTTTTTTTATGTCTCTAGCTGGAAGAAACGCCGCAGCAAATACGCAAGCCATTTTCCGTTATGGATATGGCGAATGTTTTCAATAAGCCCATTAATAACAGCAGGGCTCATTGTCTGGTTGTTAGCCTGCTCGATCAACAAATGAAGAGACTCCTTGGCATATTCCCCGTTACAAGCTTCAGTATTCGAGTTTAGAAGCTTAACGATTGTTTCCTTATCTAATGAAGCGTCTTGCGGTAACTCTATCAGATAAGATAATTCCTCCGTTATAAAAGGTATTGTTTCATGAATGGCAAGCAGGTTTGTTTTCTCTGCTAAAGATTTTGACAAAAGGCAGACATCTAAAGGGAGCTTTGTAAATACAAATAGTTCAGAGTAAGTTTTTAAAAAGCCTTTGATGCAATACAGCAAATCATATTTCACCTGGTCAGCAGATTTTCCGAAAACTTTTTCTATCAAGAGCAGAATTGTGCTGTTTATCAGCTTATCATAGTGATGTAATTTCTTAATAAGATCTGGGCTGACAGAAAAATTATGCTCGTTCATAAATATCTTTCCACGATCAGAATCTTTTTTAAAAGTGGAAAAAACCGAGTGATAAAAGTTATACAGGAAATTGTCATCTACAGGCGTATGTTTGACTTGGTAGTCAAGATTAGAAACTAACTGCTTCATGGCGTCGTCAATCAGTTCGAGAATCAACTCATCCTTTGATTTAAATGATAGATAGAATGCCCCTTTGGAAATCCCGCAGCTTTCTGTTATTTGCTGAACGGAGGTTGTGGCGATTCCTTGCTTGGCGAACAATTCTAATGCAGTGTCCATAATTAATTGTTTTTTAACCATACTCTATTTTAGCTCCTAGCTATAAATAATTTGACAAATGACTGGCTAGTCAGTATTATATGTAATTAGTTCGACAAAGTCAATAAAGGGTAGGTGCAAAAGTGAAAGGGATAGTTAATTTCGTACTGAAGAATAAACTGGCGGTTTGGTTATTGACCATTATTATCACAGCTTCAGGTATTTATTCTGGTACACAAATGAAAACGGAGACGATTCCGGATATTTCGATACCGTACTTAATGGTAACGGGTGTATATCCAGGAGCAACTCCTGAACAAGTAATGAATGATGTATCGATGCCGATTGAACAAGCAGTGGAAGGACTAGAGGATGTTAAGGCCGTCTATTCTAATTCCAGCTCAAGTGTGTCAAGCATACAAGTAGAATATGAGTATGGCATTGACATGGATGAGAAAAAGAGACAGCTTGAATCTGCATTAGATAATGTAACACTTCCAGAAGATGTGGATGCACCGACTGTGTCTGCAATCAGCATGAATATGATGCCGGTTGTTGCATTGTCCATAAGCAGCACAGAAGAGGATATTGTTGATTTGACATCAACAGTGGAGGATGTAATCCTTCCTGATATTGAAAAGCTTGATGGTGTTGCTTCAGCAACTATTTCCGGCCAGCATGTAGAAGAAGTTGACTTCGCCTATAATAAAGAGAAATTGGCTGAGCTGAACCTGACAGAAGATGACGTAAAACAAGTTATTCAAGCAAGCGATATGGCTACATCTTTAGGTCTTTATGAATTTGAAGAAGGTGAAGAGGCTGTATCTGTTGACGGAAAGCTTACATCAATAGATGAATTGAAAGATATGATGATTCCGGTAACACCGACTGCTGAGAACCCTTCACCATTTGTGAAGCTTAGCGATATTGCTACAATTGAGGCTGTCGGCAAGGAAGAATCAATTTCCCGTACAAATGGGGAAAACGCGATTGCTATCCAAATCGTAAAAGGCCAGCAAGCTAATACAGTTGATGTAGTAAACGCTGTTAAGGATCTTGCTGAAGATGAAAAAGATAAAATTGACGGTTTAGTCATTGACGTAACACTTGACCAAGGACAGCCAATTGAAGATTCTGTCCATACTATGATTGAAAAAGCAGTATTCGGCGGATTGATCGCAGTTCTAATCATCCTGCTGTTCTTGCGTGACATTAAATCTACCATTATATCGATTGTTTCCATTCCGGTATCCATTTTCATGGCATTTTTGCTTCTGCATTGGATGGATATCACACTGAACATTATGACGCTAGGAGCCATTACAGTAGCTATTGGTCGTGTAATTGATGACTCCATTGTTGTAGTTGAAAATATTTACAGACGTTTGCATTCTAAAGAAGAGAAGCTTACAGGGCGTGCGTTAGTGCGTGAAGCAACAATTGAGATGTTCAAGCCGATTCTTTCGTCTACATTAGTAACTGTTGCCGTGTTCGCGCCACTTATTTTCGTGGGCGGTATGGTTGGTGAACTGTTTGTGCCGTTTGCATTGACGATGACATTCGCTCTTGGTGCATCATTGATTGTTGCCGTTACAATCGTACCAGCTCTTTCACACTTCTTATTTAAAAAGAAATTATACAGTGAGAAGACAGAAAGCGGACATAAAGAAGTTGGAAAGCTCGCTTTATGGTATAAAGGATTATTAGAAAAAGCATTAAACCATAAAATCATTACGTCTGCCATTGCAGTAATACTTCTTGCAGGAAGCTTGGCACTTACGCCATTGATCGGATTCAGCTTCATGGGCAGCGAAGAAGAAAAAGTCATGTACTTGACGTATACACCAGAAGCTGGTGAAACAGAGAAGCAAACAGCAGATAACATTCAAGTTGTTGAAGATGAAATGCTGAAGCGTGATGATATTGATACAGTTCAAACATCTATTACCGACAGCAGCAATGCAGACATGACCGCTGCGATGATGGGCGGCGGCGCTGGCGGCGGACTTATGTACTTGATCTTTGATCCAGACATGAAAAACTTCTCTGAAGTAAAAGAAGATATTGAAACATATATTGCTGATATTGGCCAGACAGGAGAATGGAAGAGCCAAAACTTCACTTCTATGTCAGGATCTACAAATGAAATCAGCTATACGTTCTATAGTGAGGATTTAACTAAGCTTAATGAGTCAGTAAAAGAAGCTGAAGATATTATGAAGGATAATGACGGTCTTAAAGATGTATCTTCAAGTGCAGAAGCAGCATATGTAGAACATACATTAAAGGTTGATCAGGAAAACCTTCTGCAGTACGGATTGACTACAGGTCAAATCGTTATGGCATTAAGCAATCAAGGTTCAGATGAAGTTCTGACAACTGTTGAGAAAGACGGAAAAGAGCTTGATGTTATTGTAAAACAAGAAGAGAAAGCTACTCCGAAATCACTTGATGAATTGTTGGATACAGAGATAGCAACAGCAACTGGAACGACAATGAAGCTTGAAGATCTTGTGGAAATTGAAGAAGGAACAACACTCAATACACTTGATCGAAGCAAGGGTGAGTATTATGCGACAGTTACTGGAACTATTACAACAGATGATATTTCTAAAGTGACAGCTGAAGTAGATGAAAAAATCAATGATATTGACTTGCCTAGCGGCGTAACGATGGGCGTAGCTGGTGTGTCTGCTGACATGACAGAAACGTTCACACAGCTTGGAGTTGCGATGATTGCTGCAATTGCGATTGTATACTTCATCCTTGTTGTTACCTTCGGTGAAGGTGCTGCACCATTCTCCATTCTATTCTCGTTGCCATTCGCAGTGATTGGCTCGTTCGTAGGATTGTTAATTGCAGGTGAAACAATCTCCGTTTCCGTAATGATGGGTATGCTCATGTTGATAGGTATAGTTGTAACAAACGCGATCGTATTAGTAGACCGAATCATCCATATGGAAAGAGAAGGTATGAACTTGCGTGATGCGATTCTGGAGGCAGGCGCAACCCGACTTCGTCCTATCCTGATGACGGCAATTGCCACAATCGGTGCATTGATTCCACTTGCAATCGGTAACGGCGGAAGCGGAATTATCTCTAAAGGCCTTGGAATTACCGTAATAGGCGGTTTAACAAGTTCGACATTGTTAACACTTCTTATCGTTCCAATCGTCTACGAAATTCTGTCTAAAATGTTTAAGAAAAACCGCAAACAAGTCGAAGAAAATTAATCGACAGAGGGCAGCCGTGATTGGCTGCCCTTTCTTTATTTAATAGGATGAAAATAGGTGCGGAGTGGTGAGTGTCATACGGGATTTGTAGATAAGTCCGAGGGCTCACACGAGATAGGGCGGAGTATTTTGGCACTAGCTGTGTGAAGGTGAAACCATGCAGCGGAATTCAACAGTCTATGCTAAGCTAGACGCTCTTTTTTTTGCTAAAATTCGTGCTATTAAGACAAAAAGCAACAACAGAAAGGAAATCAATGGTACTTATCCTTTTCATTATGAAAAAATAGAGTAAACAGCTAAAATAACTCTTGATTTTAATAATTTAATTAATTAAGTTGTTTCGAAAACCACAAAATTAACAAAAGTATAAATAATTAAACCTTAGTTTACGGAGTATAAAATATTAGTTAACATTTTTGTTAATTAAGATATAAAAATATATTGTTAAATTTATATAAAAGTTATTGACAGCGTTTTCAGCTTATTGTATAAATAACATGTAAGGTATTTTCTTATAAAAAGGAGGCTCTGATCAAAGTTTAATAGAGCAATTAATTTATCGATTACGTTTTTATATAGTTAATATCAAATACATAAGCAGAAAGAGAAAGGCAATATAGTGATGTGCTAAGAATGATGATTCTCAAGCATTCTCCTTAAAACAGCACAAAACATTTACTGTGCCTTATCGGTACTGTTTGAAAAGTTGCACGTTTATTGCTATATGAACAAATCGATAAAATGCGGCATAAAACTTGTTTTGGTTATAGGGAGAATACAATATATATTTTTCCTGCTGTTTTCTTATCTGTTGCACCAAATGGTTAAGAGGGAGTGGGTTGACGAAAGTGTCAGGATAATCCACTGGATCTTCTGGATTTAAATTTTTACTAAGAGTATATACATGGCAGTACAAAAAATAATTGGGGGAGTACTGATTATGAAGAAACTGAATTTAATGCTGGCTATTTTGTTGGTTGCAAGTATGTTTCTAGGTGCATGTTCAAGCAAAAGCAGCGGAAATAGTGATGAAAAAGAAATTACTTTTATGTTTAGAGGCGGCGAAGATGAAAAAGCGGCTTATACTGCAGCCATCAAAAAATTTGAAGAGCAGCATGAAGGTGTTAAAGTAAAAATCATCAATACAGATGCTGACCAATACTCTACTAAACTATCTGCAGCTGTATCTGGCGGCAATGTGCCTGATGTGTTCTATCTTGATTCAGGAAGCATTGCAAACTATGTAGATAATGGAATTATCAGAGACATTACCGAGGATGTAGAAAAAGCAGATTTCGATTTGAACAGCTTATGGCAGTTTGGAGTAGACATTTACCGCTATGATGGAGATACAGCAGGTAAAGGAGCACTTTACGGATTACCGAAGGATGTTGGACCTTTTGCTTTAGGATATAACAAAGATATGTTCGAAAAAGCAGGCATTCCAATTCCAGACAAAGATAAAGCGTATACATGGGATGAATTCCTGAAAGTCAGCCAGGAATTGACACAAGATACAGATGGTGACGGAGAAGTAGATCAATGGGCGAGCGGATTTAACGCAACATGGTCATTACAGTCATTTGCATACAGCAATGGCGCTTCTTTCCTAAATGAAGCAGGAGATAAAGTAACAGTGGATACTCCTGAATTTGCAAAATCTCTGCAATTCTTCTCAGATTTGTCAAACAAATATAATACAACGCCAAATTCATCTCAAGCAGAAACATTGGATACTTACCAAAGATGGATGAATGGCGAGCTAGCTTTCTTCCCAGTAGGTCCTTGGGATATGAGCACATACGCTAAGCTTGACTTTGAATATGACTTAATGCCATGGCCGTCAGGTGATGCTGGCAAGTCTGTTGCTTATGTTGGTTCATTAGGACTTGTAGTTTCTGAGATGACTCAATATCCGGAATTGGCTACAGAGTTAGCTATCTACTTATCAGCTGATGAAGAAGCACAGCAAACATTGCTTGATGCACAAGTTCAAATTCCAAACCTTGTCGATATGGCGGAAGAATGGGCTGCTGATACAGAGTCAGTTCCAAACAACAAACAAGAGTTCCTTGATATTGTCCAAGATTATGGTGTGCCTTATCCAACATTTGCGACATACAATTCCCAATGGTTAGATGAGTTCTGGACAAATATTACACCAGTTGTTCAAGGCAAAAAGACGGCAGAAGAATACTTGAAAGAAATTCAGCCGAAAATGCAAAAGCTTCTAGATGAAGCAAACGAACAAGCGAAAATGTCAAAATAATAGATTAATAGGCATCTGTGGCAAGTCGCAGATGCCTATTGCTAAAAGGGGTGAAAAGCATGTCTGGCATTAATCCGGTTGTCGGTACTAAAGATGTAAAGCCGACAAAACCAAAAAAGCAAAAATCCAGCGCACTATATAAGCAGGAACATCGAGTTGCCTTTTTATTCGTACTCGCTCCTGTTATAGGTTTCCTATTATTCTCTGTATATCCGTTTGCCTACTCCATATACGCTTCTTTTACCGATTGGAATGGGTTAAACCGCATGAATTTCGTCGGCTTAGATAACTTTGTTAAACTGTTCCAAGATCCGTACTTTTACCAAACGCTCTATAATACGGTCTTTTATATGATTGGTATTCCAATTGGCCTTGGTTTGGCATTGCTGTTGGCTATTGCGCTAAACAGGGGCTTGCGCGGCACTACATTTTTCAGAACGGTTTACTACATACCAGTTATATCTTCCCTTGCAGCCATTTCCATCATGTGGGCATGGGCATATAATGGGGATTTCGGTTTAGTTAACCAAGTGTTGGAGATTTTCGGAATTCAAGGGCCGAACTGGCTTGAGAATAAGTCAACAGTTAAGCCGGCCATTATTTTAATGGCAGTATGGAAAGGTCTAGGATATTCTATGCTGTTGTATTTGGCTGCTATTCAAAGTGTTTCTAAGTCATTTTATGAAGCAGCAGACTTGGATGGAGCTAACTCATTCCAGAAGTTCTTGAACATAACCTGGCCGATGGTTAAGCCAGTTACATTCTTCTTAGTTATCACAAACATTATCGGCGGTTTCCAAATCTTCACGGAAATCAATATTATGACACCGACTGGCGGCCCTGAATACAGTGCTGCATCCATCGTTTGGTATGTATGGCAAAAAGCCTTTAAGTATTATCAAATGGGTTACGGTTCTGCCATGTCATTGATCTTGTTTATCTTCATTTTCATCGTGACAGTCATTCAATTCTACTTAAATAGAAAATCAGATTATAGCTTGGACTAGGAGGTGTGTTAGTGAATGAAAAAGCAAAAGAGAATTACAGACATAATCGTTTATGTAATCCTGTCGCTTGGTTCAATCTTGATGATTGGTCCTCTGCTTTGGATGATTTCTACTTCGTTAAAGGATAAAACAGGTGTATTTGCCTTACCGCCGCAATGGATACCAGATCCTTTCCAGTTTGATGCCTACACGAAGCTGTTTCAGCTGGACACTTTAGGATATGGGATAAAAAATACCATTATTGTTTCATTGTCTGTAACAATAGTTGGAACCATTACATCAAGTATGGCTGCGTTTGCCTTTGCAAAGCTGAGAATGCCATTTAAGGATTGGATATTTCTAATTTTGTTGGCATCTATCATGATTCCATATCCAATTATCATGATTCCACAGTTCGTTATGTTCTCAAAAATCGGTTGGGTTGATACACTCCTTCCGCTTATCGTGCCAGGATTGTTCGGTAATATCACGATGATTTTCTTCCTGCGGCAATATTTGGCCAATGTGCCATACTCGCTTATTGAAGCCGCGAAGGTGGATGGAGCCGGATACTTGCAAATATTCTTTAAGTTGATATTCCCGGTCATTCGCCCTGCGGTCGCAGCACAGTTTATTCTTTGGTTTATGGGTGTTTGGAATGACTATTTGGCGCCATTAATTTATTTGAACAGCCCAGAGAAGCAGACATTACAGGTTGTTATCGCGAATTTAAAAGCAACCTATGCGATACAGACAGATTATCCGTTAATCATGGCTGGCTCCGTTGTTTCCTTGCTGCCTGTGCTGATTGTATTCCTGATATTCCAAAAGCAAATTATCGAGTCAGTTGCTTTATCTGGTGTAAAAGGATAAAGGTTAAGGGGGCTTATTAGTTGAAGGAGAATACAAAAAGATGGTTGGAGACTATTCAATCCTATCAATGGGGTACACTTGGGGCACATGACCCTACAATCGTAAAGGAAGATGGCATTTACTATATGTTTGCAACAGACACCTTCTTTGAGGAAAAGCCTACACAAGGGGTGCCGATTAGGAAATCTAATGATCTTGTCCACTGGGAGTTTGCAGGTACTGCATTGGCAGGAATTCCGACAGAGGCGAATGCTTGGTCGAATGCCCGCGGCCTGTGGGCGCCGGAGGTTATTCGTTATAAAGACAAATATTATATGTATTATTCTGCTTCAACATTTGGCAGCACAGTGTCATGCATTGGTCTTGCAACTGCTGAGCATCTTTTGGGGCCATGGAGCGATCAAGGAATTGTTATTAAAACAAATCCAGACTTAGCCAAACATAATGCGATTGACGCTAATATTGTTGTGGATAAGGATAGAAGGTACTGGATGTGTTATGGCTCTTTCTTTGGCGGCATTTATATGACCGAGCTTAATATGGAGACAGGACGTCTAAAAAATGAACAAGATTATGGCACGCTGCTCGCAAAGCGTCCTAAATCTGTTGATACAGCAATTGAAGGTGCTTTCATCTATTATCATGAAGAATTGGATTATTATTACTTGTTTACTTCCTATGATAGTTTGAATGACAGCTATAATGTGAGGGTGGCAAGGTCAAGGGAAATAACAGGACCTTATTTAGATATAAATGGGAACAGTATGTTAGAAACAGAAACCCGGCCGGACTCTATTGGTGTAAAGCTTGTTGGCAGCTATCAATTCAAGGAGGATATCAGCTGGATTGGTCCTGGCCATAACTCTATTTTTACAGAGGGCAAGAAGGATTACATGGTTCACCATGTACGGATTGAAGAACGTTCTCCGTATCACTTTGCTTTCATTCGGGAGATATTTTGGCTGAACAATGGCTGGCCTGTTGTTTCTTCTGAGCATTATGAAAAAATGGATGCGCATTCGTTGTCAGATAAAGATTTGCTTGGAAAATGGGAGATTATCGCTTTTGATGATACAACTACGATTAAGGAAAGCGAGTTTTTTAACATAAACGAAAGCAACCTGGCAGAGTTCGAGCCATTGGGAGAACAGCAATATCTTCATAAAAAAAGTGGTACTATATTCATTGTTTTTACATGCAAAAACTGGAAAGAAGATAAAGAAGGAATTGGGTTCTCCGGATTAACTCCAAACGGAAACACAATTTTTGGAAAGAGGGTTTAGTATATGGCGTGGTCAAATAAAATCATGATTTATCTGGATAAAGCGGTAAATATCATTTACTTGAATCTGCTTTGGGTTGCTGGCGTGTTGCTTGGACTTGGCTTTTTTGGGGTGTTTCCTGCCACATATGCCTTATTTCATCTGCAAAAAGATGAGGCATATAAAGCGGATTATCCGTCCTATCTGCAAATTGCCAAAAGCTTTTTCACTGCATATAAGAAAGGCTTTATGAAAATGAATGGCTTAGCCCTCATTTATGGAGCGATTCTTTATGTGCTGTGGATTGATATGCAGCTTGTCAAACAAATGGCTATTGGATTGGCAGTGCTCTATTATCCGCTTCTCTTTATCATGATTTATGTTTTGGCTGCCATCGTTTATACATTCCCTGTTGCCATACATACGGAAGGGACATTTAAGCAAAAAGCGAAATTGGTGCTGGCTTTGCCGCTGCTTATGCCATTCCAAAGTATTTTCAGTCTGCTGTTTTTCTTAGTACTGCTGGCAGCAGCTTATAAATTCAGCATTATTCTCCCACTATGCTTCGTTAGCATCTATATCATCTGCATTGAAAGGTTCATATCAGGTGAATTAGTGAAAAAAGGAGCTATTAAAGGAGAAATAATCAAAGAGAACATTTAAAGGGAGATAATGACGATGATTGAGACAACATCTAAATATAATAATCCAATAGTTTTACAGCGTGCAGATCCTTGGGTTTATAAGCATACAGACGGTTATTATTATTTCACAGGCTCTGTTCCTGGTTATCAAGAAATTGAAGTGAGAAGAGCAAAAAGTTTGAATGATCTTGAAAACAGTGAGAAGGCGACTGTTTGGAGAGCACATGAAGAAGGGCCGCAAAGTCAGTTAATCTGGGCACCAGAGATTCACTTCGTGCAAGGCAAATGGTATGTTTATTTTGCGGCAGCACCAAGCAGCCATCCGAAAAACCATATTTTCCAGCATCGCATGTTTGCAATTGAATGTGGTGATGAAAATCCTCTTACAGGTAAATGGGAGGAAAAAGGGCAAGTGAAAACACAACAGGAAAGCTTCTGTCTTGACGCTACCGTGTTTGAACATAATGAAAAACTGTACTATGTTTGGGCACAGAAGGAGCCTGCTATCCCTGGAAACTCTAATCTGTATATTTCTGAAATGGAGAACCCATGGACATTAAAAGGCAAACAGCTTTTGCTGACAATCCCTGAATTTGGCTGGGAAAAAATCGGTTTTCTAGTGAATGAAGGTCCAGCAGTAATAATCCGCAACAATAAAATTTTTATCACTTATTCTGCAAGTGCAACAGATGGAAACTATTGCATGGGTATGCTTTGGGCAGATGCAGATGCAGACCTTTTAGATGGCTACTCGTGGACTAAATCGAAAGAACCTGTTTTCAAAAGTGCGCCAGAAAACGGTCAATTTGGTCCAGGCCATAACAGCTTTACTGTAAGTGAAGACGGTCAAGAAGATATCCTCATTTATCATGCCCGTCCATATACAGAAATGGATGGAGATCCGCTCGATAATCCAGATCGTCATGCCAGAGCACAAGTGTTTACTTGGGATGAGAACGGTTTCCCTGTATTCGGAAAACCGATAGCTAATAATAACTAAAGGTAAGCAAAAAGACAACTAGAAGACCTAGTTGTCTTTTGCCTAGTATCTTGTGTAAATCGATTACAAGAAATTGCATAAAAATAGTACCAGCTCCACCTGCGCTAGGTACCGATGATGACCACGAATGTCATCCAACCTAAAAACAGTATAAATGAAAACGTTTACAATGTCAAACGAAATAACCATATGTCAATGGAAAAATAATCAATGGATAAAAAAGCCATAATCTTTGTCCAAATGCCCATAACGGTTATATACTTATATATAATTCTTTAGAAAGAAGGTGCACATACTTTGGAATATGTTAAATTAGGCAATACTGGCATGGATGTATCTCGACTTTGTCTCGGCTGTATGAGCTTTGGAGTCCCAGAAAGAGGCAGTCACACTTGGGTATTAGATGAGGAGGGGAGCCGTCCGATTATTCAGAAGGCCCTCGAGCTTGGCATTAACTTCTTCGATACAGCAAATGTGTATTCAGATGGAACAAG
Source organism: Niallia sp. Man26 (assembly GCF_022049065.2). NCBI lineage: Bacteria > Bacillati > Bacillota > Bacilli > Caryophanales > Bacillaceae > Niallia > Niallia sp. Man26. The sequence goes on from NZ_CP095743.1 coordinate 1,071,903, forward strand.
TGAAGAAATTGTGGGAAGAGCATTAAAAGATTTTGCAAACCGTGATGAAGTTGTCCTTGCTACGAAGGTTCATGGCCGAATGCACCAAGGTCCTAACGGTGCAGGACTCTCCCGCAAGGCAATTATGAGTGAAATCGACAATAGTCTAAGAAGGCTAGGAACAGATTATGTGGACCTTTATCAAATACACCGTTGGGATTATGACACTCCTATTGAGGAAACGATGGAAGCCCTTCATGATGTTGTTAAGGCAGGAAAGGCACGTTATATCGGTGCATCCTCCATGTATGCTTGGCAATTCTTAAAGGCACAGCATGTTGCCGAAAAAAACGGCTGGACAAAATTCATCACCATGCAAAATCATCTTAACCTATTGTACAGGGAAGAAGAACGGGAGATGCTTCCGTTATGCAAAGAAGAAAAAATCGGCGTCATACCGTGGAGTCCTTTAGCAAGAGGCAAATTAACTCGCAACTGGGAAGAGACAACAGCCCGTTCTGAAACGGATGAGTTTGGCAAGTCACTTTATGCTCAAACAGCGGCTGCTGACAAAATAGTTGTTGAACGGGTAGCACAGATTGCAGAAATACATGGAGTATCACGTGCCCAAATCGCACTTGCTTGGGTATTGCAAAAAGAGACAGTCGCATCTCCAATTATTGGATCAACGAAAATGTCTCATTTAGAGGATGCAGTTGCAGCGCTCGCAGTAACATTATCACAGGAAGAAATTGCCCAGCTTGAAGAACCATATATTCCTCATCCTGTATTAGGATTTAAATAAAATATGAAAGAAACCATTCTTGTTGATGGTTTCTTTTTTTAGTGTAAGGGAAATGAAATACTGATAATAAGAACATACTAACACTACCTATACGAGAAAAGCTTACTTAGCAAAAGGTTTAACTTACTAGATAAAGGGTATAAGGCTAAGGTTGATTTTCTTTTCAAAAGGCATAAAGGGAAAAGTTGGGAGTAATTTATTTTTATGAAAAAAGTTTCAATAGTATTTTATATTTCGACAGCATTATTGCTGCTGCTTGTTCTCGTTGGGATTGCAGCACCATCTCTGCTTGAGAATTTAACAAACTCGGTACAAAGCTTTATTACAACTAGTTTTGGCTGGTATTATTTAATTGTTGTATCGTTTTTCCTAGTTGTCTGCCTCTATTTATTAGTTAGTCCAGCAGGACGCATCAAGCTTGGAAAACAGGATGATAAGCCTGAGTTTTCGAGAATATCTTGGCTTGCCATGCTGTTTAGTGCAGGCATGGGGATTGGACTAGTGTTTTATGGGACAGCAGAACCGATAAGCCATTATGCGATAAGTTCACCAACTGGAGAGATAGGGACAGATCAAGGCATGAAGGACGCAATGAGATATACCTTTTTCCATTGGGGCATTCATGCATGGGCGATTTACGGGCTTGTTGCCCTTTGTTTAGCATACTTTACTTTTCGCAAAGGGAATGTTTCATTAATTAGTGCCACTATAAAGCCTATTATTGGTAAAAGGTCAGACGGGATTGCAGGTAAAGCTGTTGACACGATTGCTGTTATTGCCACCGTACTCGGAGTTGCTACAACACTTGGTTTTGGAGCGGTTCAAATCAATGGAGGACTTTCCTTTGTATATGGTGTACCTTCAAGTATAATGACACAATTCATTATTATATGTATTGTAACAGCCTTGTTTATTTATTCAGCATTGAGCGGTCTTGGAAAAGGAATCAAAATCTTAAGCAATGCCAATATGATTTTAGCTGGTATTTTGTTTTTGCTGTTATTTCTCGTTGGGCCAACCTTGTTTACATTAAATCTATTTACAGATACTTTAGGATCATATCTACAAAATCTCGTGAATATGAGCTTCCGTATTGCTCCTTTGAACCAGGAGAATAGAACATGGATTAACAGTTGGACGATTTTTTATTGGGCGTGGTGGATTGCATGGTCGCCATTTGTTGGTGTCTTTATCGCAAGAATCTCGAAAGGAAGAACAATCAGAGAGTTTGTTGCATATGTATTGTTCATTCCAGCAGTAATTGGTTTTCTTTGGTTCTCGGTATTCGGAGGGACTGCGATGCTGTTGGAGCATGATACACCTGGATTAATTTCTGGGCTGGCAACAGAAGAATCATTATTTGGTGTGTTAGAGAATTATCCATTAAGCAGAACCCTTTCTATCTTGGCGATTGTATTAATTGCTGTGTTTTTCATCACATCTGCTGATTCTGGAACCTTTGTTCTTGCGATGATGACTACTAATGGCTCTCTTAACCCGAGTAATCGTCTAAAGGTAATTTGGGGAGTTTTATTAGCAGCAATGGCACTTGTGCTCCTTTATTCTGGTGGCCTGCAAGCATTGCAAAATACGATGATAATAGCAGCATTGCCGTTCTCGATTATAATAGCGTTAATGGCAATAAGTTTATTGAAGTCAGTCAATCAGGAAGTTAAGGAGTTCAGGCTCGCTAATTTAAAAAGTAAAAGCAATCCTAAAGGATAGGATTGCTTTTTTTTCATAAAAAGTTGTGCTTCTTGTTCAGACAAGCTACACTTTAGAAAGATTATGAAAAGCAAGGAGATACTATGAACAATTATAAAATGATCATTCAATATGATGGCGGCAGGTACAGAGGATGGCAGCGCCTCGGCAACGGAGACAGCTCCATCCAAGGGAAAATCGAAAACGTTCTGACTGAGATGGCTGGTGAAGAGGTGCAAATAATTGGCTGCAGCAGAACAGATGCTGGCGTCCATGCAATGGAGCAAATTGCGAATTTTAAAATAAAAACTTCGATGAGTGAGTTACAAATAAAGGCGTATTTAAACAAATATTTGCCGAACGATATAAGTGTTCTTCATCTAGAAACAGTTCCTGACCGTTTTCATGCCCGCTATAATGCGAAGGATAAAACATATTTATATAAAATTTGGAACGAGGAGCATACGAACCCTTTCATGCGCAAATACAGCATGCATGTCGACCAAAAGCTCGATATCTCGAATATGAAAGAAGCGGCCAGCCATTTTTTGGGAAGTCATGATTTCACTGCTTATTCTAATGCGAAAAGCAAAAAAAAATCAATGGTCCGCGAAATATACGCTATATCGATAGAAAAAGAAAACGGGTTTCTCCATATAAGAGTAAGAGGCGATGGCTTTTTATACAATATGGTAAGGAAAATCGTCGGCACATTAATTGAGGTCGGTTTAAATACAATAAAGCCTGATCAAATTCCTGCTATCATTGAATCAAAAGAAAGAGTCCAAACAGGCCTAATGGCAGAAGCAGCCGGCTTATATTTAGAAAAAGTTGAATTTTAATGTTCGAAAGGAAGCTATGATTATTAGCTTCCTTTTTTTGCCTTGATAAGCATAATGATTGCTTTTTACGTAGGATTGGAGTAAGGTTATGTTCGTTAATTATACCAATTGGTATAAAAAGTGAACTTATTTTATCTTATTTATATAGATTTTTATTTTATTAGGTGATTAGGGGGGAAACAAACAATGGGGATTGTAGTTGTGGAAATATGTGATGGCAGCTTAATCACTGCTGTCCCGCTTGAGGAAATCCTCGAATCAGAATATCCAGAAGTAGCAGTGATTGAGAATACCTGTCTTTCTTTCTGTGGCATGTGTGCAAAGAGACCTTACGCTATCGTTAACGGTAAAAGAATTTTTGCGAAAACTGCTGAAGAATGCGTAGCATTAATTAAAAACCAGATTGAAGCAGAGTTAGCATTATATGCTTAACATCAGAAGTACTGGCATATAGTGAAAAAGGGGTGGGAGAAATGGAAAAAGAGTTAGTAGATCAACAAAAAGAGGTTTTTCAAAGGGATGTTAAGGAACATTGGTATGTTCAATATGAGGAAGCAGAATTCCCAGCCATTCAGAAAGGGTGGGTGCTGCCTGTAGAAAGATGGAAGGATTTTGACCCATTTATTTTAATGGCAGAGGATTGGTTTAAAAGGGGAACATTCTCAGACCATCCCCATCGCGGCTTCCAAACCATCACATATGTTGTAGACGGAAGATTAGAGCATATTGATAATGGCGGAGGACGAGATATTCTTGAACCTGGGGATGTGCAATATATGAATGCTGGCTGGGCGGCTAGACATGCAGAAGAAGGGGTGGGCGATGATATTGCTCATACATTGCAGTTATGGCTGAATCTGCCGAAGAATCTAAAGCACAGTGAGACATTTTATCAAAATGTATATAGTGAGGATGCGCCTACTGTTGATTTCAATGGCGGAAAAATAAAGGTGTTTTCAGGAGATATCGCAGGCGTTCAAGGTCCCCTACATTCTCTTGTTCCTATTACATTGTCAGAAATAACTTTAGAAGAGGGAGCAAGCTATGTTCATCACATGCCAGAAAACCATAATGCTTTTTTATATGTGTTGTCAGGTGATATGGATTTTGGTATTAATCGTGTGAATTTACAAAAGCATGGTACAGCTACATTGACTTATGCAGAACATGGAACAGCAGACAAGCACAAGCTGAGTGAACTTACCGTTAAAGCAAATCAACGAAGATCAAAGGTGCTTATTTATTCAGGAGCACCAATAAACGAAGAAATTGTACCATACGGTCCATTTGTTATGAATACGATGGAGGAGATAAAACAGGCCTTCCGCGATTTCCATCACGGGGAGTTCGGACCGCCGGCTAAATGAGCGAAAGGAGCATAGCTAGTGCTATGCTCCTTTATATTTACTAAAAAAGGAGACAACCTCCGTATGTCACAGAGGTTGTCTTTTTTAAAACTTAACAAGAAATCTGCAGTGGCTGTCGCCATCTGTTCTGCAGCAAGACCTGCTGATATTTTCTGTATTGAGGACATCTTTAAACATTTCTGTTTCACATTTGCAGGCAATTTTAAATTCCTTCGCAACCTCAAGAATAGGGCAATTATATTCAATCAGCTCATATGTGTTTTCCTCGAGCTGGTTTAACTCTGCCATATAGCCTTTTTCATTTTGGATTTTTGTGATTTCCTTCATCTTTTGAAGTGAATCCTTACTGTCCATTCTGACAGCATATTCGTGAATAAGCCGAGCCTCTCTTTTCTCAAATAAGCGCTGAACGGAGCCATCGCCATACAGCTCCTCGATATCCCGCAAAAAACCAATGCTGATTCCTTCATAATTTTTCGGGAAATGCATTTCAGCCTTTTCTGTTAGAGAGTATAATTGCATCGGTCTTCCCATGGATTGCTTGAATTCCTTCGTTTGAATCATACCATCCTTTTCCATGATAGTAAGATGCTTGCGAACAGCCATATGGGTAATTTCAAGGCGCTTAGTTAAGTCACTAACAGTGAGTGAGCCTTCTTTTTTTAGAAGATGAAGTATTTTGTCTTTCGTATTTTTTTGTTTTGTGTCCATCTATATAACCTCCATTAACCAGTTGGAGTAATCCTTCCTTGTGAACGACAAGCAAAGCAGCCGATTTTATTAATTATACCATAAAGTATAAAATGTTAACATTTTTATGATTAACAGCATAGAATGGGCAGATAAGGTGAAAAAAGTGGAAAAAATCAATTGCAATTTTGTGGTTGATAGGTTATTCTTTAACTATACTTTTTATACTAATAAGTATAAATACTACATATTTAGGGGGATTACAAAATGTCAAAATATGAACTGCCAGCATTAAACTATGATTTTTCTGCATTAGAGCCTCAAATCGACAAAAGTACAATGGAGATCCATCACGGCAAGCATCACCAAACATATGTGAATAACTTAAATGCTGCTTTAGAAGGAAAAGCTGATTTACAAGAAAAATCTCTAGAAGAATTGTTAAGTAATTTAGATTCAGTGCCAGAGGAAATTAGAACTGCTGTAAGAAATAACGGAGGCGGCCATCTTAACCATACTTTGTTCTGGGAAGTAATCGCACCAGCAAAAGAAGGAAATGCGCCTTTAGGGGAATTGGCTGAAGCAATTACAGAAGCGTTTGGAAGCTTCGATGAGTTCAAAAAAGCGTTCGCTCAAAGTGCGACTACTCGCTTTGGTTCAGGCTGGGCATGGCTTGTTGTTAATGAAGAAGGAAAGCTTGCAGTTACTAGCACTCCAAACCAAGATAACCCAATTATGGAAGGCAACAATGCAATCCTAGGCTTGGATGTTTGGGAGCATGCTTACTACTTGAACTATCAAAACAGAAGACCTGATTATATTTCCAGCTTCTTTGAAATTATTAATTGGGATGCTGTTGCAGAAAAATACGCAAGCTTTAAAAAATAAGCTTGAATTGTGAGATGTCCTTTTTAGTGAGGGCATCTTTTTTCAAAAATAAAAGGGAGGCAATCAAGATGAAGCTTGTCGGTATCTCCGGTTCTCTTGTCGGAACCAAAACAGCAAAAGCAGTCTATGAAGTGCTAGCAGCAGCAAAATCTGCTGACCCAAGCATAGAAACAGAGCTGATAGACCTTAAGGAATTTGAGGTTGAATTTGTAAAGGGAACTCCGCTTAGCTATTACAAGGACGACACGATAAAAGTAGTGAAGACTGTATTGTCTGCAGATGCTTTAGTTATTGGCAGCCCTATTTATCAGGCATCTATACCAGGTGCTTTAAAGAATCTGTTTGATCATTTGCCTGTTGATGCTTTTAAAGGAAAGGTAACAGGTATTGTTATGACTGGCGGTACGGATAAGCATTTCTTAGTGGCAGAACATCAGCTAAAACCCATTCTCAGCTACTTAAAGGGACTTATCCCGACAACGAATGTGTTTGTTCATAATGATGATTTCAATCAGGATAATGAATTGGCTAGTAGCGAAGTGTCAGCTAGAATAAAGAGCTTAGCGAGTGAGCTGATTGCACTGCAAAAAGGCTATGCCGGGAAATAAAAAAGAGATGTAGGGGGAATACTCCCAAACATCTCTTTTTTTGAACTTATTTAAAAAGCACGCTGACAGGCTTTTGCTCGTAAACCCGAGAAATAGCGTCGCTTAATAACGGAGCGATTGTCAGCTGTGTGATTTTGCTGATTTTTTTCTCTTCTGACAGCGGAATGCTGTTTGTAACAATCAATTCTTTCAGATGTGACTCTGTAATGTTTTCGATTGCCCGCTCTGACAGCACAGGATGTGTGCAGCATGCGTAGACTTCCTTTGCACCATTATCAAGGAGTGCTTTTGTAGCGGTTGTGATTCTGTATGCTGTGTCGATAATGTCATCGACGATAATCGCTGTTTTTCCTTCAATGTTTCCAACGATATTAACTTCACGAGATTCTCCAAAATCCCTAGGGCCCCGTTTATCAATGATAGCAATTGGAGCTTTCAGGCGGTCTGCCAATTCCCGTGCTCTAGTCGTGCTTCCATGATCTGGTGCAACAACAACGACATCATTAGCAAACTCTTTTGTTAGTAAGTATTGCGCCAATATCGGCATTGCGACAAGCTGGTCAACTGGAATATTAAAGAAGCCTTGTGTTTGCGGTGCATGGAGGTCCATTGTAATGACGCGGTCAGCTCCCGATTTCTGGATGAGGTTTGCAATCAGCTTCGCAGTGATTGGTTCCCTCGGCTGAGCTTTTCTGTCTTGGCGTGCATACGCATAATATGGCATAACAACATTGATGCATTTGACAGAAGCCCGTTTAAGGGCGTCAATCATAATAAGCAGCTCCATAATACTTTGGTTTACAGGGTCGCTTGTCGGTTGAATAACAAATACATCACAGCCGCGCACGCTTTCTTCTATATTGATTTGAATTTCTCCATCACTGAATTTTTTAACAGAACATTTTCCAAGCTCTGTTCCCAAATTTTCGACAATTTCTTGTGCTAGCTCTGGATTGGCGTTTAAGGAGAATACTTTTAACTTAGATCCTTTATATGTATTTGGCAACTCGGTTTCCTCCTATAACAGTTCATTATTAGTAGTATGTGCAGCGTTTTCAAAAAAACTGCCTCTATAAAGTATTGTAGGGTACTGGATGTGTCAATGCAACCAGTTATGTGAATATTTCCTCCTAATAGTCTTCTTTGACTAAAACTGTCAGCATCAACTAAGATAATAGGAGGTTATGGCGTATTTTGGCAAGGGATGTGTATAAATTGAAAATTTTATTAGTGGAAGATGATAGAACAATCGCAGTTGGCCTTGAATACAGTTTAAATCAAGACAATTACGAAACAATTGTTTGTCATACTGCAGAAACGGCCAAACAAACAATGCAAGATGGTCTGGACCAAATAGATTTATGTATCTTTGATTTGTCATTGCCAGATGGCAGCGGCTATGAACTATGTGAATTCGTAAAACAGCGCTGTGACAAGCCTGTTATTTTTTTAACAGCATTAGATGATGAAGTGAATGTAGTTATGGGACTGGATATGGGAGCAGATGATTACATAACAAAGCCTTTTCGCGTTCGTGAATTACTTTCTAGAATTAAATCGGTGTTACGCAGATATAACAAGCATGCACAAACAAGGCCTGTTATTGATATTAATCCTATTTCTATTAATACATTGGAAGGCAAGGTATACAAAAGTGGGGAAGAAGTATTAGTGACTGCGTTAGAATACCGGTTACTCCTAATATTGGCTAATCATGCCGGCCAAGTGCTGACAAGATCTCAGCTGCTTGAAAGGATTTGGGATGTAGCCGGGGACTTTGTCAATGACAACACATTGACGGTCTATATTAAAAGACTGAGAGAAAAGCTAGAGGATGATCCACAAAAGCCGGAACTTATTAAAACAGTTCGAGGCTTAGGATACAAGGTTGGTGATTAAATGCTTCGCAACCGAGAATTGCTTATTAACTTACTGATCCTTTCTGCCATAGCTCTGATGTCTACTATATTTTTCTATTTGTTTATTTCTCGAGCTGCCGCGATTTATGTATTTGCAGTTAGTCTGCTTTTCATAAGTGTCCAGGCTGTGTTTACCTATTGGCGCTACCGGGAAATCGCCCGTCTAAGTAGCTATTTGCGTAGAATAACGAATGGAGACTACCAGTTTGACATAAGAGATAATCATGAAGGAGAGCTGAGCATTTTAAAAAGTGAGATATATAAAGTCACATTAATGCTCTCCCAGCAAGGCTCTTCCTTAAAAAAAGATAAGTCAACATTGACAGATGCCATTTCGGATATTTCCCATCAATTAAAGACACCATTAACCTCGATGATGGTTATGGCAGATTTATTAAGCAGTAAAAACTTAGACGAGGAAAAACGAAATGAGTTTACAAGAAATATTCGTATTCAGCTTGAGCGGATTGACTGGCTCGTATCCTCTTTATTGAAGCTGTCCAAAATAGACGCCGGTTCTATTTCCTTTAAGCAAGAAAAGGTATCTGTTGTACAAATGCTTGAGAAAGCTGCTGAAGCTGTTCTGATTCCTATGGATATTAATCAGCAGACATTAAAGCTTTCAGGCAAAAAGGATGTGAGCTTTCAGGGAGATTTAAATTGGACGGCAGAAGCACTTCTAAATATCTTGAAAAACGGGGTTGAACATACGGCAGAAGGCGGGGAAATTGCTATTTCCTTTATGGAGAATGCTCTGTTTACTGAAATATCCATATATGATAATGGGAAGGGCATACCAAAAAAGGATCTTCCCTACATATTTAAGCGTTTTTATAGAGGAGCTAATGCCGGCGAAGATAGTGTTGGGATTGGTCTTGCCATGTCATACAGTATCATTTCCGCGCAAAACGGAGATATAGAGGTATCAAGTAAAGAAGGCAAGGGCACAACATTTACTATTAAATTTTATAAGCAATCCACAAAAAGCGTTAAGTGACTAAATTGTCACTTTCCTAGTCACCGCTATGTCATTTTAGGCAGATAAACTAGCAATAAATCAACATATGAAAGGGGTACTGAATATGGAAATCTTAAAAATAGAAAATCTGTCTAAAGTGTACGGAAAAGGAGATACGGAGGTGAAGGCGCTTGATGATGTGTCTTTTACTGTAAAAAAGGGAGAATTCGTTGTAATAATTGGCCCATCTGGTTCAGGTAAATCAACATTGCTTCATCTCCTTGGCGGCGTAGACAGACCAACAAGCGGAAGAGTATTAGTTGATGGAACCGATATATATGGATTAAACGAAACGAACTTGGCGATTTTCAGAAGAAGGCAAATTGGTCTTATCTATCAATTCTATAATCTGATTCCGATTTTGACTGTTGAAGAAAACATTACATTGCCCTTATTGCTGGATGAGCATCAAGTGGACGACAATAAATTGGAGGATATCATCCGGGTTCTTGGCCTTAAGGACCGCCTCAAGCACCTGCCAAACCAGTTATCAGGAGGTCAGCAGCAGCGTGTTTCCATCGGTCGTGCTCTTATCAGTAATCCAGCTATTGTACTGGCAGATGAGCCTACAGGAAATCTGGACAGCACAAACAGCAAGGAAATAATGGAATTATTGAAGATGTTCAATAAAACGTTTAATCAAACCTTGATTGTCATTACTCACGATGAAAGGATTGCCTTGCAGGCAGACAGAGTCATTGCGATTGAAGATGGAAAGGTCGCCAAGGATGAGGTGATTCGTCCGTGAATATTATTCAAAAGCTTACAATAAGACATTTAAAGGAGAATAAGCGGCGTACGATTGTTACTCTTATTGGTGTCATTATTTCCACGGCAATGATAATGGCGGTCGCAACACTTGGTGTTTCCTTTCTCGACTTGATTATCCGCCAGTCCATTTCTCAGGACGGGGAATGGCATTTGAAATATGAGGATGTTAATCAGACCCAAATAACGGAAATAGAAAAGGATGACACTACGAACAAGCTTTTCCTTTCAAAGGATTTAGGATACTCGGAAATAAAAAACCCCGCAAACGCATACAAGCCATATATTTTTTATAAGGCATTTAATGAAGCCGGTTTTAAAGCTTTTCATATAAAACTTAGTGAAGGGCGCCTTCCTGAAAATCCTAATGAAATTATCCTTTCAAAGAGTATGACAGATAAGGCGGAATTATCCTATAAAATTGGAGACAAACTTACAGCAGACATTGGCCAAAGAGCTGAAATCGGGAATGAGCAAGGCGCCAAGGAGTTGACACAGCAGTTTAGCATTCTTATGGATGAGCAGGGAAAGCGGACGGAAGGTGTAATAAATACTACTGAAAAGTCCTTTACGGTTGTTGGCATCATGGAAGACCCGACCTGGGCGTATACATGGGAGCCAGGCTATACTGCGATAAGTTATATCGATTTTACTTCACTTGCCAAAAATGATAAAGCAAATGCAGTTATCGTTTTAAATAAAGTAACAAGCTCTCTTTTCGATGATGCAGAGGCACTTGCGAAAAGGTTAAATATAGACAAAATCACCTATAATGAAGAATTGCTGCGCTACTATGGTATAACAGATAATGACAGCTTACGAACAACATTTTTTGGTACAGCTGCCGTCATCATTGCTGTTATTATTATTGGTTCTGTTGCATTAATCTATAATGCATTCGCAATCAGCGTGTCAGAGCGGGCAAGGCACTTAGGGATGCTTTCAAGTGTGGGAGCAACAAAAAAACAAAAAAGAAATGCTGTGTTTTTTGAAGGTGCAGTGATAGGAGCAATCAGTATCCCAATTGGGATTCTGGCGGGAATTGCTGGTATAGGTGCAACATTCCTATTCCTAAATTCGTTCATTGAAGGGGCTTTAAACGTTACAGTGAAATTGAAGCTGGTCGTTACACCTTATTCTATATTAGCAGCTGTAGCACTGTCTGCGTTTACTATTTTTATATCAGTCTATTTGCCTGCTCGCAGGGCCTCTAAGATTTCTGCTATTGATGCGATTCGCCAAACACAGGATGTGAAGCTAACAGGTAAAGCAGTGAAAACATCCAGGCTCATTAGAAGGTTGTTTGGAATAGAAGGAGAAATAGGCCTGAAGAATTTAAAGCGGCATAAACGCAGATATCATGCCACTGTCTTTTCATTAATAATCAGTATTGTACTGTTTTTGTCTGTGTCGTTTTTTACATCAAATATAAAAAAATCAGTTCAGATGTCACAGGAAAATGTTAATTTTGACATTCAAGTATTTAGTTCGCTACAAAAGGAACCGAGTGATTATCTGCCCTTAACGAAGCTTGCGTATGTCACAGACAGTACAATTACAAGAGAGCTGTATGCTTTAAGCACGAGGATTGATGAATCCAAAATTGCAGCTGAACTGAAGGAAATGGTAAAAGAGGACAAGAGTCTTCTTACAGACGGAAAGTTAGCTTATGCCGTCCATCTTGTCAGTCTTGATGATAAAAGCTTCCAAAGTTATGCAAAGGAAGCTGGTGTTTCCTTAGAAAAGCTTCAAGCAGAAGATTCCTATACGGGAATTCTAGTAAATCAAATTACTTATCAAAACCCTGATACTGGAAAGTTTGTAGAAACGAAAACGGTTCATGCAAAAGAAGGAGAAAATCTGGAGTTGTACTATAACGACGGGGAGGAAGAATCAAAAGTTAGTGAGGTACAGATTGCTGGTATGACGAATAAGCTCCCCCGTGGTATTCATACAACAGGAGTAGGCGGCATTGATATTATCGTCTCAGACAAGACGTTAACCGATCTCTCAAAGAACGAGCAGATGAAGGATTTTATCGAGACATCACTTTATTTGAACAGCTCTGATCCACTTGCAACACAGAAAGAACTAGAGGACATTATACAAGCAGATATGTATGTTTATAATGTTTTCCAAAACAAGGAGAAGAACGAACAGTTGCTGTTGTTTATATCTGTTTTCACGTACGGTTTTATCATCCTCATCTCGCTTATTTCAGTAGCGAATATCTTTAATACTATCAGCACAAGCATAAATTTAAGAAAACGGGAATTTGCCATGCTTCGGTCTGTCGGAATGACACCGAAAGGCTTTAACAAAATGCTGCAATATGAAAGCATGTTTTATGGGATGAAAGCATTGCTTTACGGTCTGCCAATCAGTATTGGTGTTATGGTGCTTTTATATATGTCTATCAGACAGACATTCGAGTACGGCTTTGCTTTGCCATGGTTGAGTATTCTCTATTCAATTGTTGCTATTTTTGTCATTGTAGCTTCTGCCATGATGTACTCTACTAGTAAGGTTAAAAAGGAAAACATCATTGATGGATTAAAGCAAGAAAATATCTAAAAAAGCGCCGGATTTGTTTTGTCAAATCCGGCGCCTTCGTTATTCTTTTGTTAAGTGTTCATTGCGGGGGAAGGAACGTTTATCAAGAATAACTTCATCCGCCGCATCCCTGTTTGTAGTTCCTTCGCCGCGCCTTTCTAAAATCGGTGTATCTGGTGTATCTTGAAATACGGGATTTCTACGTTCATAGTCTTCATTAGGTCCAAGGGAAATATTCATCCCCTGTTCTTTCCCATTTAATGGGGGCATTTCTGGATAGTCGGTAGAGATATTAGCATTAAACTCTTTTGCCTCTTTTTCAACTGCCAGCAAGAATTTTCCTTGTTCCAGTTCAGTGGAAAATTGATCAAGCTCTGCTGCCGGAATATCCAAGTTTGCTGCTTTCGTATTTTCATTTGTGCCGAAACCAAGGTCTTCCATTGTAAAATAGCTTTTCAATTTCTCAAAAAAACCAGCGGATTCATTTGTATCACCAGATGCAATGCTTGCGTCAGTATTAGCTTCCAAATAATCAGTATCTGTTCTGTTCGTCACGACAGAAAAATCCTCTGCAACATATCCTTTATTCGTCAGTCTTTCAATTGCGTTAATGGTCTCTTCTGGAGTCTCGTAAACAGCTACAATACTTTTTGCCATTTTTATTCCCTCCTTGAAAAATCGAATAAACATCTATGTTCATCCTTTTCCCCTCATACAAAGATATAAACGGAAAGATGATTTTACCAATTAAGGAATGAAAAGGTTATGTTATTAGAAACGTGATTTTTACAGTCTCTTTAAGCGATCACAGGAAAAAACCAGAACAATTCGAAAGAGTTCTGGTTTTTATCATTTAACGTTCGCAAGCAATCAAATCTTTATCTCTGTCGCTTTTTTTGTTGGCATCATAAAGAGCTTTAGAAACGTATGGCTTGTATTTTGTTTTCCCGCCTTTATTTTTCACATTGGCAGCACGGGCCACTCCGCCCTTGTATTTTTTGTTGAGCTCTGTGCAGTTTTTATAGGTAACTACTTTTGTGGCAGCTTCTGCCTCGTTAACCGTACTAAGTGTGAAGGTAAAAAGCAGACCTGCTGCTATAGCAGCTTTCATGATTGACTTCATAAAGATTCTCCTTTGAATGTTACATTAGAATTAGCGTATTTATTGGGAAAAATAGTTATTATTTTCTAATATACTTCCAATCCCTATATGATAGTATCTTAATCCTCTTATACTAGCAATAAAAATATGATATTATGTATAAAATTAATTTCTAAGAAATTAGTCAAGGGAGGATCGAGTGCTTAAGGACTTAAGGGGACCGCGGGAAATGGAGCCTGACGTTGGCATGCTTTTTGCCTTGGTTATGGTATAAAAAGAATTCTAGATAAGACATAAAGGGAGGAACTTTTCATGACACTCCAGCAATTGAAATATGTGGTGGAAATTGTACTGTGCGGTTCAATAAATGAAGCGGCAAGACGTTTATACATGTCACAGCCGAGTTTGTCAAAGGCAGTTAAGGAGCTGGAAAAGGAGCTCGGTTTTGAGATTTTTCTGCGGACCTCAAAAGGAATAACCTTATCAAAAAACGGGGCTGAGTTTCTCGGTTATGCCCGTCAAGTAGTGGAGCAGTCGGAGCTGTTAGAGCGCAGATATTTTAACAGCGCACCTTCTCAGCAGCTGTTCTCTGTTTCCACACAGCATTATGCATTTGCTGTCAATGCATTTGTCGAAATGATTAAAAAACATGGTGCAGATGAATATCAATTTACGTTGAGAGAAACGCGGACATATGAAATTATTGAGGATGTTAAAAACTTCCGCAGTGAAATTGGCATTCTGTATGTAAGCTCCTTTAATGAAAAGGTCATGCTGCAAATGCTAGAACAGGAAGGGCTTGATTTCCATTCTCTTTTTGAGGCAGGGCCCCATATTTTTGTGAGTGCCCAAAATCCTCTTGCGAAAAAGTCATCTGTAACGCTCGGGGATTTAGAAGCATTTCCTCGTCTGTCCTTTGAACAGGGAGAGTTCAATTCCTTTTATTATGCGGAGGAAATATTCAGCACGATTCCAAGAAAGAAATCGATACAGGTGAGTGACAGAGCGACATTGTTTAACTTGCTGATTGGCTTAAACGGATATACGATTTCTACTGGTATATTAAGCTCTGATTTAAATGGATCTGATATTGTATCGGTTCCCCTTGCTGAGGAGGAAACAATTTCTGTCGGATGGATTGTTCATAAAAAAACGAGACTTAGCCGGATTGCTAATCTTTATTTAGAGGAGCTTAAAACATTCGTAGATTTTTATGCGAATAAGTGATATAGCTTTTAGTTATAACGGACGATTACTTTTATCAGTTACTCTATACCCTTTTAATTATGCTAATATACAGACAATAATGAGGACAAAGGGAAAAGAGGGAAAGTACATGCAAACGATTGATAAATCAACACAGAAAAAAGCACCATTTCGTGCAGATCAAGTAGGAAGCTTACTTAGATCGGAGGCAATCAAGCAGGCTCGTCTCCAAAGAGCTGCTGATGAAATTACAGCTGAGCAATTAAGAGAAATAGAAGATACAGAGATTGCAAGAATTGTGG
Source organism: Niallia sp. Man26 (assembly GCF_022049065.2). Classification (NCBI taxonomy): domain Bacteria; kingdom Bacillati; phylum Bacillota; class Bacilli; order Caryophanales; family Bacillaceae; genus Niallia; species Niallia sp. Man26. The sequence goes on from NZ_CP095743.1 coordinate 1,087,654, forward strand.
AAAAGCAAAAGGAAGTTGGCTTGCAAGCTGTAACAGACGGTGAATTCCGCAGAGCATGGTGGCATTTCGATTTCCTTGAGGACCTTCAAGGCGTGACAGGCTATCAAGCAGGATCAGGCATTCAATTTAAACAGAAACAAACAAAATCACGTTCTATTAAAGTTACTAGCAAGCTTGGGTTTGACAAACATCCATTTTTGGAGGATTTTAAATTCTTGCAGCAAGCAGCAGGTGATCATACAGCAAAAATGACAGTCCCAAGTCCAAGCATGCTGCATTTCCGCGGTGAGGTGGACAGTGCTGTCTATCCGGACCAGGATGAGTTTTTTGCAGATCTTGCGCAAACTTATAAAAAAGGACTGCAAGCATTTTATGATGCCGGCTGCCGTTACATACAGCTTGATGATACATCATGGGCTTATCTATGCTCAGAAGAACAGAAGGAACAGCTTCGCGCAAAAGGATTGGATCCTGACTATTTAAGCAGAAAATATTTAGAAACATTAAATGCAGCAGTTTCTGACCGTCCAGATGATTTTAAAGTGACTATGCATATTTGCCGCGGGAATTTCCGTTCCACATGGATTTCTTCTGGAGGCTATGAGCCGGTTGCAGAAAAATTGTTCGGCCATCTGAATATCGATGGATTCTTCCTTGAATACGACAATGACCGTTCTGGAGGATTTGAACCGCTTCGCTATGTGAACAGACCTGACTTAAACATTGTATTAGGATTGATTACATCTAAATTTGGCGAACTAGAAAGCAAGGATGTCATTAAGCGCCGAATTGAGGAAGCGTCTCAATATGTTGACTTAAATCAATTAGCTTTAAGCCCGCAGTGCGGCTTTGCTTCAACAGAGGAAGGCAACCTGCTTACAGAAGAGCAGCAATGGGACAAGCTGCGCCATGTTGTGGAAATTTCTAAAGACGTGTGGAAGTAATAGTTAATACAAAAAAACTGGTTGAAATTAATTCAGCCAGTTTTTTATTGTTTTACAATAGGATAAAGCAGTAGTCTATAATGGAAGAAAAGGAAGGAGCTAAATGCTTCATGATAAAAGCTGTTTTGTTTGATTTAGACGGAACTTTATTGAATAGAGACGAATCAGTCCTTCGCTTTGCTGACCGGCAATATGAAAGATTGAAAAAGTGGACAGGACATATACCGAAAGATACGTATATTAATAGATTCATCGTATTGGATGCGAAAGGGTATGTGTGGAAAGATAAAGTATACAGGCAGCTTGTTGAAGAATTTTGCCTGACTGGCATTACCTCACAGGAACTGCTGCAAGACTATTTAGATGAGTTTTCCTACAGCTGTGTTCCTTTTCCTAATGTAAAAGAAATGCTGGAAGAGCTGGCAGCAGCAGGGTATAGACTTGGAATAATTACAAACGGATTTGGTAAGTTCCAAATGGGAAATATAGAGGCATTACGTATAAGAGGCTATTTTGATGCTATATTGATATCAGAATGGGAAGGTGTAAGAAAACCTGATCCTGCCATTTTTTTGCGTGCACTGCAAAGAATGGATACAGTTCCTAATCAAAGTATATTCGTCGGTGATCATCCGCAAAATGATATTGCTGCAGCTAGTCATGTTGGCATGGTGAGTGTATGGAAAGAAAATGCGCAGTGGAGCGGGGGAATTGCTGATTATACAGTGACGGATTTAGGTGAGATCCCAAACTTACTTCATGATTTAAAAAATAATTCCTAGAATAGTTGTTGGGAGGCAATTATATGAATGAAAGGTTTATTATCGACTATCAATCGCCAATCGGCCTTATCGAAATAACAGGTACAAAGGCTGGAGTATATTCTGTTTTGTTTACAGAAAGAGACAGCTTGCAATATCCGCTGACAGAGGACATACCGAAACCATTAACAGACTGCTATGAGCAGCTTGATCAGTATTTTAATGGCGAGCTTGAAACATTTAGTTTTCCCTACATTATAGAGGGAACTAATTTTCAAAAAAATGTGTGGACAGCATTAATGGACATTTCCTACGGAAATACGGGTTCCTATAAAGAAATTGCCGTCAGTATCGGCAATGAAAAAGCAATCAGGGCTGTCGGCAGTGCAAATGGCAGAAATAAGCTATGTATTGTTATCCCTTGTCACCGGATTATCGGCAGCAACGGAAGTTTAACCGGATATGCAGGTGGGTTATGGAGGAAGGAATGGCTGCTTGACCATGAAAATAAAAAACATGTCCCGAAGCAATAAGCTCGGGACATGTTTTTTATATTTTAAACTGCTTAATGATTGTTTGCAGATCATCTGCTAAAAGAGCAAGTGCCTGGGACGAAGAAGTGATTTCTTCCATAGAAGCAAGCTGTTCCTGTGTAGCAGCAGAGATATTTTGGGTGATGGCAGCTGAATCTTTCGCGACACCACTTACATCAAATATCGATGCATGGACAGTTTCGGTTCCTTTTGCAAGCTTATTCAAGGCTTCTGATATATCTTCAATTTGGGATACAACACTATTTACGGCAGTTTCGATTTTTTGGAAAGAGGTGCCGGCAGAATGAACAACATTCAGTCCTGAATGAACCTCGTGAGATGCTCTTTCCATTGTTTCCAATGTATGCTCAGTATCCTTTTGAATTAATTGAATCAATTTTGAAATTTGTTCTGTTGAATTAGTTGATTCCTCTGCAAGCTTTCTGACTTCATCTGCGACAACAGCGAAGCCTTTGCCGTGCTCACCAGCTCTAGCCGCCTCAATGGCAGCGTTTAATGCCAACAGATTTGTTTGCGCTGAAATGCCAGTGATAACATTTGTGATTTCTCCAATTTCATTTGAACGTTCCTTCAAGCTTCTGACAGCTTCTGATAAGCTGTTAACATTTGCATAAATAGAATTCATTTGTGTGTTAACTTCTGCAATTGCTTCGTTTCCTTCAGTAGACACTTGAGATGCGTGCAGAACATCTTTTGTTATTTTTTCCGTGTTATCAGCAATTGTTTTCGTATAAGCTGTTATGTCACTGATAATATGTGCACTGTCTTCCACCTTATCTACTTGTTTGTCTGTTCCAGCGGAAAGCTCTTGTACAGTAAGAGTTATATGCTCGCTTGCTTTGCTGTTTTCCTCCGCGCTAGCACTTAATTCCTCTGAAGCGGCTGCAACCTGCTGAGAAGAATCATATACAGTGCTGAATACAGATTGCAGCTTTGATGTCATATGATTAAAGGACTCTGACAGCTGACCAATCTCATCACGTGATTGATAACTGCCTTTTACTGTGAAATCTCCGTTTTCAGCAAGAGAAAGAAGCTCTTTTACTTCCTTCACAGGATTGATAATCATTCGTCCAATCAGAATACTTAATCCGATTAGCAGCAGTAAGCCGACAATGATGACTGCAGCAACAAAAATCGTAACTGTTTTTAAGCTATCTTTGCTTTTGCTGTAAATATTTTCTGCATACTGTGTTTTTGTGTTTGCAAGTTCTTTAAGCGTATTATTAACCTTCGCTCTGTTTGGTTCTACTTCTTTTAAGTAAAGGTCATAGCCTTCTTCATTTTTGTTGGCAAGGGCCAATTCGACAACCTTATCTCTTGCGGCAGATAATGCAGTGATTTGTTCTTTAAACTGCTCGAGCAGTTTTTGTTCATCAGACATTAAGTTTCCGCTCTCAATTTCCGCAACAAGTGCATCAATTTCTTCCCAAGCAGAAGTAATTTCCTCGTGCAATTCTTTATTTTTGCTTTCGTCAGTCGTCAGCAGCAATTCTAATGTATATGCGCTGCTCGCCCTTGTATTTATCCTGATCTGCAGCATGTCTGTTACTGGCAGTAAATTCTCCTTGTACATAATCTCTGTGTCCTTTGCCATGACACGGATATAATTTAATCCTAAAAAGCCGACTGATCCGAGTGCAAGAGCACTTACTAAGATGATAATGAACAGCTTCTTTGTAATAGATAAGTTCTTAAGCAGTTTCAATGTATATTCTCCTTTTAAGTAAGATAAATTCCTGAAGCTAATACATATATCGACAGAGTTAAATTAAAATATAGAGGTGTAATTTTTCCTCTTTTTTCCTTAAGGCGATTGTCCATGCATGGAGTTCCTTCTTCTTGAATAAATACTTGTAAGGGGTGAAAAACTGGAGGAATTTGAAAAATAAAAAAGAAGTTTCGCTCTGTGAATAAACGGTTAATTACTAGAATCAGTATGAAAAAAAGATTCTGGAATAAAAAGGCTACATAATAGTGCAAAAAAATCAATTATGCTATAATAAGTGATTAATTGAATATTGAGAAATTTTTCGTTGTTTTTAGTAGAAAGGGAAGGAGAAGGCAAATGAAAAAAAGGGTGGTAATCTATACAGCGATAACGAAAGGCGATGACGAATTAAAGGAGCCGGCAATTAAATCTAATCAGTGTGACTATATATGCTTTACAGATGATCCAGCACTTATTTCATCTACATGGCAAATAAGGCCTCTTCCTCCAAGCGACTTGGATATTGAAAGGCAGTGCCGGCAGGTTAAAATCATGCCGCATTTCTTTTTGCCTGAATATGAATTCAGTATTTGGGTAGATGGGAGTATGGAGATAACTGGAGATATCGATGAGCTGATTGAGCAGTACTTTCTGCTAGGCGACAGACCGCTGTATACCTTTAAGCATCCACTAAGTGACTGCATTTATGAGGAAGCGAACGAGTGTATAAAGCAAGGGTGCGACAATGAAGAAATTATCAGGGATCAGCTGGCGAAATATAAAGAGGAGTATTACCCTAAACATAACGGCTTGATTGAAAGCAGTGTAATCCTTCGAAAAACACATTCTCCTGACGTGATGCAATTAATGGAGCAGTGGTGGAAGCTGGTGAAGAATTTCAGCAGAGCAGACCAGCTTAGCTTCAATTATGCAGCATGGGTATCAGGATTCTTTTATGGATATTTGCAAGGAGACAGCAGAGGAAACAGTAAATATTTCCGCCATGTTCACACAGCAGCTGTGCTGGAAATGGAGCTGCCTGAACTAGTTTAATAGGTAATTTTTAAGGGAGGCATGGATATGCCTCCCTTTTTGTTGCTTTAAGCGGGCAGCTTTTTCGATATGAGCTTGAATACATAGAAGTAAAGGAACACACTAACAAGTGCTGAGAGAAAGATTAAACCGAACACAAGGATAGGCATCATCCAGTCTGCAACAATTACAGCAAAGGGAGCTAAGAACCTGCCAATGGTAAATTGCAATTTAGAGGCTCCCATATATAAGCCGCGCGATTCTTGGGGTGCATATTCACTCACAAAATTATTCATCACAGGAGAGCGAATAATTTCTCCGAAGGTAAAGATAACGGTAAACAGCATTAAAAGCCAAATATTTGTTGTCAGCCCGACGGCGAACATTCCAATGCCTGCTAAAAAAGAGGAAAGCATAAAAATATCGCGGTCTTTCCAATCTTTAAGCCATTTGGCAGATGGAAGAACAAAGAGGACAAACATCAGCCCGTTTAAGCCGAGCATCCAGCCGAAGGCTTCTGTGCCAGACAGTGTAAAGGACCAGTCATTGACTGACAACACCGTTTGGAGGTGCACAAACTCTGTCACATAAATTGCTAAATAAAGATCAAGCTGCATAATAGCTATAATCGCAAAAACTCCTGCTGCAATATAAAGCACAAATACTTTGTCAGAGAGTAAGGTCCTGTATGCTTTCCACTGGTTAAGGAATGTATTCCAAATACCTCGAGAACCTTGATGACTATTTGCAGCTGCCGGCACAGTTTCTTTTATGGCATAAAAGATGGCAACACTGTAGATGGCCATAATGAGCATACAGGCCCATAGTAATTCTGTTCTGTACTGGAAAAAAAGGGTTGCCCCGATTGCAGGTCCTAATACAGCTCCAATATTGTTAGCTGTGATAAAGACAGCAAATACTTGACGCCTATTCTTCTGTGTAGTCAAATCCGCTACCATGGCATCACTTGCAGGACTATAAATTGCCCCGCCGATTCCGATGCCAATAAAACAAAGATAGTCTAGCCAGTGGGAGGAGGATAAGGCAAAAACAGCAAACATGAGCGCTTTTAAGCAGCACCCTGTAAGCATTATAGGCTTTCTCCCAAAACGGTCGGCTAAATCACCGCCAATCATGCTGAATGCAATTGCTGTAAGGGGAGGAACTGTCATAAGCAACCCTGCTAACTGACTGCCAAGTGCGCTGCTGAAGTAAACAGCGATAAAGGGAAAATACATCCAGTACAATAAGTTGAAAAGAGCTTCTCCAAAAAGCCGTATTTTTAAATTGGCATTCCATACAGTTATGTTCATTTCATTACCTTTTCCTTTTATTTAGTTTCCGGCCGGTATATTTATCCTAAAATAATAAAAAAATTAAATATAGACTTATATTTTGATTTATTTTATAATAATAGTATGAAAATTTAGAATCTTCATCTCTTCGTTTAAGTGCGATAAAAATCGAACATATGCTTCATTTAGCTGTACGGTACTTTCCAAATGAACATAAGAAACTAGCCATCTATGCTAGTTTCTTTTTTTTATGACATAAATTGAACTAATGTTTTATAAAAATAAATTAATTATTGAAATTAAGTTTCAATAATCCTATAATAAAATGGTAACCAAGAATGGAGGACTAACGTATGGATCAGAAGCTCAAGTTACTAACTACAGAATCTCGAAATGATCAAACAATGCATATAGACACAGCAAAGACGATAGATATCTTGAAGCTTATGAACGAAGAGGATCAAAAGGTTGCCCTCGCAGTACAGCAAGTGCTTCCAGATGTTGAAAAGGCTGTTCAATTTGCCTGTGAGTCTATTAAGAATGGCGGCCGCCTTATTTATATTGGGGCCGGCACAAGTGGTCGACTTGGTGTTTTGGATGCAGTCGAATGCCCGCCGACTTTCAGTACTGCCCCAGGGTTAGTTCAAGGGATAATAGCCGGAGGGGAAAAGGCATTTGTCACTGCTGTTGAAGGAGCAGAGGACAAAGAGGAGCTTGGAGCACAAGATTTAAAAGATATTAGCTTAACAGCCTATGATACAGTGATTGGAATTGCTGCGAGCGGACGTACTCCATATGTAACAGGTGCGCTCTTGTTTGCGCGAAGTGTTGGAGCGAAAGCAATCGCGCTCTCATGCAATAATCAGTCCGTTATCAGCGAGGCTGCTGACCACAGTATAGAAGTGGTCGTAGGGCCGGAAGTGCTCACTGGTTCGACAAGACTAAAAGCAGCAACCGCACAAAAGATGATATTGAATATGATTTCAACAGCTACAATGATTCAGCTTGGGAAAGCCTATGAAAACTTAATGGTAGATGTGCATGTGAGCAATTATAAATTAAAAGAAAGAGCAATTAACATCATCTGTAAAACTACAGGGGCAAGCTATGATCATGCTAAAGAGGCACTGGAAAACGCCCAAAACGAAGTGAAAACGGCAATTGTGATGCTAAAAACGAATAAAGAATACAAAGAAGCGAAGGAACTTCTCGGCACAGCGGGCGGTTATGTAAGAAAAGCGGTTAACTTAGCAGGTGGCAAGGAAGAATAGCACAACTACGCTACCGAGTGAATAATATTGAGACGGCAACAAGGCTGTCTTCTTATACGAGAAAATTAAAGCGGTTTCATTTTTAGTTGTTTCAAATGAGAATAAAGAGGGGGAACTAAAATGTCCGGGGAAAATCATGTTTTAGCGCAAAAAATCTTAGAACAGCTGGGCGGTCCTGCTAATATAGCAGCTTATACACACTGTATGACTCGCCTGCGTGTAACGCCTGTTAATTTTGCTGTTGTAGATAAAGAAGCAATAAAAAAAATCGCTGGTGTATTAGGGCTGGTTGAGGATGAGACACTGCAAATCATTATAGGACCTGGGAAAGTTAATAAGGTTACTGAAGCATTTGGAAAGCTTCTATCCTCATCAGGCGAAGTAAATCTAGAAGAGCTAGCAGCACAGAAAAAGTCAGAGTTAAAAGCGAAAAACGCTACTCCTGTCAAACTGTTCTTACGAAAAATCGCCAATATTTTCATTCCGCTAATCCCCGCCCTTGTAGCATCAGGATTAATTACAGGAATTACGAAAGCTGTTGTACAAGGCGGCTGGCTTGCGGCAGAGTCGCAATTTGCGCTGATATTAACAGTGATCGGAGGCGGCTTATTTACCTATCTAGGCATTTTAGTCGGCATAAATGCAGCGAAGGAATTTGGCGGTTCACCTGCATTAGGGGGAGTTGCCGGCATTTTAATCATTAATCCGTCTGTCGCTGGAATAACTCTTTTTGGAGAAGAACTGCTGCCTGGACGGGGCGGATTAATTGGTGTTTTGTTTGCAGCCATCTTCATTGCCATTGTCGAAAAACATGTCCGCCGCTTTGTGCCGCAGTCCCTTGATATTATCATAACTCCAACAGTAGCTTTATTAATAACAGGAATTATCACCTATCTCGTGTTCATGCCAATCGGGGGCATTATCTCAGATGGAATTACAAAAGGCTTGCTCGCTGTTTTGGATATGGGCGGAGTTGTAGCCGGCTTTGTGTTAGGAGCTGCATTTTTGCCGTTAGTTGTAACAGGCTTGCACCAAGGGTTAACTCCTGTTCATCTTGAAATAATAAATGCAATTGGGGATGATCCTCTGCTGCCGATTTTAGCAATGGGCGGAGCAGGCCAGGTAGGTGCAGCATTTGCCATCTATTTAAAAACGAAAAAAACACGCTTAAAACGAGCGATTGGCGGTTCCTTGCCGTCCGGTTTGCTCGGTATCGGGGAGCCGTTGATTTTCGGGGTGACACTTCCCCTTGGCAGGCCATTTTTGACAGCTTGCCTTGGAGCAGGAATAGGCGGCGCATTTCAAGCTTATTTTAAAGTTGCTACCATTGCTGTCGGCGTTTCCGGATTACCGCTTTCCTTTCTAGTTCATGCCGAACAGATTTTACTATACTTGGCCGGGTTAATCATTGCTTATGCAGCAGGGTTTGCTTTCACATTTTTATTTGGATACAAGGATGAAATGGCGAGTGAATTCGAATGATTGGGATTTCCTTTTATTTAAATGATCCTCTCGCTGAACAACGATTAATAGAAGCAAGTATGCAAGGAGTTAAAAAGGCATTCACCTCATTGCATCTTCCTGAGGAACAGGGGCATCTTGCTAGCAAGGTAAAAAAACTGCTTGCAACAGCCAAAGCTAATGGAGTCGAGGTTTATGCAGATGTGTCTCTGAAAACCCCCAGCCATTTAGGAATAGCAAATTTAGAACAATTGAGGGATCTTGGCATAGCAGGAATTCGACTTGACGACTTTGATTCGCATAGGATTATTAAGCTGTCAAAGCAATTCCACATTGCCCTTAATGCAAGTACAATTTCAAGGATAGAGCTTAAAAGTTTGCTTGCAAATGGACTAGAGAGTGAAAGGCTGATTGCTTGGCATAATTTTTATCCTCGCCGTGAAACTGGCTTAGATGAAAACTTCTTCAAGAAGCAAACCGCTTTATTTAAACAATATAATATTCCAGTATGTGCCTTCATACCAGGAGTAGGGGAAAAAAGAGGCCCCATCTTTGAAGGGCTTCCAACGCTGGAAAGCCATCGTGATATAGATCCCTTTATAGCAGCAGTTGAGCTGTTGAAGGTGGGAATAGATGATGTGTATATAGGAGATCCAGCATCAGGTAAGGAACTTTTAGCGAAGCTGATGAAATTTCATTCAGATCGCATCCTCCCACTTCGTATATATTCCTCCGTTCTCCAAGGGGGAATTTATCGCATCCGTCCCGATTTTGCCCGCGATGTGCTGCGCTTAATGGATACAAGGAATGATGAATCTGCAGCTCCTGAATATACAGGGGAGCGGCTTCGGGGAATGATTACAATGGACAATGACTTATATGGGCGCTACCGAGGGGAAGTTCAAATTGCCTTACGAAATCTTCCTGCAGATGAACGGGTTAATGTCATTGGTCAGGTTATCGAGGAGGATCTCGAGCTACTGTCACATATTCAACCAGGTCAACAGCTGGAGTGGAAAGTATTGGGGTCATACTAGAGCGAGTACAGAGCAACATGTAACAAAATAATAGTGAGCTTGTGCCCTGTTATATTTTTAACAGGGTTATTCTTATGTTTTAATAGAGTAATAATTGCTAATTTTATGATAAACTAAAGCAGTAAAGAAATAACTTACAGGAGTTTTCAATAAAAAAGAATGCAGCTTAGCTTGGACAGCAGCATTCTTCCTAATGATTGCTTCTGTTTTTTAGCAGCCATGCTTTTGCAGCAAGTCCAACTGCTAAACCGGGTATGACACAGAGAATCGGCATAAATATCGGTCCAATCAAGATGCCGAATAAGGTCCATCTCTGTGAATAAATCAGCCCGATGGTTACAAAAATCGTACATGATACGTAGGGAAGAAAGGCGTAAGGTGGAGTAGAACCTTCCTTATATGTATCTCTTACAGCATCCCACATGGCAAAAAAATACAGACATGGATAAAACATAAGCCATTGAAAGTGAATATATTCCGTTGCTTTATCAAAATGACCATTGAAGCTGGAAATGATCGCAAGATTAAAATTGGATTGGCGGTTAATGACCATTTCCATCAAAATAAAAAGCAGTGATTTTAAGATTTTGTGATTTAACAGCTGGCCAAAGCCAGGAAAAGCAATCGACCATAACAATCTTTCCAATGTTACTTTATTCAATTTAGGATCAGCCTGCTTCCTATTTGTATATTGGTAATTGGTATATAGAAAAAACAGTAACTTGTCATAATGCCGCTGTTTCTTATTATTACACATAGCATTTTAAATATTAATTTTTTTACAGAATTTGTATAATTTTATCGCGCGAATATTAGAGGTAGGTGCAGAAGTTTGAAGGAAATAACATATATGGACATACATAAAGAAGGAGAAGTAGTTCTTGATACTGCTAGGTTTCGCCATTATCATGATCCGAAGATGCTCAGTCGTTATGACAGTAATTTTATTGCATTTAAGGAAATGCCAAATAAGAAGGAATTCAGCGATACAGAAAAATATCTACAGGAATATCATGTTGCAAGAGGGCAAAAACATGTAAAGTTTGTGTTTCCGCCGAATGAAAAGCTAGATGATTCATTATTAACTAATCTTTCTAGTGAAGGCTATGACACTGGATTTACGGAGTTGTATAAAATAAATCCGCGAGATTTTCCAGGATATGAGATGCAAAAAGAAATAGAAATTGCTCATGTCGGAGCAAATCAGCTTGAGGATTTTTTAACATTAAACTATCAGCAAGACCTTGTCTTCGGGAGTGCGTTTGCGTCAATGAAGCAGGAAAATAATCGGAGTCACTTTAAGGATTCTGCTTTTGGGCAGGTTATCGCTTATTATAATGGAGTGCCTGCTGGCGGATTAGTAGCAATCCTGAAAGAACAAACAGTCGAGATTGATGGTTTGTTTGTGCTGCCGGAATTTCAACGAAAACAAATCGCGGCACATCTCCAGCAATTTGTGATGAAGTCCTTTCCCGAAAAGACGGTTATACTGCTTGCAGATGGTGAGGATACACCAAGGGAAATGTATAAAAAGCAAAATTATGAATATGTCAGTTTTCAGTATGAAACAGTGAAGGTATTTGAAGAGGATTAAATCTATTGCAAAGGGGATGAGCAGCGTGAAATCAGTTAAAGTTTTTCATTATGATGCATTCAGCACCATGCCGGACAAAGGCAATCCTGCTGGAGTGGTTTTCACAGGAGATTTATGCAGTAAGTCGGAAATGCAAGAGATTGCCTTTAAGGTTGGATTTAATGAAACAGCATTTATTGCCAGCTCTGACAAAGCAGACCTGAAGATAAATTACTTCACACCTGGCCATGAAATGGATTTATGCGGACATGGGACGATCGCCTGTTTATACGGCCTTTACGAACAGAGATTATTGCCTCCGAAAGAGGAGTTAACAATAGAAACCAAAGCTGGCATACTACCGATTAAACTAAAGGTAGATAATTCAGGAAGAATGTACATAACGATGAAGCAAGCACAGCCAAAGTTTATGGAATTTCGAGGTTCCCAGAAAGAGCTAGCCTTGGCAATTGGTTTAAAAGAAGATGATTTATCGGAAGAGCTGCCAATTATGTACGGCAGTACAGGAATATGGACACTGCTTATCCCTATCAGGAGCTTATCTGCGTTTAAGAAGATGAAGCCGGACAATCAATTGTTCCCGAAAATTTTGACAGAGAATCCAAAGGCATCCTTGCATCCTTTTTGCCTCGAAACAGAACAGGAAGGCGCTGATATGCATGCCCGCCATTTTTCTTCGCCATTTTCTAAAACAGTGGAAGATCCTGTCACAGGCACCGCCTCTGGAGTGATGGGTGCTTATTATGCTTCTTATATTAAAGAGCAGGCTAAAAAGCCATTGCATTTAATAATAGAGCAAGGTTTGGAAATGAACCGTGCAGGCACAGTGTTAGTAACGGTGTCAGAGGGAGATAACGGACTTGGCATAGAAGTTACAGGAACAGCAGTGTATGTGAATGAAATGGAAATAAATATTGGTCATTAAAAAAAATGGGCTGGAAAAAATAAAATAGATATTGCAACGTTTGGGAATATACGGTAATATGTTAAATAATTATTAAAGCGAAGATAAGGACATGAGTTGTTTAAAAAAGTTGACAGAGAGGGAAGTGCAAGCTGGAATCTTCCTAACAGATTTTAACATCTTACCACCTTTGAGCTGTGTTGGGGAAATATAGTATCCAATGCCGTCAATGCTGCGTTAAAGCACAATAAGCCGCAAAGTTTTTGCGGGAAATTGGGTGGAACCACGGGTATAAGCACGCTCGTCCCTTGCTAGAGGGATGTAGTGTGCTTATTTTTTTATATAAAAAAGTGATGAAAAGGACATGAATTATTTTTACGGTCTACAGAGAGGGAAGTGCAAGCTGGAAACTTCCTGGCTTAGGAAAATGATTTACCGCCTTGGAGCAGTGCCTTAGAAAAGGTACCGTTAGCTGCGTTAAAGCACAATAAGCCGCAAAATTTTTGCGGAAAATTGGGTGGAACCACGGGTATAAAACGCACTCGTCCCTTGTTAGAGGGATGAGTGTGTTTTTTTTATACAAATTTTTAATAGGAGTTGATTGATTGATGAAGAATCAATGTATCAGAGTGAAATTTCCGGATGGGAAATGGAAGGAATATAAAAAAGGAGCTACAGCAGGGGAGATTGCAGAAAGTATTAGCTTAAGTTTGTGCAAAAAAGCAGCAGCGGCAAAAATAAATGGTCAGCTGCTAGATTTAGCTACTCGACTGGAGGAAGATGCCGAGCTTTCGATTATCACTGTTGATTCTATCGAAGGGCTAGGAGTTTTGCGCCATACTGCTGCACATATTATGGCACAGGCATTGAAAAGATTATATCCATCTGTCGAGTTAGCAACAGGTCCGGTCATTGAAAATGGTTTTTATTATGATGTGAAAAGCGAGGTACCGTTATCACTTGGTGACTTGTCAGCTATCGAAGCAGAAATGAGGAAAATCATCGACGAAGATTTGCCGATTGAGCGTATCGAAGTTTCCTTTGATGAGTCAGAAAAAATTTGGCGCGAAAGGAAGGAATCCTACAAGTTAGAATTATTGAGTGCAATACCAAGCGATGAAATCATTTCCATTTATAAGCAAGGAGAATTTATGGATCTATGCCGTGGTCCTCATCTTCCGCAAACAGGGATGTTGAAGTTTTTTGCGTTAACAAATGTTTCTGGAGCCTACTGGAAGGGAGATAGTCAGAATGAAGCCCTTCAGCGTGTATATGGAACAGCATTTGCTCATAAACAGGACTTAGCGGATTATATGCACTTTTTAAAAGAGGCAGCGAATCGGGATCATCGTAAATTAGGAAAGCAGCTAGGCTTATTTATGTTTTCTGAAGAAGCTCCAGGCATGCCGTTTTATTTGCCTAAAGGGCAGCGGATTCGCAATGAGCTGGAAAAATTCTCAAGAGAATTGCAGCAGGAATCGGACTATGAGGAAGTACGCACTCCTTTTATGATGAATCAAAGACTATGGGAACAATCAGGACACTGGGATCATTATAAAGATAATATGTATTTCTCTGATGTCGACAATCAATCCTTTGCACTGAAACCGATGAATTGTCCTGGTCATATGCTTGTTTACAAAAATAATTTATATTCATACAGAGATTTGCCAATCAGGCTAGCTGAGTTCGGCCAAGTTCATCGCCATGAATACAGTGGCGCCTTGAACGGGATGCTTCGAGTCCGTACATTTTGCCAAGATGATGCCCATATTTTTGTGCGGGAGGATCAAATTCAAACAGAAATCAAAGACATAATTGCGCTGATTGATAAAGTATACAGCACATTTGGATTTGATTATAGTGTGGAGCTGTCAACAAGACCGGAGGATTCTTTAGGAGATGACAGCCTTTGGGAAGCGTCAGAGCATGCCCTTGAACAAGTGCTGGATAATTTAAACATCAACTATGTGGTAAATGAAGGCGATGGAGCATTTTATGGACCGAAGATTGATTTTCATATTAAAGATGCATTAAACAGAAGTCATCAGTGTGCGACAATTCAGCTAGATTTTCAAATGCCGGAAAAGTTTGATCTTGTCTATATAAATGAGAACAATGAAAAGGTTCGGCCAGTTGTTATTCACAGGGCAGTTTATGGAAGTCTGGACCGATTCTTTGGCATTCTAATTGAACATTTCAAAGGAGCTTTTCCAGTTTGGCTTGCACCACTCCAAGTGAAAATCATTCCCGTTTCACATGTACATCTGGACTACTGTTTACAAGTTCAATCCGCCTTGAAGCAAGCTGGTATTTCTGTTGAATTAGATCAGCGGGAAGAGAAGCTAGGCTATAAAATCCGAGATGCCCAGCTGCAAAAGATTCCTTATATTCTTGTATTAGGTGACCAAGAAGCGCAAGCAGGAACTGTAAATGTCCGCAAGTTTGGCAGCAGGGACATAAAGGAGCAATCGCTCATGCAATTTATCGATGCTGTAGGCAAGCAAATAAAAGATAGAAGCTTATCATAATTTCATAAAAAAAGCCTGTCTTGCTAGTCTATACGACTAGTTTGACAAGGCTTTTTTTATATTTCAGGCAAAGAAGTATCTTTAAACACTTGGAACCGCAAACAGCTTCAAAAAGCCGTTCAGCTTATAGGCAGAATGATTTAATAAATAATCTAATCTCGTTCGCAGCCTGATAATTGTATAGATAATGGTTACAAGTATCGCCAAGAAAATCCCTCCTGAATATGGTTCTGCCATTTAATTATGGCTTTTTTAGTGTTTCAACATATAAAAATATTATTCGTACCAATAAATTAGAGAGCAAAGAAGAATTTTTATAATATTTCGACACAAAAGAGTGAGCTTGTATTAAAATGACTATACACAGGCATTAGAGAATGGAGGCGTATGGAAGGTGGAAGCACCGATTTTAGTATATAGAGGCACATATATTGAAAGCACACATGATATTCATATAGCTGTAGTCAATAGAGATGGAGAATTGATTTACTCCTATGGAGATCCGAACAGATTGACATTTCCACGGTCATCCATGAAACCGTTCCAGGCTATTCCCCTTATAGAAACTGGTGCAGCAGACCGCTTTGCTTATGATGGTTCTGCACTTGCACTAAGCTGTGCTTCACACAGCGGTGAGAGCTATCATCGCCACACTGTCCTTGATATTTTAGACAAGCTTGGTTTGAAGGAAGATGCCCTCCAATGTGGGACACATACACCTTGGGATATGGCGAGCTATAAAAAATTACTAACAGCAGGCAAAGATGTTACACCAGTTTACAGCAACTGCTCTGGCAAACATTCTGGCATGCTGGCAACAGCGGTCCATATGAACGAAGACATTGCATCCTACCGCGAGATTACCCACCCTGTTCAGCAGCGGATTCTTGAGGCAATCGAAGCAGTATGCTCCTATCCAAAAGAGCAAATCAGAATCAGTGTGGACGGATGCGGGGTGCCTGTCCATCAACTGCCTTTACTACATGCAGCACTTGGTTATGCGAGGCTTGCCAAACCTGATGCTTCAAACAAAAGAGAAGGCGCTCTTGAAAGAATAAGGGATGGGATGATAAATTATCCGGAAATGGTTGGCGGAACGAAACGGTTTGATACAGATTTAATGAAAGCATTTGGAAATCAGATTGTTTCAAAGGCAGGAGCAGAAGCGGTTCAATGTCTTGGTTTAACGATGGAGGGAATCGGCATTGCTGTTAAAGTGGAAGATGGAGGGACAAGAGCTGTCAGTGTTGCCACAATGGAAGTGCTCAGGCAGTTAGGGGTAGGTAATGAGCAAATTTTTAAACAGCTGTCTAAGTATATAGAAGCGCCTGTTTATAATGCAAGGAAGGAAAAAATCGGCGCAGTGAAAGCGAACTTTGTTCTTAAGAAAACGCAGGGGGAAATATAAATAAACAAGGAGACAGGATGCCCCTGTCTCCTTGTTTGTTATTATTTGCTTTGTGCTGGTGCTGCTGATCGAAGGAAGAAGGATACCCCAAGACCAATCAATAAAAACACACTAAGAATGATGAAAGACATTGTCAGCATTCCTGTTTTTAACAGCTGTACAGATACGATTGGACCAGCACTTGCTCCAAGAAACAGAATGAAAGCATTAAATGAGATAGCTGTTCCTCGCGCATTGCCTGCTTTTTGGCTGATTAAAGATATAATGACAGGTGAAACTACTGCAATTCCGGTCACAAACAAAACACTCATAATGACAACTGCAGGCAGAGAGGTGCAAAAACCTAACAAGAATAATCCAGCAGCGGAAAGGCCAAGGCCAGCTCTCATGACGTTCAATGCCCCAAACCGCTTGGAAATGGATCCGACAAAAAAAGCAATAAGCATCCCAATAATTCCAACTGCTCTTACATACAAAATCTGGTCACTAGATAAACCGAATTTCGGAGAGGATAAATAGCTGCCCAAAATAGTGTACATACCAACTAATGTAAATAACAGCATGAACGTAACCGAGAAGCAAAGCAGGAGCTGTGGCTGATAAAACAGCTTTTTTATCTGCTTAAACTTGCTCCAAATATGCTCGGTTGATTTTTCCTGCTCCTCTTTCGGCAGAGCTATAATGACAAGCACGGCAGAAAACAGATAAACAACACCTAAAATAAGAAAGATTGCATTCCACCCGAGCAGTTCATTAATAATGCCGCTAAAAAGCTGCCCGATGATGCCGGCCATCAATAATCCAGTACTGATAAAGCCAACGACTGTGACCCTTTTATTAGGTGGAAACATTTCGCCTGCATAAACAAGGGAAATGGGTGCAAATGCAGCAGCAACAAGTCCTTGTATTGCCCTTAAAACCACGAGCGCATGATAGGAATGGACAAAGCCAATCATAAATGTAATAACAGTTAATACACTGATGCTGACTACCATAAGAACCTTTCGTCCATATTTATCGGAGATAGGTCCATACAGTAAGCAGCCAAGAGCATAACATAAAGAAAACGAACTGCCTATCCAGGATGTCTGGTCTAAAGTAATGTGGAATTCCTCTGAGAAGACGGAGGTTAAGGGAATGGTAATGTACATACTTGTTAACAAGGTAAGTCCGCACCAAAATAGAATAAATGTTATAAAGGGATAATTCCTTTTTTGACTTGCCTCGTTAATAATTGCGTGACTCAATTTCAGCGCTCCTTTTATTGTTAGTTCTCTCCTAAAGATGAGGAGATGATGAAATCCATCTGATTATATAGCCTTTCTAAAAGGTATGCAATGATAGGGATTTTATCCGAGTTCTCAAAGAATGAATGATTACCAGAGACTTAATAAAAGAAATAGGAATATTTTCTTATATATTTGCCAAATTACTTGTCGATATAGGGGGTAGAAAGATATAAAAAGTTAAGGACAGGAGACATCATGGGGAATTTAAAGAGAATAAAGAAGATGAAAATGACGATTCAAAAGAAGCTATTAATCACCTTTTTGCTGTTAGTCATTATACCTGTACTAACAATAGGAGCAGTCTCCTATTTCAGTGCAAACAAGGCGATTTCAGACCAAATCTCGTATGCATCAGAGGCGAGTGTAAACTTGTTAAACGAATATATAGACAGTACAGTAGAGCCAAAGGTGAAAGATGCTGAATTTTTTGCTGAAAACATTGCGGTAAATAAAAACAGCGTAAAAGAGAATTCAGATTTACGCAAACGGCTTGATGAATATGCATCCCTCCATCCCGAGACTGCCAGCATCTATGTAGGCACCGCGAATGGAGAGATGATTCAATACCCAGTTAAAAAGCTTCCGGACGGTTATGACCCAAGGGAAAGAGATTGGTATAAGAATGCAGACCCAACAACAGAAACAGTGATTTCTGATGCTTACTTATCAGCTTCCGGAGAAATGGTTGTTACCATCTCCAAAAAGCTTGCTGATGGATCTGGTATCCTTGGCATAAATTTAAAGGTTGATTCGATAAAAGAAGTTGCTCAAAAAGTGACAATCGGTAAAGAAGGCTATGGCTTTATCCTTGGGAGGGGAAAACAATATATTTATCACCCATCGAAAGAGTCCGGCTCTGAGGCAAAAGACAGCTTCATGTCTGCACTGTATGAAAGTGAATCAGGACATCAAAACTATGAGCTTGATGGTGAGCTGAAAAGCATGGCATTTACAACGAACAAATTAACTGGCTGGAAAATTGCCGGGACGATGTATAAAAGTGAAGTGGATAATGCATCAGCATCTATTGTAAAGTCATCGTTAATTATTCAGATTTTTGCTATCCTAGTTGGCATTGCTGTTGCAATTCTTGTTACACGTTCAATCATCCGCCCGCTTCAGAAGCTGAAGAATAGTGCACAGGTTATCAGCAAGGGAGACTTAACAGCGCCGATTGAAGTGTCTTCACATGACGAAATTGGCGAGCTTGGCACAGCATTTTCCGATATGAAGGAATCACTGCGGGGGCTGATTTCACAAGTAGATTCAAATACAGAGCAGGTGGCAGCAGCAGCTGAAGAGCTGTCAGCAGCTTCAGAAGAAACAAAAACAGCAACTGTTCATGTTGCCTCCTCTATTCAACAGATTGCAAGTGGTGCAGAGGTGCAGACTACTGGCATGGAAAAAACAGCAGCAGCTATTGAAAAGGTAGGACAAGGCATAAATACAATTTATAATAATGTGGAAATGGTCAATAAGGAAGCAAGATTGACAGCAGATCATGCAATAGAGGGCGGAGAGTCTGTCAAAAAAACAGTGGACCAAATGACCACTATTTATAACCATGTGAGCGAATCAGATCAAATGATAAAATCATTAAACGATCGCTCTAAGGAAATAAATGAAATAAGCAATGTAATCAGCGGAATCGCTGAACAGACAAACCTGCTTGCACTTAATGCCGCAATTGAAGCAGCAAGGGCTGGAGAGCAAGGCAAGGGATTTGCTGTCGTGGCTGAGGAAGTAAGAAAGCTTGCAGAACAGTCGCAAACATCTGCTAAACAGATTACTGGTTTGATTAAAGATATTCAGACAAGTACAGAACAGACTGTTGATAAAATGAAGCAGGCTGCTGAAAGTGTTGAAACAGGAATCGAGGTTTCACAAGAAGCAATCGTCAAGTTTAATGCCATTATTGAAGGAATCAAAAATATGGCACCAAAAATGGACGAAGTCTCTCATATCGTTAAAGGTGTTAATGGAGAAATACAGTCCGTCACTGCGACTTCATTTAACTTAGCAAATATCGCTAAAGAAAACACTTCTGCATCAGAAAGTGTTGCAGCAAGCACAGAACAGCAAATTGCTGTCCTTGAGGAAGTTACAGCTTCAGCTAAATCACTTGCAAACATGTCAGAGGAACTGCAAGAGCTGATCCGCAAGTTCACTGTGTAATTAGGCAAATAAATCCAATTGTTGGAACGGTTTTTCTTTCAGCTAAGAAAAGCTGCTGTACCAATGATAAGACCGCTTTTGTCACAAAACAGAAGCGGTCCTTTTTTTCTATCCTTATTGCCGGGATATAGAATATAATGGAGAAAGGAATGCATCGCCATAAGGAACCAAAAGGCTGTTGCACCAATCTTTAGAAAAGATGGAGAAGAAAACTTAAAATGTCAAATGAACTATTCCTTTTTTCCTTTATTGATATTTGCGGTGGGTTATTGAGCGCTTTGCTATGCATTTACGCCTTTTTTAATATACGCCATGCTCCTGGGGGCATCTTCTATATTTTAGGGACTTTTTGTTGCTCGCTGTTTACGTTCTTTTATGTTTTTGAACTGAACAGTCAATTACTAGAGCATGCAAAAATCTGGCTGCGACTAGAATATTTAGTTTTGCCCTTCATCCCTGTCTTTACATTATTTATGTGCATGGAGTATGTCGGAGTAAAGTGGAACCGGCATTTGTATTACTTTTTTTTCGGTCTGCCACTGCTGACAATACTTGTTCACTATACAAATGATTTTCACCATTTTTACTATAAATCGATGAGTATGGACACATCTGGACCTTTCCCTGTTTTGAGCTTAGAAGGAGGACCATGGTTCTATGTTCATTCCTTTTTCCTGTATGCCTGTGTGTTAGGGAGCATTGTCCTCTTGCTTGCGCAATTTAGAAAGGGCAGAGCAAGCCGCTTTAAGTGGCAGATAGCCACGATGACTGCAGGACTATTTGTGCCTGTGCTAGGGAGTGTTTTGTATTTAACTGGTTTAAGTCCAAATGGCATTGATTTAGGACCAATATCAATGAGCATCTCTTTTATTTTCCATGGTGCCGCCATTATATCCTTGCAGATGTTCAGCGTTGCACCAATTGCTAGAGAAAAGGTGTTTGACAGTATGGAGGAAGGGGTTTTAGTTTTAAACCATAACAACATAATTGTAGATTTTAATCCAATTATGCAGCAGATGGTGCCGAAAATCAGCCGTGCCATTGGCAAATCGATTAACGATATCCTCAAGGACAGTCAAACGCTGTTAGGTATTATCTCTAAAGGAGAAAAGCGCGATTATAAACAGGAAACTGCTTATGGAGATATTCATTATCAAATTAAATTCACCCCAGTATTGCACAGAAGTAAGCATCTCGGTCAAATCATCACATTTGTAGATGTGACAGATAGAATACATCTGCAAGACCAGCTGAAAGCAATCGCAAGCATAGATGGGTTAACAGAGGCTTATAACAGAACCTTCTTTCTGCAAAAAACGGAAGAGCTGCTCGATAAGGGGTATTTGAAAAGCTTGAGCATCATCATGTTTGATGTGGACTATTTTAAAAAAGTAAATGATACTTTTGGTCATAAAGCAGGAGATACCATCCTAAAGCAAGTGGTTAAACTGGCTAAAAAGCATATGAGAAGATCTGATATTATTGGCCGGTATGGCGGTGAGGAATTTATCATCTGTCTGCCTGATGCTTTCATGCAGGAAGCAATTGTTATTGCCGAAGCAATTCGCAGAGAAATCGAAAGAACACACGTCGATGTAGATGGAAAAGAAATCAAGGTGACGACAAGCTTCGGTGTTGCAAGTGCTGCTGCTAACGACCAAAAAAACAGCAAGCTTATCGCCTCCCTTATGGATGAAGCCGATATGGCACTATATACAGCGAAAAATAACGGCAGAAACTGTGTTCGGTCATTTGAAGACCCGGTTGTCATTCACTAAAAAATGTATCCTGTTAACAGGATACATTTTTTTTATGCAGGGCTTTTCTGCCGATATATTTGGCTTGCCCACAACAAATACATTCCCCCGAAGAAAATATATAAAAGCCCATTGGCCGCACCTAATGCTCGCGGTTCAAATACTTCAAGCAGCAGACCTGTAACGAACATGGATAAACCTAAGCTTGTATTGCCGATTGTGGCAGATAAGGCAAAATAACTTCCTTGGTGCTTTTGCGGCATGGTTTTCATCACAACTGTATCAAGCAATGCATTTCCGACACCTCCAAAAACCGTCAATATCCCAAACAGGACGGCAATCATTGCAAACGAGTTCACCTGGCTTACAATCAACAGAATAATTCCCTCAATGATCATCGCGAGATAAGCAAACAATAAGAAGTTTCCCTTAATTAATCGAGTGAAAAAGGGGCTGATAATAAAGCCAACTCCCAAGACGCTGTATAG
The DNA here is from genome assembly GCF_022049065.2 of Niallia sp. Man26. Classification (NCBI taxonomy): domain Bacteria; kingdom Bacillati; phylum Bacillota; class Bacilli; order Caryophanales; family Bacillaceae; genus Niallia; species Niallia sp. Man26. The sequence goes on from NZ_CP095743.1 coordinate 1,109,866, forward strand.
AATGCCTACTCCTAGATCTGCAGCAGGAAAGGTGTCTATCGCATAGATGCTTATAAGGACATTTTCTATCCCGTTAGCTAAAGGTACAAAAATATCAGCACTTAACAGCATGATAAATAAGGAGGAAGAGAAAATTACGGCTATAAGCTGATTACCTTTCTCCTTCGTTGCTGGCTGATGAGCTGTATGCCGAACAGCATCATCTATTTTTGCAATTCTGCTTATAAATGCTGCTGCAGTCAAGAAGGATAAGATATTGACAAAAAAGGCAGCTTTTTGGCCAAATAGCAGGGAGATGATTCCGCCGGAAAATGCGCCGATAACAAGGACGAAGCCCAACTGGACTTGTTCCCACCCGTTTACTGCTTTCATACTTTCCCCATTTATTAGTGCTGGAATGCTTGCCTTCCGCACAGGCGCATAGAGGGCTTCACCGCTGGCCAAAAGAAACGAGGCAACATAAATAATCCATATATCTTCTTTGCTGTTTACAAATAGAAAGGATATGGCAATGAAAGCCCGGACTATGTCTGTATAAAGCAAAACTTTTTTTCGAGACCATTTAGCAGCAACCATACTGCTAAGTGGCCCAAATAGTAAGAATGGCAGCATGCGCAAAGCCAGTGTTATGCCTACAGACATACCCGATGCAGACAATTGTAAAAGAAGCGACAGAGAAGCTACTTGACTGAATCTGTCTCCGATGCCATTGATAAGGCCAGAAAAAAACAACTTCTGATATTCCTTTTCTTGCGACAGAATAGACATGATTGATCACCTTCTAATTAGATTGATATCTAATTAGATGATAATCTAATTTAAGTAACTTGTATAGATATAATGATTAATAAATTTAATAGCAGCCATAAAGCCTTATCTTTCATCCGGAAATTTTTTACTGCATTCCCCTCCAAAAGCCTTGCTGTTCCTAGTAATTGTTGGGTTTTTGGTGATTCATTTCTAGTAGGGGAGGATAACAGCATCCGTATATTTTCGCGAAACATGTGTTCTTATATGAGTCGAAAGGCACTTTTTATGAATATACTAAATTGTTAAACTATTTGGTGTAAACTACTAATCCTACAGGAGGGATCATATTATGAGACCAGAAGTGAAGGTAATACCTTACAAAGTGGAGCAAGTGGTACAAATGGCGAATGAGGTGCCGACAGGAATTCAGCAAATTCAAGCACCTGCATTATGGAACAAATCAAAAGGAAAGGGTATTAAGGTTGCAATCCTTGATACAGGCTGTGATACGACACATCCTGATTTGCAGGAACGTATTATCGGCGGCTATAACTTTACAGACGATGATAATTCAAATCCAGATATTTATAGTGATTATAATGGACATGGCACACATGTAGCCGGAACAATTGGAGCAGTGGAAAACAACGATGGAGTGGCAGGTGCTGCACCACAAGTGTCTCTTTTAATCGTAAAGGTTCTTAATGGACAAGGTTCAGGGCAATATGATTGGATTACTAACGGAATTCATTATGCAATTGAACAAAATGTTGATATTATTTCCATGAGTTTAGGAGGACCGGATGATGTCCAAGCACTTCATGATGCTGTGAAAAGGGCGGTTGACAACCAAATTTTGGTCGTTTGTGCGGCTGGTAATGAAGGAGATGGACGTGAGACGACTGAAGAGCTGGCATACCCTGCAGCATATAATGAAGTAATTAGTGTTGGTTCTGTCGATTTTACAAGAAACTCCTCCGAATTCTCCAACTCTAACAGAGAAGTGGACCTTGCTGCACCTGGAGAAAATATTCTGTCCACATATCCAGGCGGCCAATATGCCAGACTTAGCGGTACATCTATGGCAGCACCTCATGTAAGCGGCGGACTTGCCCTAATTAAGGCAATTGCAACGGATGAATTTGACAGACCTCTGACAGAACCGGAGCTGTATGCACAGCTCATCAAACGGACTGTTCCACTAGGATTCTCTCCAAAACTGGAAGGGAATGGGCTTCTTTATTTAACAGCCCCAGAGAAGCTCGCAGAAGCAATCCAGTCAAGTGTGACGAAAATGCTGTCTGTCTGAGTATGATAGAAAACAAGACGCTTCCTTTACGGAAGCGTTTTTTTGTTGGCAGTCAGAAAGAAGTTTAAAGCAGCTGTTTAATAGTAATACATCTCTAAGTCCATTATAATAGCAACATAAAACGTAAAATGAGGGTTATTAATTGAAAACACAAGAATTTATATACACGATTTCTTATCACGAGGATGAGGCAGATGTTTGCCAGCTGGAGATGCGCTCGCTTTTTTCAGCAGAAAATATTACGAATTTCGTGGAAAGCACACTCGAAATTGATCCAAGCAGGAGCCCGTTTATCAAGGGAAGAATCGATATTAAAGCAGCAAACGAAAGCTTTGAAGAGCTGCTGACAGATGTTCAGAAAATCGGACTGGAGGAAGACTCCTATAAAGTTGTGTTTATTAAAGGAACTGGAAATATTCCCTTTACCGAGAGAAAAAGAATGGAAAGAGTCGCAGGCGCTTGTATTAAAGGTAATGTGAATCTGCATAACCCTGACAAAATATATGCCATTATGTTTGGCAATGGCAGCTGGATATTTGGCGATTATCAGGAAAGCACATCCGTTTGGCTTGCACATCAAGGCAAGCCGAATCAATATTCAACAGCGTTAAGCACAAGATTGGCAAGAGCTGTTGTCAATATTGCCGTACCACATCCTTCAGGAACTAAGGCAATTGATCCTTGCTGTGGTATCGGAACGGTGCTCATCGAAGCATTGTCAATGGGTATCGATATAGTTGGCAGTGATATAAATCCACTTGTTACAGGCAAGGCACGAGAAAATATTGCTCATTTCCAACTGAACGGAGAGGTTCTGTTACAGGATATCAAGGATGTGACAGGAAAGTATGATGCCGCTATTATTGATATGCCTTATAATCTTTGTTCTGTTCTTCCATATGAAGAGAAGCTGTCTATGCTTAAGAGTGCAAGACGATTTGCGAAAAAGGCTGTTATCGTATCAATTGAAGAAGTAGACGATGCAATTCTTCAAGCAGGATTTACAATTGTCGACCGCTGCATTGCTAAAAAAGGCAATTTTAAAAGGCATGTTCTAGTATGTAGCTGATGGTTATTTTTGGTGGTGCACAATGTTTGTTGCCTATATCTCTACAGTGTTAGAATAAAAAATATAATATATAAGTTACCCTAAACTTGAAGAAGGAGAAAGCCAAATGAATGTAAAGCTTACGAAAAACATCATAAAAGAAATGTGTGGCAATGTCTCCTTCAAGCGAGGGGATTCTTTTGTGAGAAATAAAAAAGTCACATTTCAACTCTTTCATTCACATACATGCAAAGCGATTGTACATGGAGCAGATGATTTTATGGTGAGTATAAAAGCAGATGCTGCAGGGAAATTGGAGGCAGAATGCTCTTGCCCCAAACTGGCGTCCTTTCAAAAGGACTGTCAGCATGTGGCCGCTGTTTTGCTTGCTGTTTATGAGCAGCAGCTGAAAAAAACTGCTCCGCAAGTGGTGCAGGGTGGTGAAATGCTCGCAATGGAGCTTTTGTCCATTTTTGATGGTGCGCCTGCAAGAAAGAGCGCTCATCAGCGCCATTTTGAGAATCGAGATATTCAGAAGGCTGAGTTTATTTGTCATGTAACGGAGTCTCACGGGAAAAGAAAAACCTTTGCAGTTGAAATGACCATAAATGGCACAGCCTTGCCGGATATTTATGCGTTTTTACAGGCATGGAAAGTAGGAACCCCTTATACAGATGGAGAAATTTCCTATAATCCAGCTACACAATGCTTTTTGAAGGAAGCCGATGATGTGTTAAGCGGGCTGTTTGCAATCGGTGAGGATGAAAAAGTCAATCAGACAGCAAGCGGTGCCGGAATTGCAGGAGAAGAAAGACAGCTGTTGTACTTATCGCCTTCTTCCTGGCCTACTGTTCGTCGCCTGCTTTCGAAGGCACCATATGTACAATTACAGCATAGAGGCGAGTTATTTTCTGATTTCCGCCTTTCCAACAACCAGCTGCCGTTAACATTCTCATTCGAGCATGAAAACTCAGGTTCCCATAAGCTTGCTATAGCAGGAATGAACCATATAGAATTACTGCCCTTATATGATTCGGTAGTAGCAAACGGAATAATATATGAATTAGACAGCCAGGATATGCAAAGGCTGTCCGAATTAAAAGGCATGCTGGAGCAGACTGGCACAAATCAAATTCCAATCCGCCCGAACCAGGCGGAATTTTTTCTTGAAAAGGTAGCGCCTAATTTAAGAAAACTCGGCAAGGTGAATATAAGCAGCCAATTTGTGCGGACGCCGCTTGAAGCAAAGCTGTATTTGGACCGTGTCAACAACCGGCTGTTAGCAAGCCTGGAGTTTCACTATGGGCCTGTAATGCTTAATCCTGTTGAAAACAGGGATATACCTGCAAAAGGCTTTTTTGTCAGGGAAGAAGAAAAGGAAAATGAGATCCTTAAAATCATGAAAAACAGCTCGTTTGCACAAACTGACAGCGGCTATATTCTTTATAATGAAGAGCTAGAGTATGAATTCTTATATAATACTCTCCCAGAGTTGAAGAAAATGGTGCAAATATATGCAACAACAGCAGTGCGCAACCGAATCTTTAAAGGCAACAGCTTCCCGAAATTCAGAGTGAAAATAAAAAAAGACCGCATTAATTGGCTGGAATTTAAGTTTGAAATGGATGGCGTACCAGAAAGAGAAATTAAAGAGCTGCTGTCTGCACTTGAAGAAAAACGAAAATACTACCGGTTGAGAAGCGGATCACTCTTGTCTTTACAGACTAGAGAATTCGAACAAATCCAGCATTTTTTAAAGTTTCCAGAGCTAGAGCTGAAGGAGGAAGTTGATATTTTTGAACTTCCCGTTACAGAAGGTTTGTCGTTATTTTCAGATGGAGAGCAGGGCATTATCGAGCTGGACAAATCGATGAAAGAGCTTATGCAAACAATCCGTCAGCCAGAAAAAACAGACATTGAAGTGCCTGCCAAGCTGCAGCAAGTCTTGAAAGAATATCAGAAAACAGGATTTAAATGGATGAAAACCCTTGCTAAATATGGGTTTGGAGGAATATTGGCAGATGATATGGGGCTTGGGAAAACATTGCAAAGCATCACATTTATCGCCTCAGAGCTTTCCAATATCAGAGAAAGAACACAGCCTGTATTGGTAGTTTGTCCATCATCCTTAACATATAATTGGCTTCAGGAAATAGGGAAGTTTGCTCCTGATATTCAAGCACTTGTGATTGACGGCGCTGCTGCTGACAGGAAGCAGCTGCTGAAAGAGCTTGCTGGCATTGATGTTGTGATCACTTCTTATCCGCTGCTGCGCAAGGATATTCATTTGTATGAAACAATCGCCTTTCATACGGCATTTTTTGATGAAGCACAAGCCTTTAAGAATGCAGGGACACAGACGGCAAAGACAGTGAAGCGAATTCGTGCAGACCAGCGCTTTGCCTTGACAGGAACTCCGGTGGAAAACTCACTTGAAGAGCTTTGGTCATTATATTATATTGTTTTTCCGCAGCTGTTCAGAACATTGAAAGAGTATGCGAATTTGTCGAAAAAACAAATCTCGCAGAGAATTAAGCCATTTTTGCTGCGCCGTCTTAAAGAGGATGTCTTAATGGAACTCCCTGGTAAGGAAGAATGGGAGGAAGCTGTTGATTTGCTGCCAGAACAGAAGAAGCTTTATGGTGCATATTTAGCAAAACTTCGCCATGATACACTTAAACATCTAGATAAAGCAACACTTCGAAAAAATCGCATACGAATTTTAGCAGGCTTGACGAGATTGAGACAAATCTGCTGCCATCCTGCCTTATTTGTCGACGGCTATAACGGTAAATCGTCCAAGCTGGAGCAGCTTATGCAAATCATAGAGGAGTCAAAGCAGGCAGGCAGGAGAGTACTGATTTTTTCTCAGTTTACTAAAATGCTCGAATTGATTGGAAGAGAACTCGCAATAGAAGGTCTGCCGTTCTTTTATCTGGACGGAAACACTCCCTCTGAAGAGCGAGTTGACTTGTGCCGCCGCTATAACGCTGGCGAAAGAGATTACTTTTTAATCAGCCTGAAGGCAGGTGGAACAGGCCTCAATTTAATGACAGCAGATACAGTCATCCTTTATGATACTTGGTGGAATCCTGCTGTTGAGGAGCAGGCTGCTGACCGCGCCCACCGGATTGGTCAGGAAAACGTCGTCCAAGTAATCAAGCTGTTAGCAAAAGGAACCATTGAAGAGAAAATACATGAGCTGCAGGAAAAGAAACGGCATTTAGTCGATGAAATAATCAATACAGACGAAGCGGTGCTCTCTTCCATTACGGAAGAGGAGTTGCGAAGCCTGCTTCTGTGAAAAAACGAAGGGAATGGTAGAAATGGCAAAACAAATCAAGCTGGATGATACTATAATCCAAGTAAAAAGCTATACAGAAGAGATCCAAAATGATCTGCATTCAATCAAAATTATATTTGATGTAGCAAGCGACGATTATCATGAAATTACTACCCTTCTTTATAAAGGAGCATTCCATGTTACAGTCGCAGAAAAAGATTTAGCATTTCACGCTGCTATCCAGCAATATTCCACCTCTATAACCAATCTATATGAAAAAGGAAATACAGGTGAATTTACGTTAACTCTACTCGAGACAAGGAACTAACTTAGAAAGAAGGCATCGCCATGAGATTAGGAATATTAGATCAATCGCCGATTTCCACTAATCAAGAGGCACAGGATGCTTTAGCTGCCTCTGTTAAATTGGCGCAAGCCGGAGAGGAATTTGGATATGTTCGATATTGGCTTGCTGAACACCATGATTTGCCAGGCCTTGCTTGTTCGGCACCAGAAGTGATGCTGAGCTATATCGGCGCTAACACAAGAACCATCCGCATCGGCGCTGGTGCAGTGCTGCTGCCTTATTATCGTCCGTATAAAGTAGCAGAAGTGTATAACATGCTGGCAACCTTAATGCCCAATCGCGTTGATTTAGGAATTGGACGGGCACCAGGAGGTTCTGCAGAAGCAAGCAATGCATTATCCCCAAACTTCCTCCAGCAGGTTTGGGCAATGCCTGACAGCATAAAGGAGCTGCTCTTATATTTGGATGATGAATATAGTACAAATAATGAGCATGCAACATTATCAGCAGCACCAGTTCCGAAAATCCCGCCTGTACCATGGCTGCTTGGCACAAGCAAAAAAAGCGCAATCTTAGCAGGCCAGCTCGGGCTTTCCTACACATTCGGCCATTTTATGAGCGATAAAGACGGCCCGGAAATTGTCCGGCAATATAAAGCTGCCTTCAAGGAACGAAAAGAGGGACAAAAAGCAGGAACGATTGTCGCCGTAGCTGCCTTTTGTGCAGAAACTACAGAAAAAGCGGAAGAAATCGCCTTAAGCTCCTTCATATGGTCACTGCAAAGAGCAAAAGGAGCAGGAGAAGGAGTCCCTTCAATTGAAGAAGCAAAAGCATACAAGCTAACCGATGAAGAAAGTCAAACACTTGCTTCCATGAAAAATAAAGCTGTTATTGGGAACCCGAAAGAGGTTAAAGAACAACTTTTAAGCTTAAAAGAAGCGTACGGTGCAGATGAAATCATGATTGTCACAATCACATATAATCCAGTTGATAAGATCAATTCATACAGATTGATTGCAGAGGAATTGTTATCTTAAGAAAAGGAGGCGCGTTAGTTTCGCGTCTCTTTTCTTTTTTTGTCCAGCTAATTTTCTGGCTGAATTATGATACTCTCTATATCCTCCTGCTTGAAAAGATAGTATAATTCGGATTAAGAAAGGGCTTACAAAAGATTGAAGAAGCAGAAAGCTAAACTTAATAATAAATAGATTTGCCTAGTTTGTATATTGGATAAACTAAGTAGGTTAGTAAACTTGTAAAGGAGAGAGGAAATAATCAATTACGGCTTATAAGTGGAAGAAACTTCGCAAATAAGGGGGAAGTATATGCTTAGGTTGTTAAAAAACTGGAATACGATGCGAAATCAAATATTAATTGTTTTTCTATCTGTCATGTTTATTGTGTTATTAATTGTAAGTATCTTAATATTCAACCAAGTATCGTCTCTGTTAAAAAACAACGCAGAAAAACAAATCAAACAAGTGGCTGTGGAGGCTAATGGAAGACTTGAATCACTGTATGAGCAGATTAACATGGCTTCAAAGCTTGTTGTTACAAACGACAAAGTGCAAAAGCTGCTGACGAAGGAATATGACAAAAAGGAAGTGCCATTTTTAGAGCTGCAGCAATTGATGGGAACAGTTAACACCATTACAGCAAACTCTGATGGCATTTTTTCGTTCCAGCTTTTCACGAATGAAGAGCATCGTATCCTGCCTCTTGATGACGCAAATGCTCCCCTTAAATTAAGGGATATCTGGGTGGAGATGGCAAAGAGAGAAAAGGGAAGACTAGTTTGGATCGGTGAGGATCCGAATGACCCTAATTATTTTCTTGCAATCAGAAGAGTTAATTTAATGGACAGGAATTATGCAAATGGCGGATACATCCTCATCAGCATTTATAAAGAGTATTTTCAGTTCGTCAACAAGGATTTAACTAATAAAACAAACCAGTATTCCTTACTGCTTGATAAGTCTCTTGAGCCGATTATAACCGATTATGATAAGCCGCTTCCGTCCATCATACATAATGAAAAATCAACTGTACAAATAAATAGTCGGGATTATATGGCAACAAGAGAGGTATCGGAAATCACTGGCTGGACAGTCCTTATCTTAACACCTGTAACTGCCTTAACAAGCGGAATTTCTGTTCTCCGTTCAAGTATCTTAATCTCAGGGTTGATTGGTCTGCTCGTTTTTTTTATTTGCTCGTTATTTCTGTCTACCATTATTACAAGACCAATAAACAGGCTGACAGAAACGATGAGACATGCTAGTAGTGAATCTCTTGCGTTAAACCCAAAGTTGCCTTCTGTTAACGAAATAAATGAATTGAATAGTACCTATAACCAGCTTGTGAATGAGACAAACCATTTGATAAAAATGGTATATCAAAAGGAAATTATCAGAAGCCGCAGTGAATTGAAAGCTATTCAAGCACAGATTAACCCACATTTTCTCTTTAATACGTTGAATGCCCTTCATTGGTCGCTGGAGGACAAAATGGAGGATGAGCTTGCAGAGACTGTCGTTGCAATGTCCAATCTCTTTCGTTATACAATTACGAACAGTCCAGATGACGAATGGGTTTACTTGAAGGATGAACTAAATCATATCAACGATTATATGGAAATCATGAAAATGCGCTTCGGAGACGATTTAAAATGGCGCATAGAGATGGATACAGTATATGAACTGGTTAAAGTGCCTAAATTCTTGATACAGCCATTAGTAGAAAACTCTGTTATTCATGGTGCAGGAAACAAAATAGGAGTTTGCACCATTATCATAACTGTTACATTAGCAAGCAACAGACAAGGTTTGTTGGTTACTGTAGAAGATGACGGTATGGGAATCACCGAAGAGAATCTAGAGAAAATCAAGACAGGGATGGACATTGGAGGGATTACCTCCATTAACGGCAAAGGAATGGCGATTTCTAATGTCCATAAAAGGCTTAAGCTCTATTATCAGGAGGATGGACAGAAAGGACTGGAAATAAAGAGTAAGCGAAACAAAGGGACAGTTGTTTCCTTTGAAATTCCGATTGTAGGGGGAGACCAGGAATGTATACAAAAACTATCCTAATTGTTGATGATGAACCAATGGCAAGGCAGGGAATAAAGAGGACGCTTGATGCTTGGGCAACTGAAGAATGGCAAATACTTGCAGCATCAAATGGGATTGAAGCGATTGAGCTTGTCAAAAAACACAAGATTCATATATTAATAACAGATATTCGTATGCCCCAAATTACCGGCATTAAACTTTTGCAGGAAATAAAAGTACAGAACTTAACACCTGTAGCTATTGTCATCTCTGCCTATTCTGAATTTGAATACGCACAGGAAGCACTCCGTTTAGGTGTCATTAATTATTTGCTCAAGCCTGTCAGCAAAAAGAAATTGATTGATGCAGTGGAAGATGCCATCCAAAGAGAAACAAAGCAAACAAGAGCAGAGATAATGGAAAAAGTTATGGACGAAAAACTCCTCAAAATCAACATGAAAGAAAACACAGCAAAGGAACCAGTCAGAGAAGCTGTCCGCTATATTGACAAAAATTTAAAGACAGAGCTGAGCTTAAAGTTAGTTGCTGAGCATGTCCATTTAAATCCAAGCTATTTAAGTGTCCTTTTCAAGGAACAGATGAAGGTAACTTTCAGTGAATATATAACAAGACGCAGAATTGAACATGCTAAAGAAATACTGATTGCTACTAATCAACCAATCACAGATATTGCGGAGGAATGCGGCTATAAAACTTCTAAGTATTTCATTAAGATTTTTCGTGAGTTAGAAGGTGTCACACCAAGCATGTACAGACGGACAAATAGTGTAAGAGCTTTCTGAAAAAAGTAGTATTATTCCTAATGACAGTGACCTTTCAGGGTAATAAGTAAAGGTGGTAGACTAACTAGTGTAAAGAAACTAATAAAAAAGGGGGCAATACAGTGTTTAGACGCAAATCTATTTTCGTAATAATGTCCATTTTCATGATAGTTGTCTTAGCATTAGCAGGTTGTTCTTCGTCTACAAATGAAAGCGCTTCAAGCGATGGAAAAACCGTCATTAAATTTATGCATCTATGGCCAGAAGGATCTTCAAAGGCACAGTACACAATCGTCAATAACATCATCAAGCAATATGAAAAGGATCATTCAGATATAAAAATCCAAACAGAAATTCTTGGAAATGAACAATACAAGGATAAAATCAAAGTTTTATCCGCGTCAAACGAACTTCCAGACGTTGGGGTAACATGGGCTGCTGGCTACTTAAAGCCTTTCGTGGAAGGAAATATGCTTGCACCATTAGATGATAAAATCGAAAGCGATTTTAAAGATTCGTTTGTTGCAGGGACGACAGAAGCATATGCAGTAGATGGAAAAACATATGGTTTGCCACTAGAGCTTAATATTACACCAGTCTACTATAACAAAGAAATCTTCGAGAAATACAATCTTGAAATCCCAGAAACATACGATCAGTTTTTAGAAGTAGTAAAGACTTTAGTAGATAAAGGGGTTACACCTATTACGCTTGGAAACAAGGACAGATGGACTGGATCGATGTGGTATATGTATCTTGCTGACCGTATTGGCGGGCCAGAGGCATTGGCTAATGCCATTAACCGGTCTGGAAGCTTTGAAGATCCAAGCTTGCTTAGTGCGGCTGAGGAAGTGAAGAAGCTAGTTGATATGGGAGCATTTGTGAAAGGCTTTAATGGTTTATCAAATGATGAGGCAAAAGGCTATTTCATGAATGAACAGGCAGCCATGTATTTGATGGCGACTTGGGAATTGCCGAACTACACAACAAGCCCTGATGTAACGGATGAGTTTAAGGAGAAGGTGGGCTACTTCAAGTTTCCGACATATGATGGCGGTAAAGGAGATATCAACAGCTATGTAGGCGGACCTGGAGTCGGGTTGTTTGTGTCAGAGAACTCAAAGGTGAAGGAAGAAGCAAAAGATTTTGTTTCCTATCTTGTCAAGGAGTGGGGCAAGCATTCAGTCACAGATGCTGGAGTGATTCCTGCTACTGTTGTTGACACTTCCAATACAGACCTTGACCAAATGTATATTGATATACTCAATGATTTAGGCACTGCTTCCAACTTGACTTTATATGCAGACGTACAAATGAGTTCAAGTGTTGCACAAGTCCACTTGGATATGATTCAATCCTTGTTTGGCGGTCAGGCAACTCCAAAAGAATTTGTGAAGAAACAGGAAGAAGCTTTAGCGGAAGAAGAGTAAGCAAGCGGGGGCAATTTCTTTTTGCCCCTAAACTAAAGTCAAAGGAAGGAGGAATAGGTAATGAAAACAGTCATGTCCAATAAAATCGCGATTTGCTTATACGTGCTGCCTGCCTTGCTCCTAATACTTGTGCTGATATATATTCCGATTGTCCTGACAGGTTATTACGGGCTGATGGATTGGGATGGCATCGGGGCAATGAAATTTATCGGGCTGGATAATTATGTACAGCTCATAAAGGATAAGATGTTCTGGACCAGTACGTATCATTCTGTCTTATTGGCTTTATTTTCAGCAATAAGCCTAATATTCTACTTAGTCATTTCTATTATCCTTGCCAGCAGGATTAAAGGAGCAAATCTGCTTCGGAAAATTTATCTAATTCCAATGCTGTTATCGTCTGTTGCGATTGCCCAGCTGTGGCTGAAAATATTTGATCCGACAAATGGGATGCTTAATAAATTGCTAGAGCTGCTCGGTGTAGAAAATACACCAATATGGCTGGCAGATCCTAATCTTGTACTTATCGCTATCTTTGTTCCGATTATTTGGCAATATGCAGGCTTTTATATCATTATCTACTATGCCGCATTAAAAAACGTGCCGGAGGAAGTGATTGAAGCGGCAAGAATTGATGGTGCAACACCATTGCAGATAGCCTACAGAATAAAGCTGCCGCTCATTTCAGGTGTTATTAAAGTAACGATTGTCCTCGCCATTGTCGGCTCCCTAAAATATTTTGACCTTATTTATGTCATGACAGGAGGCGGACCAAACGGCTCCAGTGAAGTAATCGCATCCTATATGTACAAAGAGGCCTTTAAGACATATAACTTTGGCTATGGCAGTGCGATTGGCTTTGCCTTACTTATCTTATGCCTTGTTATGACATGGCTTATCCAAAAATTAACGGCATCAAAAGACGATGTCCAGTATTAAGAAGGGAGGAGTGAAGATATGAGTGAAATTACAGCACAAAAGAGAACGAAGACCATTCCTCACACTTCGCCTAAAACAAAAGGCTCGATAAGCTCGAAAGTAGGCTTTGGGTTTCTTTATCTGATTCTAGGTATTATTGCTGTATTTCAAATCTATCCGCTAGTTTGGCTGTTCTTTTTTTCCTTGAAAACAAACCAAGAAGTATTTGGTTTATCTCCATTTGCTCTGCCGAAGGACCCGCAATGGGGTAATTACGTAAAGGTCTGGACACAAGGAAATATCAGCCTGTATTTCTTTAACAGTGTTTGGATAACGGTTGTAGCAGTAATGTTAACTGTAATCTTAGCAAGCTTTGTCACCTTTGCGATCACAAGGATGTACTGGAAACTAAGCAAGCTTGTTCTCGGACTGTTTATGGTAGGCATTATGATTCCATTGCATTCCACACTTATTCCATTATTCAGCTTCTTTAACAACTTGCATCTAATTGATAATCCTATCTCCATCATTATTTCATATACGGCTTTTAATCTGCCATTAACAATTATGATTCTATTAGGCTTCTATCAAACACTTCCTAGAGAAATCGAAGAGGCAGCCGTGATGGATGGCTGCTCCATACACAGAATCTTTTTTCAAATCACCTTGCCAATGACCACCCCCGTCATGGCAACAATCATTATCATCAACATGATTTATAACTGGAATGAATTTGTATTCGTAAATACTTTTATCAGTTCAGATAAGTGGAAGACATTAACGGTTGGTGTCAATAATTTCGTCGGTCAATATTTGACAGATTGGGGAGCGATTGGGGCAACGTTAATGATCAGCATTATTCCGATATTAATTGCGTTCATCGCATTGAGCAATCGTATTGTTGAAGGATTGGCAGCAGGTTCTGTCAAAGGATAAAAAAGAAAAGGAGCTGTGATTTATGCCGGAAAATATGTTTTTTAATGCACATCACTCCCCAATTGGGGCATTCGCAAGCTTTACACTCGGATTTCCAGCAGCAGGCGGAGGGCTTGATTTGGAACTGGGCCGTTCACCAAAAAAGAATGTTTATATTGGTGCGGAAAGCTTAGATAAAGAGGGGATTTACGAGGCATTTCCGTTTTTTGATTATCAGGAAGATGACGAAAGCAAACGCTATGATATTGAAAATATGGACCCTGATCCAGACAAGCCAAATATTATTTTCCCGTTTTCAAAGGAGAAGGTAACAAGAGAATTTAAGCTTGGAACAGATACATGGAAAGCAGGGGACTTAACCTTCAAAGTTTATACACAAGTAGAATCTGTACCAGAACCGGGGAAGGGCAATGAGAAGGAAATGAAGAGGATTCTTCTTCCGGCAGTCCTCGCAGAATTGACGGTTGATAATACAAAAGGAACAAAAGCTAGGCGGGCGTTTTTTGGGTATGAGGGCAGTGACCCGTACAGCTCTATGAGGCGGCTCGATGATACGATGGACGGAATCGCTGGAATCGGCCAAGGCAGGCTGACTGCAATCGCCGCAAGTAATGCAGATATTAACTCCGCTATGCATTTCAGCATGGAAAATATCTTGACGACACCGCAAGAAGAAAACTGGACATTTGGATTAGGTCCGCTCGGTGCACTAGTCGCAGATGTTCCTGCAGGAGAATCGAGGACATACCGGTTTGCTGTCTGTTTCTATCGCGGTGGAATTGTTACTGCCGGCATGGATACATCTTATTACTATACGAAGTACTTTAAAAATATCGAGTCTGTCGCAGCCTACGCGTTGGAACATTTTGATGAGATTGCAAAAAGAGCAGAAGCTGCGGATGACCGCCTATTAGCTGCTAACCAGTTATCTGCAGACCAGCAGTTCATGCTGATTCACTCGATTCGCAGCTATTATGGTTCCACACAGCTCCTTATTTGTGACGGTGAGCCGTTCTGGGTTGTCAATGAAGGGGAATACAGAATGATGAACACCTTTGATTTAACTGTTGATCAAATATTTTTTGAGCTGAAAATGAATCCTTGGACAGTAAAAAATGAGTTAGATATGTTTGTGAAGCGCTTCAGCTACGAAGATAAAGTCCGGTTCCCTGGCAGTGATACGGAATACCCTGGCGGCATCAGCTTTACACATGATATGGGTGTTGCCAATACAATCTCCCGTCCGCATTACTCTTCATATGAACTGTATGGGCTTGACGGTTGTTTTTCCCATATGACACATGAACAACTTGTAAACTGGATTTTATGTGCTGCTGTTTACGTGTCACATACAGCCGATGAAGCTTGGCTAAAAGAGAATATGGAAATGGTGGAGCGTTGCTTTGAAAGCATGGTAAACAGAGACCACCCAATTCCAGAAAAGAGAAACGGCTTGATGGGACTGGATTCCTCCCGAGTAATGGGCGGGGCTGAAATAACCACATATGACAGCTTAGATGTCTCGTTGGGGCAAGCGCGAAATAATATTTATCTCGCAGGGAAAATTTGGGCATCTTATGTCGCCCTTGAAAAAATATTCAAGGAACAGGGAAAAGAAGACTTGGCAAAGCAAGCAGGCCTACAAGCAGAAAAATGTGCAAATACGATTGTGGAGAATGTGACAACAGAAGGCTATATCCCAGCAGTAATTGGAGAAGGCAATGATTCTAAAATAATTCCAGCAATTGAAGGGCTTATTTTCCCATACTTCACAAACTGCCAGGAAGCGCTTGAAGAGACAGGACGGTTCGGCCCCTATATTCAGGCATTGAAAAAACACCTAAAAACAGTAATGACAGAAGGAGTTTGTCTGTTTGAAGACGGCGGCTGGAAAATATCTTCAACAAGCAGCAACTCATGGCTCAGTAAAATTTATTTAAGTCAATTTATCGCAAGAGAAATCCTTGGCTGGCAATGGGATGAAAAGGGAGCGAAAGCAGATGCCGCTCATGTTAAGTGGCTGACACATCCCGTTCTTTCCGTATGGAGCTGGAGCGACCAGATTATTGCAGGGGAGATTGCGGGCAGTAAGTATTATCCGCGCGGTGTGACAAGCATTCTTTGGCTTGCAGAAAGCAAGTAAGAATAATAAGAGGTGGGAATATGTGGGCGAAATCGATGGGAAAGCTGTTCACTGTTTGTGAGTGGATCACTAGAGGTGCTTACCTTAATATCTTATGGATGGCATATACAGCTGCAGGTTTGTTTGTATTCGGGTTCATGCCTGCGACTACAGCTATGTTTGCGGTGATAAGGAAATGGCTGAGAAGAGAAAAGGACATTCCTGTCTGGAGGACATTCCATGATGTGTATAAACAAGAATTCATTAAAGTAAATATATTAGGAATTATCCTAATATTACTTGGCATGATTCTTTGCTTGGACTATTGGTTTCTCCAGTTTACAAATGGTGTAATAAAAGGGATGATGACAGGACTGTTACTTTTGCTGTCAGCTGTTTTTCTAACATTGCTAGCATACTTTTTCCCAGTTTATGTCCACTATGACTTGAAGCTTGGCGACTATCTTAAATATGCTCTAATCCTTGGAGCGTATCATCTGCATGTTACATTATTCATGCTAATTCTTACAACAGTGACAGTTAGTCTTTTGTTATATATGCCTGGCGTTATTCCATTTTTCGGAGGTATTTCACTTGCCTGGATTTGGATGGCGGGAGCGAATTACAGCTTTATACAGATTGAGAAAAGAGGAAAGAAAAGACTGGCTGTTTAATGAAGCAGCCAGTTTTTTTAAAGGTAAATTAGAACAATGGAAAATTTCAGAAAATACTTAGTTTGTGCATTGCACTAACTAAGTAACGGTGCTATACTAAAACTACATTATTAATGAAACCGCATACATTTCTGTAATAGCAACGTTTATCAAACACATAATTAAAACTCCGCAGCATTTGCTCGCATCCTGACGGCTCTAAAACATCCTATGAACATTAATCACCAATCTACTTAAATAAAGCATTTCTCACTAAAATAACATTTATTAAACAGATCTTGCTGACGGCAAACTACCATACTAGTATTCCGTTTAGTTAGTTTGTGAACACTTTAGTTTATGAATGTATTCATTTTTTGAGTGCACAGCTTTATTCCATCCTAAAAGATGAGGGGGATTTTAATGGAGACAGAAATAGTGAAACGAACAAAAAAGGCATCAGTTAAGACGAAAAAAAGCAAGATAAAGATATCCCTTATTGCGATTCGCAAGGATTGGCAGTTATATTCCCTGTTGATTTTGCCCATTATTTATCTTTTGATTTTTAAGTACGGCCCAATGCTTGGAAATGTGATTGCCTTTAGAAGGTATATGCCAGGTGGAAAAGTTTACGGGGAAGAATGGGTTGGGCTTTACTACTTCAAGATGTTTATTAATGATCCAGTTTTTTGGAATGTTTTTAAAAACACATTCATTTTGGGTGGTTTAACCTTGTTGTTTTGCTTCCCAATGCCAATTCTGTTTGCATTGCTTCTAAATGAAATCAAATCAACTAAATTTAAAAGATTTGTACAGACTGCATCCTACTTGCCTCACTTCTTATCAATTGTCATTATCGCGGGAATGATCCTGCAATTGACAGCACTTAATGGTTCTATTAATTCTATTGTTGAGTTTTTTACAGGTGAAAAGGTGAATTTTATCCAAAGTGCAGAATGGTTTCGCACGATATATATTAGTTCAGAGATATGGCAAGGAATGGGATGGGGAGCGATTTTATATTTAGCTGCACTGACCACTATTGACCAGTCACTTTATGAAGCAGCGAAAATCGATGGAGCAAACAGGTGGAAGCAAACGCTCCATATCACAATACCTGGAATATTACCCACCATTGTTACTTTATTGATTTTAAATACTGGCAGCTTTCTAGCGATAGGCTTTGAAAAAATTCTCCTTCTTTATAACCCTTTGACATATGAGACATCAGATGTGATTTCTACCTACTTATATCGTGTCGGTCTTGAATCGAATAATTTCAGTTATGCGACAGCAATTGGGTTATTTGAATCAATAATTGGGTTGGTGCTTGTCTTGACTGCCAATTCGATTTCACGAAAATTAACAGAACGAAGCTTATGGTAGGAGGGAAAAAGCATGAAAGAATCCAAGCAATACAAGATATTCAAGGTATTTAATGTGTTTGTCCTGTTGATAATTGTCTTTTGTACCCTATATCCATTTATTAATGTTATTGCACAGTCATTCAGCAGTGAAGCGTACATTAATGCAGGTAAAGTCAGCTTGCTACCTAAGGGCTTTAATATGGAAACATATAAAAAAGTTGTTTCCGATAAAATTTTCTGGATCAACTATAAAAACACGGTAGTTTATACCGTTGTAGGCACATCCATTTCCATGTTTTTAACAACCATTTTTGCTTATGCCCTTTCGAAAAAAAGGCTTGTAGGCAGAAAGTTTCTCACTGTTTTTGCCGTCTTCACCATGTTTTTTAATGGGGGCTTGATTCCAAATTATGTCTTGATTAATAGTTTAGGTTTCAATAATACAATGTGGGCGATTGTAATACCTGGAGCAATCAGCATTTATAATATGCTGATTATGAAATCCTTTTTTGAAAACATGCCAGAGGAACTCGAGGAAGCTGCATCCATCGACGGGTTAAACACTTACGGAATTCTCCTGAAAATTATATTGCCTCTAAGCAAAGCTGTTATCGCAACAATGATTTTGTTTTATGCAGTTTCGTATTGGAATTCCTGGTTTTCCGCTTTCCTCTATTTAGACAAAAAAGAGCTGTTCCCAGTGACCATTTATTTGCGGAATATGATTGCAGGAGCAACGAGCAGTATGGCAACAGGGGCAACATCAGCAGATAATTTGACGCAGATTTCTGCAAATATTAAATCAGTTACAATGGTGCTCACCATTTTACCGATTCTTACTGTCTATCCTTTTGTACAAAAATATTTTGTTTCTGGCGTCATGTTGGGCTCTGTCAAGTAATGCTAAAGCGGTCTTTAGTGCAGTGAGCTTGTTGTATAAAGAATTCAATGCACTTTTTAATAAATAGATGGGGAGGAAAAAAAATGAAAAAAAGCTTAAAAAGATTAAGGCTGTTGTTTGCTTTATTATTGGTGTGTGTCATTGTTATTGCCGGCTGCTCGAAAGATAACCCTGCCAGTTCAGATGGAAAAGTATCTTCTAAAGGGGCGATGGAATCCTATCAGGCTGGAGAATTATTTAAAGCAACAGAAGAGTTTGATTTATCGATTCTTTATTCTGACCATCCAAACTACCCTTATAAAAAGGATTGGTTGTTTTGGGAAAAACTAAAGGAAATGACAAATGTTACATTAAAGCCTACAACTGTTCCGATGAGTGATTATCCGCAAAAAAGAAGCTTATTAATGAGTTCTGGTGATTCGCCGTTAATCATTCCGAAAACCTACCCTGGAGAAGAATCAGCTTTTGTTTCATCAGGAGCAATATTGCCTGTAAGCGATTATATTGATATGATGCCTAATTTTAAAGAAAAAGTGCAAAAATGGAAACTTGAAGATGAATTGGAAGGCTTGCGGCAGAATGATGGGAAATACTACTTATTACCAGGCTTGCATGAAGAGGTTTGGCCAGATTATACCCTTCTTATGAGAACAGACATATTGGAGGAAAATAATCTCGAGATTCCTACGACATGGGATGAATTATATGAAACGATGAAAAAGCTGAAGGAGATATATCCAGATGTTATCCCGTTTTCTGATCAATTCACTTTCAACAGTACATTAAATGTTGCTGCTGCAGGCTTTGGCACAAAAGCAGGATGGGGATTTGGCAATGGATTAAGCTATGATCAAAGTAAGGATGAGTTTGTTTATGCTGCAACGACAAATGAATATAAAGATATGCTTACCTATTTTCATAAATTAGTAGAAGAAGAGCTGCTGGATAAAGAAAGCTTTACACAAACGGATGACCAGGCCATTCAAAAATTTGTGACAGGAAAGTCATTTATCATCAACGGCAATTCACAGACAATTAATTTGCATAGGGTAGATATGGATAAAACAATTGGGAAAGGAAAATATAAAATCCAAAAAATCACTGTTCCCGGCGGACCGGCTGGCCAATTGATGGGAGGCTCCAGGCTTGAGAATGGTGTGATGATTTCTTCGAAAATAAAAGAAAGCGATTACTTTAAAGCGATCCTACAGTTTATAGATTGGCTGTACTACAGCGATGAAGGGCAGGAATTTGCAAAGTGGGGAGTGGAAGGCACGACATATACGAAAAGTGATGGGACACGCAAGCTTACGGAAGATGTTAATTATAACGGTTTAAATCCGACTGGCACAAAGGACTTGCGTGTTGATTACGGTTTCTCAGGCGGCGTGTTTGCATATGGAGGGACGACAGAACTTCTTCATTCTATGATGAGTGAGGAGGAGATAAAATTCCAAGAAAACATGGCTAATACAAAAAAGGTGATACCGGCAGAACCGCCAATTCCTTATACGATTGAGGACCGGGAAAAAGCGACACTATTGAGCACACCTTTAAAGGATTTCACTGATCAAAATACACTTAAATTTATAATAGGGTCACGCAGTTTGAGTGAATTTGACCAATTTGTAAAAGAATTGAAAACACAAGGGTTGGACCAGTATTTGGAACTTTCTAATAAAACGTATCAAGATTATAAAAAGAACAACTGATAACGATTGCTGCCTCACCAATATTATTGGAAGAGGCAGCTTTTAAAAAGGGGGGCAGAGAGTTGGAAGGGAAGAAGGAATTTGGCGAGGGTATACTGTTTACCTTTACGAACTATGTCTACTCACTGCTTTTAGCCAATTTTTTATTTGTTTCAGTCAATGCTGTTTTTATTTTTTTCTTTATGGCATTAGAGCCTTCATTTTCAAACATTCTTATCTATATGATTGCACTGATTCCAACAGGACCCGCCATATCAGGATTGCTGTATGTATTGGAAAAGTTGTTGAGAACAAAAGAGGCTATTACTGTTTCGGATTACTTCTATGGTTATAAAACAAATATTAAGAATACGTTACTTCTATGGTGCATGATACTCGCCGTTTTTAGTGTTTTATTAATAGACCTGCAATATCTAAATCAGACAGCTTTACTAATAGAGCAACTAATTTCCATTGTTCTTTATATCCTGTTTTTACTTGCTGTTTTAATAAGCATAAACATGCTTATTCTTAATGCAAAGTTTGAGTTCAGAAAAAAAGATATTTTCAAACTGTCCATTTTTTATAGTTTTGCACATGTAAAAGCATCGCTTGGAAATATTTTTATTCTGCTGTTAATTGTTTTCGTCACAATGCTGACATCTGATTTTATCCTATTGTTTGTTGCAAGTATTATTGGCTTACTTCTTATCAAGAACGCCCGCCGATTGCTGACAGACGTGGAAGCTACGTTCATTAAACGAGATAAATAGACTTTAAAGAAAGGTAGGTATTAGTCATGCAAAAAGTTCTTTACGGAGGCGATTATAATCCGGAACAATGGTCTCAGGATGTATGGTCAGAAGATATGAAGCTGTTTGAAGAAGCTAATATTGATACATTGACTGTCGGTGTTTTTTCTTGGTCCATCATCCAGAAGGATGAAAATACGTTTGATTTTACTGTTTTTGACAAGGTGATGGAACTGCTTCAGAAAAAGGGCAAAAATATTTGTCTTGGAACGGGAACAGCAGCGCATCCACCGTGGCTGGCCAAAAAATATCCCGAAGTGACTCGAGTCGATTTTGAGGGAAGAAAGCATAAGTTTGGACAGCGGCATAATTCTTGCCCGAATAGTCCTATCTATCAAAAATATTCACGTTTAATGGCAAAGAAAATGGCGGAAAGATACGGCCATATGGATATTAGCGCCTGGCATATTAACAATGAATATGGTGGTACCTGCTACTGTGAAAATTGTGAAAAAGCATTTCGTGTTTGGCTGAAACAAAAATACGGAAGTCTTGAAAAATTGAATGAAGCTTGGAATACGATTTTTTGGTCTCATTATTTTTATGATTGGGATGAAATTGTTGCTCCTAATGCTTTAAGTGAACATTACGGCAGAGAAAATGTAACAGCTTTTCAAGGCATAACATTAGATTATATGCGCTTTAATTCTGACAGTCTCTTAAACAACTTTTTAGGTGAGAAAGCAGAATTAAAGGCAGTAACACCTTCCGTTCCTGTAACAACAAATTTTATGGGGATGTTTAGACCTCTAGATTATTTTAAGTGGGCAGACCATCTTGATTTCATTTCATGGGATAATTATCCGCCTGACATGCACTCAGAGGCAAGGATGGCTTTGACACATGACTTGATGAGGGGCTTGAAAAAAGGCAAGCCTTTTTGGCTGATGGAACAAACACCGACAACGACAGCATGCAGGGATATTAATCCTGTGAAAAGGCCTGGAGTAATGCGCTTATGGAGTTATCAGGCTATTGCCCATGGTTCTGATTCTGTTCTGTTTTTCCAAATGAGACAATCAAAGGGAGCCTCTGAGAAATATCACGGTGCGGTTATTAACCATGCCAGTCGCAACGATACAAGGGCTTTTAAAGAAGTGAAGAAGTTGGGGGAAGAATTGTCTGCTGTTGGAAATCAGTTTATTTCAGCAGAAACAGCGGCAAAAGTAGCATTCGTATTCGATTGGGACAGCTGGTGGTCAGTGGAAATATCAGACGGTCCTACGCGTTACATGAACTATCAGCAAACAATGATTCATTATTATCAGGCCTTTTTTTCGCAGAATATTGCTATTGATATGATCAGCATTGATGGTGATCTTGAGAAATATGATGTTGTTGTAGCACCGTTACTGCACATGATTAAAGATGACTTTCATAAAAAAGCAGAGCAATTCACTGCCAATGGCGGATGCTTCATCACAACCTATTTAAGCGGGATTGTTGATGAAAATGATAATGCTATTTTGGATGATAATCCGGGATTACTGAAGAACTTGCTTGGAATCCGCATTGATGAGACAGATACATCGATGCCAAACGAAAGGAACTCCCTTGTTGTCAGCTATGGCGACTGGAAAGGTAATTATGACTGCAGCTTAATTTATGATGTTATTCAGACAGAGGGTGCGGATACTATTGCCGAATATGGGCAGGATTTTTATGCAGGCATGCCGGCTGTAACAAAAAATAAATTTGGAAAGGGAGAAGGCTGGTACATTGGCAGCCAACCAAATCGGCAGTTTCTTGAGAAGCTATTTGCATCAATACTAAAGTCCAGAGGAATCAGCTGTATGATTCAGGCTGATTCTGGTGTTGAAATAACAGAGCGCAAGAAGGATAACTATATCTTTTCCTTTGCTATGAACCATGGGGACGAAGAAAAAGAAATCATTATAGATGATGCCAGCTACTCACTTTTAGATAAAAAAATATACAAAAGCGGTGACAAAATAACGATTGATGCAAAGGACGTCATCATTTTAAGACGCGAGATCTGACATTAAGCAGAAATCTGGATTCCTATAGTTGGCACCACAGCTAGGAAGATAGGAGGAAACCTATGCCGGTTAAAAAAGGCACTGGTTCAACAAGAGACTTTTCTTACCAGATATTAAAAACAAAAATACTCAATCTGGAATTAAAGCCAGGCACAAAAATCTCTGAAAAGGAGATAGCAGATGAACTCAGTGTAAGTAGAACACCTGTGAGAGAGGCTTTTATGATGCTTGCCCAAGAAGACCTTCTTGATGTCATACCTCAGATTGGCACAATTGTTTCAAAAATAAACTTGGAGTATGTAGAGGAAGGGCGATTTATAAGAGAAAAAATAGAAAAAGAGATTGTTGCACTTGCGTGTGAGCTATTTCCTGATGAGTACAAAAACAAGCTGGAAAAAAATATTGCCTTACAAGAGCTTTGCGCCAAACACAACAACCATCATGAACTGTTTGAATTGGATGAGGAATTTCACCAGTTAATCTTTAAGGGCTGCAGAAAGGAAAGAACATGGAGAATGCTGGAGTTACTAAATAGCCATTTTAATAGATTAAGGCTTTTAAGGCTCACAAGTAATTCTAATTGGGAAATTATTATTTATCAGCATAAGAAAGTCTTTCAGTTTATAACCGAGAGTAAGAAAAAAGAGGCAATGGAAATAATGGAGCAACATCTTCGCCTTGTTGTAATTGAACAAAATGACCTTAAAGTTAAGTATCCCGATTATTTCATATAAGTGAATTTATTGGCAGTGCTGATTATCAGCAGCATATAGAAACTTTAAAAGCTTGGAGGAAAAAAGTGTGAAAGTGACATTTAGGTGGTTTGGGGCAGAGGATGACAGTGTTTCTTTAGACCATATTAGGCAAATTCCCGGAGTGGAGGGGATAGCTGGAGCTTTATTTGACATTCCTGTCGGGGAAGTTTGGCCATTGGAAAAGCTGCTGGCATTAAAACAAGAAATCAACGGCAAAGGACTTCAGCTTGAAGTAATTGAAAGTGTGAATATTCATGAGGACATTAAACTTGGCCTTCCCTCGCGCGACAAGTATATAAGCAATTTTCAAGAGACAATCCGCAACTTAGCAGCAATTGGTGTAAAAGTGATTTGCTATAATTTTATGCCAGTTTTTGATTGGACACGAACAGATCTTGCTAAGGAGCTGGCTGATGGATCCAATGTACTTGCTTATGAAAAAAATAAACTTGCTGATATGGACCCCTTCTTCCTTGTCAAGAAAATAGCTGATGGTTCAAAGGGATTTTCACTTCCAGGCTGGGAACCAGAGCGTCTTGCCAAGCTTGAGGAACTGTTTCGCTCCTATAGTGCTATAACGGAAGAAGACCTGTTTGCACATTTGAAATATTTTCTGGAGAAAATTATTCCTGTTGCAGATGCCTGCGGGATTAAAATGGCCATTCATCCAGATGATCCGCCATGGCCAGTGTTTGGGCTGCCTAGAATTGTTGTCAATAAAGAGAATTTAGAGCGGATTGTCAAACTTGTCGATAATCCAGCAAATGGACTCACCATCTGTTCAGGGTCATTAGGGGCTAATCCAGCTAATAATATTCCCGAAATTATGGCTCATTTTTTGCAGATGGATCGTGTTCCATTTGTACACATCCGAAATGTGAAGATATTCGAAAATGGTGACTTTGAGGAGTCCTCCCATCGAAGTGCAGATGGTTCTCTTGATATTTGTGAAATTGTAGAGGTTCTTCATGACGGAGGATTCTCCGGTTATTTCCGTCCAGATCACGGTCGCATGATATGGGGGGAGCAGGCTCGGCCAGGTTATGGCTTATATGACAGGGCTTTAGGAATAATGTATATTCTGGGCATTTGGGACAGTCTTGAACAAAGAAAACAGAATATAAAAAGGAGTGCATTAAATGCTTCCAATATATGAGGGATTAACTGGTAAAGTAGCAGTTGTGACTGGAGGCGGAGGCGTTCTTTGCAGCTGTATGGCCAAAGAGTTGGCGAGACAGGGAATGAAGGTAGCGATACTTAATCGTACGTATGAAAAAGCGGCAGCTGTTGCAGATCACATCATAAAAAACGGTGGAGAGGCGATTGCGGTACAATGTGATGTTGTCCAAAAAGAGGATGTAATACAGGCAGAGAAAAAGGTGTTTTCGGCATTTGGAGCTTGCGATGTACTCATTAATGGGGCAGGAGGGAATCATGCCAACGGAATTACCTCTAAAGAGACATTACAGCTTGAGGACCTTCAGGATAAAACATTGACTAGCTTTTTCGATTTGACCTTGGAAGGTTTTTCATATGTTTTCGATCTTAACATTATCGGGACATTGATTCCAACGCAGATTTTTTCGAAAAGAATGGTTGGCAATAAAGGCACTATCATCAATATTTCCTCGATGAGCGCACCAAGTCCAATGACAAAAGTGCCTGCATACAGTGCAGCAAAAGCAGGCATAGAGAACTTTACGAAATGGCTCGCCGTTCACATGGCCGAAAGTGGTGTCAGAGTGAATGCTATTGCTCCGGGATTTTTTTTGACAAAACAAAATGAAGCACTTTTAAAAAATGATGACGGCAGTTATACAGAAAGAACAAACAAAATCCTTGCCCATACACCGCAAAAAAGGCTTGGCAAACCGGAGGATTTATTAGGCACCTTGTTATGGCTTGTGGATGACTCATCAAGCGGGTTTGTAACAGGCATCAGTATCCCAGTTGACGGCGGATTTATGGCGTATTCAGGTGTTTAGGCTAAGATGTATGAAACTTGAGAGGAGAGCTAAGTATGGGTGCTTCGCAGACTAGTGAAAAGGATTATGCAGAATATTGCTGCTGGCTTCAATATGAAAGAAATCCAAAAGTAAAGAGAGCTTTTTTTACGAATATTAATGTGTCCGAATACAGTAAAACAGATGTAACACAAACAGCGGTTGAAGAGCTGTACAGAGGCTTATCAGCCATTGTCGGCACCCCGCCTGCAATCAATCAAAGACAAACATCCGCCATTGTTTTAGCAACAATAAACAGCCCTGAGTTACCAGCGGAAATAGATGTAGCGCAGCTGAGCTCTCAATTGAATGAAGAAGGATTTTGCATACGGATGGACAATAAGGAGGAATGCTTATATTTAATCGGCAAAACAGATAAGGGTATTCTTTATGCCGTATTCCATCTATTGCGAATGCTTCAAACTTGTACAAATATAAACATGGAAACAATAGAGAATCCAACAAACGAATTTAGGATGATTAATCATTGGGATAATATGGATGGCTCAATCGAGAGGGGCTATGCAGGAAACTCTATTTTCTATAAAGATGATCAAATCCTAGCTGATTCAGAGAGAATAAAAGATTATGCCAGACTTTTAGCTTCTGTAGGCATTAATGCCATAGCTGTAAATAATGTCAATGTACATAAAACAGAGACAAAGCTAATAACAGATCAATATTTGCCGGAAGTGGCGAAACTAGCATCAGTTTTTAGGAAGTATGGAATTAAAACATTTTTGAGCATTAATTTTGCCAGTCCGATGGAGCTTGGCGGCTTACCCACTGCAGATCCATTAAATCCGCAAGTGCAAAACTGGTGGAAGGAAAAAGCGCAAGAGATTTACAATGAAATAGCAGATTTTGGTGGCTTTCTCATTAAAGCGGACTCTGAGCACCGTCCAGGTCCATTTACTTATAACAGAAATCATGCAGATGGTGCTAACATGCTTGCAGAAGCTTTGCAGCCATTTGGCGGTATTGTAATTTGGCGCTGTTTTGTTTATAACTGCCTTCAGGATTGGCGGGACAGAAAGACAGACCGGGCTCGTGCCGCATATGATCATTTTAGGCCGCTAAACGGTATGTTTTTAGATAATGTAATACTGCAAATCAAAAATGGGCCAATGGATTTTCAAGTGAGAGAACCTGTTTCGCCACTGTTCGGAGCAATGCCTGACACGAATCAAATGCTAGAGTTTCAAATTACGCAGGAATATACAGGGCAGCAGAAGCATGTATGTTATCTTGTTCCCCAATGGAAGGAAGTACTGGATTTTGACACCTATGCGAAAGGGCAAGAATCTTTTGTCAAAAGATCTGTCGATGGCTCCCTTTATGGAAACAAGCATGGTGGAATAACAGCAGTAGCGAACATCGGCGATAATTGGAACTGGACGGGACATACCCTTGCACAGGCTAATTTGTATGGTTACGGCCGCCTTGCCTGGAACCCTGACTATTCGGAGGAGATGATTACAGAAGAATGGGTAGCTCAGACATTTGGAACGGATGAAGCAGTTATGCTGCAGGTATGCGATATGCTGCGTAAATCGTGGAGTATATACGAAGCATATACCTCACCCCTTGGAGTCGGCTGGATGGTAAATCCCGGCCATCATTATGGGCCGAATATTGACGGATATGAGTATTCGGTTTGGGGAACCTATCATTTTGCTGACTGCAATGGAATCGGTGTCAATCGTACAGCTAAAGACGGAACAGGCTACACGTCCCAGTACTTTAAGGAAAACTATAAACTATATGAATCTATGGAAACATGCCCCGATGAGCTGCTGCTTTTCTTTCACCATGTTCCCTATAAGCATGTGCTTCAATCTGGTGAAACGGTAATTCAGCATATTTATAACACCCATTTTGAGGGGGTTGAACAAGTAGAGAGGCTGATGCAAGACTGGCAAAAGCTAAAAGGGAAAATTAATGAAGAGAGATTTACAGGAGTTCTCCACCGATTAAGTGTTCAGCTTTCTGATGCCAAGGAATGGAGAGATATTGTCAACTCCTACTTTTTTCGCAAATCAGGGATTGGCGACAACAAGCATAGAACCATTTATTAGAAAAGTATTCGACTTAGGCTTGGAACAAAGTTGCGTAAAGGAAATTGATGCAAATTCGTAGCAAGCATTCGGGAGAATGAGATTTCCTGATAAAGATTATTCCCAATTATCATAATAACGTCTGTGCACACAGGAGACGGGTGTTACTATGATATGTTTTGAAATGGAATATGGATGTTTTGCCGCAAATAAGCTGTAAAAAAAAGCGTGAACCGTTTTTGGTTTACGCTTTTATCGTGTTTAGCTTTGAAGCTGTGCCTTCAGAAATGCTTCTGCTGAAAAAGCAGACGCTCCTAATGCAGACACTGGCAGAGACAAATCGGAGAAATCAATTCTGATATCTGTCTGGTTAAACGGGGAAGTATATGCTTTGATAACTTCCTTTACCTTTGGTTCAAGCCACTGTTTACAGGAAGCAAGCCGATTTCCGATAATGATTTGTTCAGGATTGAAGGCATGGATGATATTAATGATGCCGACAGCCAAGTTCTCACCAATTTCTTCTAATATATTTATTACTTGTTCGTCCTCTTTTTTTGCGAGCAGTAAAATATCATCTAAACAAATGTCACTTTCCTTTTTAAGATTCTTGCTGTTTGCTTTTGATAGTAAAGCCTGTTCTGAAGCGTAAAGCTCCCAGCAGCCTTTGTTGCCGCATGTACATTTGGCTCCGTTTCGATCAATCGTCATATGCCCGACTTCACCAGAATAGCCGTTAAATCCGCTGTAAAGCTCACCGTTAATGATAACTCCTGCACCAATACCAATGCCGGCGCTGATATAAATCAAGTTATCAGCATGCTGACCCGCACCAAACCGCTTTTCTCCGTAGGCACCAGTGTTCGCTTCGTTTTCAACAATTACAGGTACTTGAAAGATTTTCTCCAGTTCTGATTGAAAATGAATATCGTGCCAGCCTAAGTTTGGGGCAAGCAAAAGTGTTCCTTTCTTATCGACGATACCGGGTGCGCCTACTCCAATCCCAACAATACCATAAGGAGAGGCTGGGGCAGAGCTTATTAAGGCGGTGATAATTTCCACTAGTCGGCTCATTGTATCTTCATAGGAAATATTTTTGTATGCTACATTCTTTTGTACAATAATATTGCCGCTGAGATCTGTCAGGACGCCAAGTATATAATTGACACCGAAATCTAGACCAATTGTGTATCCTGCCCCGTGGTTGAAGTGGAGCATTACTGGTCTCCGGCCACCGCTTGATTCGCCTGGACCTGATTCATTAATAAATTTTTCCTCTAACAGCTCCGCTACAAGCGAGGAAACGGTTCCTTTATTAAGGCCAGAACGCTGTGCGATATCTGCACGAGACAGTGGAGTATGATTGATAATTTGTGAAAGTACGAGTGACTTATTTTCCTTTTTTACAAGCTGTTGGTTCCAAGTGATTGGCATAAACGTCATTTAGCCCCCTTTTTGTCAAAAATAATATTCCCATTTTATCATTAATAACGGAAAACATTAATAATATTGAATTAAGTTTATCTAATAAACAAACAAAGTGCAACAAACTTAGTTTATTCAATAGACAAACTAAGTTTGTGCTGATATAATAGCTTCATAGCTAACAAGAAGATAGAGAGAGAAATGAATATAGGACTTTCTTTTTCTTTTATTTTGTAAGCGATATCAAAATCGATAATTTTAATGAGGAGGCAGTTAACAATGGCGTATTTTGAAAACATCAATCAAATCAGGTATGAAGGTCCAGCATCGAAAAATCCCTTTTCCTTTAAGTACTATAATCCAGAAGAGATAGTAAATGGCGTTTCCATGGAAGAGCAGCTCCGTTTTTCGGTAGCTTATTGGCATACATTCACAGCAGATGGAACGGACCCGTTTGGAAGCGGTACAGCCATCCGCCCTTGGAATCACTTAAAAGGTTTAGATTTGGCAAAAGCCCGTGTGGAAGCAGCTTTTGAATTATTTGAGAAACTGAACGCTCCGTTTTTCTGCTTTCATGATTCTGATATTGCACCAGAGGGAAATACATTAAAAGAAACATATGATAATCTTGACCCGATTGTAGCGATGATCAAGGAATATATGAAAACAAGCAAAACGAAATTACTTTGGAATACAGCTAATATGTTTACACATCCAAGATATGTGCACGGTGCAGCAACTTCCAATAATGCCGATGTGTTTGCGTATGCTGCAGCAAAGGTGAAAAAAGGCCTTGAAATTGGCAAGGAGCTTGGTGCAGAGAACTATGTGTTCTGGGGCGGCCGCGAAGGTTATGATACATTGCTGAACACTGATATGAAACTGGAGCAGGATAACTTAGCCCGTTTCTTCCATATGGCGATTGACTATGCACAGGAAATCGGTTTTGATGCTCCATTCTTAATCGAACCAAAACCAAAAGAACCGACAAAGCATCAGTATGATTTTGATGTGGCGACAGGATTGGCATTCCTGCAGAAATATGATCTTCAGGATCACTTTAAGTTTAATATTGAAGCAAACCATGCGACGCTTGCCGGTCACACTTTTGAGCATGAATTGAGAGTAGCGAGAATTAACGGCATGCTTGGATCTGTTGATGCTAACCAAGGTGATACATTGATTGGCTGGGATACAGACGAGTTCCCGACAGATTTATACAGCACCACTTTAGCCATGTATGAAATCTTGCTGAATGGCGGACTTGGCAAAGGCGGTTTAAACTTTGATGCGAAGGTGCGCAGAGGCTCTTTTGATGCGGAAGATCTTTTCCATGCACATATTGCAGGGATGGATTCCTTTGCAATCGGCCTTAAGGTTGCCAATAAGCTAATTGAGGATAGAGTTCTAGAAGACTTTATTTCTGACCGCTATGCAAGCTTTAAGGAAGGAATTGGCCTTGATATCGTCGAAGGAAGAACTAACCTCCATAAACTGGAGCAACATGCTCTTGCAATTGGTGAAGTGACAAATAAGTCTGGCCGCCAAGAACGCTTGAAGGCGATTGTGAATCAATATTTGTTGGAAACATTAGCGCAAGTACGCGTATAAAAGAGAGAATGTGCTGGGGATCATACCAGCACATTTTTTAACAGGTAAGGTAAATGACTAAATGAGGTGATCTGACATGAAGTATTGCTTTGGAGTAGATTTAGGTACAAGTGCTGTAAAGATTTTACTTGTTGATAAAAACGGAAATGTCGCTCATGAGGTATCAAAGTCGTATCCTTTGATCCATGAAAAATCAGGCTACAGTGAACAAGACCCTGAGGAGTGGGTGAACAAAACACTTGAGGGCTTCACTGAAATCATAGAAGTGTTCGAAGGGGAGAAAGAGGATATTGACGGGATAAGTTTCTCAGGTCAAATGCATGGCCTTGTCCTGCTCAATAAGGAAAATCAAGTATTGCGAAACGCGATACTTTGGAATGATACGAGAACAACAGAGCAGTGCCGGTTAATTGAGGAAAAGGCTGGTGAAAAATTGCTTTCTATCACAAAAAATCCGGCATTAGAAGGCTTTACTTTGCCGAAACTGTTATGGGTTAAGCAATATGAAGAAGATCTTTTCAAACAAGCCGCTGTTTTCATGCTGCCAAAGGATTATCTCAGGTACAGGCTCACTGGCAGCATACATACAGAATACTCCGATGCTGCAGGCACTCTTTTGTTAGATATAAGTAAAAAAGAATGGAGTGCAGAGCTTTGTGAATTGTTCGGCATTGATGCTAGTCTTTGTCCGCAGCTTGTTGAATCACATGCACTTGTTGGAACTGTCACAGCAGAAGTTGCGGAGAAAACAGGGCTGTCTCCTGAATGCAAAGTGTTCGCCGGCGGTGCGGATAATGCTTGTGGAGCAATCGGCGCAGGTATTCTGGCGAGTGGGAAAACACTTTGCAGCATCGGCACATCTGGTGTTGTGCTTTCCTATGAAGAAAAAGCAGAGAAGGATTTTCAAGGAAAGGTACATTACTTCAATCATGGAGAGGAAAATGCCTATTATACGATGGGAGTGACATTAGCAGCAGGTCACAGCTTGAGCTGGTTTAAAGATACTTTTGCCGAGCATGATGGTTTTGAGGAAATGCTGGCAGAAATAAATCTTGTTCCAATTGGGTCAAACGGACTGTTATTTACCCCATATTTAGCAGGTGAGAGAACACCATATGCAGATGCATTGATTCGGGGCAGTTTCATAGGAATAGATGCAACACATAAACGCCGAGATTTTGTTCGTGCTGTACTGGAGGGTATTACCTTTTCCTTAAATGAATCAATTGAGATTTTTCGAGAGCACGGTAAGACAATCGACACAATTATCTCAATTGGCGGCGGAGCCAAAAATGAAGCGTGGCTGCAGATGCAGGCAGATATCTTTAATGCAAAAGTCCTGAAGCTATCAAGTGAACAAGGGCCAGGGATGGGAGCGGCCATGCTTGCAGCAGTTGGAGCAGGGTGGTTTTCGTCATTAGAGGAGTGTGCGAACACGATGTTGCAGACTGTGAAGGAATATGAGCCTATTCAAGAGAATGTAAAAAGGTATGAAGAATTATACCGAATCTACAAGAAGGTCTATGGTCAAACCAAAATGCTGTCTGAAGAGTTAACACAGTTTCGAAAATAATGGAAACAAGGAGGCTCTAATATGAAGTATAGAGAGCTGGGGAAAACAGGTCTGAAGATAAGCGAGGTCAGTTTTGGAACATGGGCGATTGGCGGTTCATGGGGGAAAACGGATGATGAAGAGGCACTGAAATCGCTTGACAGGGCAATAGGGGAAGGGGTGAATTTCTTTGATACGGCCGATGTCTATGGGAATGGACACAGTGAGGAATTGCTGGCTAAGGTGTCTAAGGGGAAGGAAGAGGATATTCACATTGCGACAAAATTTTGCCGAGGCGGAGATATTCATGCAGCCGACACCTACACTTATGAAAATGTTCGAACCTTCTGCGAAAACAGCTTGAAGCGCTTGAACAGAGAAGCAATTGACTTATATCAGATTCATTGTCCGCCCCTTGAAATCCTTCAGGACGGTAAAGTTTTTGCAGTGCTGGACCGTTTGAAGCAGGAAGGGAAAATAAAGCATTATGGTGTCAGTGTTGAAACAGTGGAAGAGGGATTGCTGTGTCTTGAGCATGAAGGGGTAGATTCACTGCAGGTTATCTTTAATATCTTCCGTCAAAAGCCTCTAGAGAAATTGCTGCCAGAAGCAAAGCAGAAGGGAACGGGTATCTTAGTTCGCCTGCCGCTGGCAAGCGGCCTGTTAACAGGCAAATTTACGCAGGGGCACCGCTTTGAAAAAGATGATCATCGCGCATTTAATGAAAATGGGGAGTCCTTTAATATCGGAGAGACTTTTAGCGGACTCGGTTTTTCAAAGGGTGTTGAGCTCACGGAGCAGATTGCGTGGATTGGTGATAGACGTCAATCGATGGCATCTGCTGCCTTAAGATGGATACTTGATCATGAGGAAGTGTCCTGCATTATCCCAGGCTTCAAAAATGAAAACCAAATTCTTGCAAACTTAGCAGCGCTGGATGAAGCACCTTTTACACAGGAGGAAAAAACGCGGCTTAACCATTTTTATCAACAGAACGTAAAAAACAGCATCAGAGGACCGTATTGAAGGAAAAGGGGCACTGCCCCTTTTTTATTATTTTCCTAACTTTATAGATTATTCTAGTATGATATCTGCAATAATCTCACCAGCTGTAACGGGTGCAACCTTTGCCGGCAGTCCAAGGGCATGGATTGCAGATATTCCTTTTTCCTTTGCATAAGCAAAATCGGTTCCGCCAGGCCGAGAAGCGAGATCGATGATTAATGTTTGGTCTGACAGCTTATCAAGCAGCTGTTTTGTCAAAACATGAAAGGGAACAGTATTAATCAGAATATTTTGCTGGTCAAGCTCATCAGGTAAATGTTTAAATAAGACAGGTGTTAAGCCCATTTCCTGAACACGTGCTCTGTCAGCAGACTCTCTTACAGCAACACTGACAACAGCGCCGAGATTTGAAAAGAGACGGGCAACAGTCATTCCTACTCTTCCAAACCCAAGAACTAATACATGAGAGCCATGAATCGTGTAATCCGTTTCTTCAATGGCGATTTTTAAAGCTCCTTCGGCAGTCGGGATAGAGTTTAAGATAGCAACATCATCTCTTGCAAAAATAGCCACAATGTTTCGTCCGGTTGTTTTTTTTATGTATTCTAAAAAGGGAGTGATAATGCCAGAATAAATGCAGCAGTTTTCCTTTGTTTTGCGGAACATATCCTCCGTCAAATAAATGTCTTCACTGGAAAACTTGGATTCTGCTTTTCCATCATTGCCGATACCTGGGATAGGCAAAAGGATGCTGTCCAAACTGCTGAAGTCAACTTCTGAGATATGCTGTTTGCATACATTGGCATACTCAAGCTGTACATTTTCAAAACCTGTTAATATAATCTGTCCAGCTGATTTGGCAAGCTTTTCGATTACATGCAGCTGACGCTGATCACCGCCGATAATCAGAATTGTATGTTGGTTAATCATCTAATCCCTCCTGAAAATTAAATTAGCACACTACTAATAATAATAGCCAATTGTAAAAAATAGTCCTGTAGTTATGATAATATATATTTTCATAGAACAAAGTTTTTTCAAATTTTTGTTAGAAATTATAGAATTTATCATCTCCATGTGGGATTTTTTTTGTTATGATATAATTTTAGTGAAGTGTGAGAAAAGCACTATTTATTGTGATAAATTAACATTTAATATAAAAGGATGGAAACAGGAGCAATTTATAATGGAGAAAGCAGCTATTGATTTTAATTTAATGAAAGCTAAGTTCCGCGAAAATGGCTTGCAGCCTACCGCTATTACTGTTTTTTCGGAAAGATTAAATGAAGAGGAATTATTACAAAAGCATATGCAGTACCAGGAAATCTTGGATGTGGTCATCTATTTTCTCGATAAATTCCTCGATTCGTTAAAAGAGATGCCTATAATCGCTTCTGTCTGTGATGCAGAGGGGTATCTGTTAAAAAATCTTGGTCATGAGCAGAGCATGCGGGATGCTGAAGCTCTCGGAATTAAAGAAGGAGTTCGCTTTACAGAAGAGGATTGCGGCATTGATGCGATTTCCTTGACGTTAAAGCACAAAAAAAGTGTAGAAATCGTAGGAACTCAGCATTACCATGAATATCTCCATCGTAAAGCCTGCTATGCTGTGCCGATTATCGACTGGACAGAGGATAAGGTTCTTGGAACGATTTCCATTATGACTGATATCGAGCATGCAAGCCCTCTTATGCTGACCCTTTTGTCAACGGTCAACCAAACGATTGAACGGGAAATTGATTTAATCAGACAAAACCATGAGCTGAACATATTAAACAAAATAATTATGGATACAACAAGAAATGGAATATTGGTTGCCGCTCAAAGCGGAAAGCTGATTGCCTTCAATGCATATGCTGAACATATAACAGGCTGGAAAAAGGAGAACATTATTGGTGCAAGCCATTTAACCCTGGAGTATTTCGGTGAATATTTGCAGAATGTCTTGTTAACAAAAAGGCCGTATACAGATATAGAAATAACCTTTACACGGGAAAAAGATCAGGAAGCTCTAATTTTTTTGCTTGATTGTTTTCCTATTTTCTTGAATAACGGCACACTTGTTGGAGCTTTTGCCCAATTCAGAGATTATACCGAAAAGAAGAATACAGAAAAGCTGCTGCTAAATTCAGAAAAGCTGACAGCTGTCGGCCAAATGGCTGCAAGTGTTGCACATGAAATCCGCAACCCGCTGACAACTATTCAAGGTTTTATTCAATATTTGGAAAAAGACTTTCGGGAAAAGTCGCATTATGACCTTATCATGTCAGAGCTAAAGCGCATTAACTTTATTGTTAGTGAGTTTCTGATTTTGTCCAAGCCGCACGCTGTCCATTTCATTAATCAGGATTTGCAGAAAATTATGGATGAGACAGTTTCTCTCTTTCAGGCGAGTGCAAACATGAACAATATACTAATAGAAAAAAACTATGCTCAAGATAATATCTTTGTCCAATGTGATGAAAATCAATTAAAGCAAGTCTTCATGAACGTCTTCAAAAATAGTGTAGAAGCATTGCCTTATGGGGGAAATATTAAAATTCGCACAAATGTGACAGAGGATAAAGAAGCGATTATTCAAATAGAGGATAATGGGATTGGCATGACACCAGCACAAATAAAAAGACTCGGCCTTCCGTTTTATACGACAAAGGATACTGGCACTGGCTTAGGGTATATGGTGATCATTAAAATCATTGAACAGCATCAAGGCCATCTTCATATTGAGAGTTCTGTGAATAAAGGAACGACAATTGAAATCAGGCTCCCGCTTAGTTAATATAACAAACTATAATAAAGACCGCCGCAGATTGCGTATCTGCGGCGGTCTTTATTGTTAATATTTATATTGCTTAATTATTTCATGAAGTTCATCTGCCATGACAGACAGAGTGTGAGAAGCTGACGTAATCTCCTCCATTGCTGCAAGCTGCTCTTGTGTAGAGGCAGCAACTTCTTCTGATGAGGCTGCATTGCTTTTGGCAATATCTGAAACTTCATAGGCCGTTCCTTCCACTACTTGAACAACTGTAAGCATAGTCTTAATCGTGTCAGCTACAACGTCCATTTTCGGATTGATATCTTTCATACTGGAAAGAATATCGCTGAATTTTTGAATGGCATCCTCCGAAACAGACAACCCGCTTTGCACATTGTCAACAACGGTAGACATTTTTTGCACAGTATTTTCTGTGTCCTGCTGGATTGCCTTAATTAATTCGGAAATCTGGCTTGCTGAATTCTGAGACTGTTCAGCGAGTTTGCGAACTTCTTCTGCTACAACAGCAAAACCTTTCCCAGACTCACCAGCCCGAGCTGCTTCTATAGCAGCATTCAAAGCAAGGAGATTTGTTTGCTCTGATATTGCTGTGATAACACCAAGTATGGAGCCAATTTCTTTAGAACGGTCATACAAGGAACGTATTACTGTATTAGAATCTAATACAGAGGCATGAATTAGGTTCATTTGATCGACAGTCTGCTTAACAGAATGGCCGCCTTCTTCTGCTTTTTCTGTAGTTGCTCTCGTTAATTCCGAAACAGCTGCAGTACTTTCAGCAATAGATGCTGTACCAGCAGAGATTTTACCTACTGACATAATATTTTCATCCATTCCAGCTGTCTGCTTTTCTGCATTGCTTGCTACCTCTTGGATGGCATCTGCGACTTGTTCTGTTGCTTCACTTGTTTGGACTGCGCTTGCATTCAGCTCTTCTGCTGAGGCGGCAACATGTACTGCATTTTGTTCAACGTTTCTTAACAAACCGCGCAAGCTTGTCTGCATGTCAATGAAAGTCGCAGTAAGGTCGGCGATTTCATCATTTGATTTTACGTGAATTTCTTCTGTTAAATCACCGCTGCTGATTTTCTGTGCTGTTTGTTGCAGTGATTTCACTCGAATAACAATCGATCGTACAATCAGCATGACGATGGCTGCGCCAACAATCACTGCGGCAGCAATCACGAGGAAGGTCGTGTTTAGGATTGGGGCAGCAGCGTCCTCTGTTTCAGATGAAAACATTGTGCCTGCCACTTTCCAGCCTGTCAGCTTATTTGTTGTGAAATACATAACGCTTTTTTCGCTGTCAGCAGTATAATTTATAATACCGCTATCTGATTCGAACATCTTCTTATAATAGCTTTGCTCCGCTTTAGCACCAGCCTCCTCAAGCGGATTCACAATGAACAGTTGCTGTGTATCAAGCAGGATAGCATAACCATCCTCACCGATATTTACGCTTTTTGCTGTTTCCTCGAGTTTTTGAATGTTGATATCAATCGCGACAACACCGCTTGAGTCAGCAATCTTTTTCGTTACTGTTACAATCATTTCTCCAGTGCTTGCATCTTTATAAGGACTTGTAACAACAACATCATTATTGTTCATACCATCTTGATACCATGGTCTTTCACGCGGGTCAAAATCGCTTGGCAAATCCGTTTTAGGATATGAGATCATCTGACCATC
Source organism: Niallia sp. Man26 (assembly GCF_022049065.2). Taxonomy (NCBI): domain Bacteria; kingdom Bacillati; phylum Bacillota; class Bacilli; order Caryophanales; family Bacillaceae; genus Niallia; species Niallia sp. Man26. Next base: position 1,148,104 of record NZ_CP095743.1, read on the forward strand.
CGTTGTGCCAATATAGATGGTTTGCACCTCCGGATGTAAGCCGATATATTGAGTAAACTTTTGCAATGCTTCAGAATTATCTCCGCCTTCATACATATCAGTATTCAGCAGATCAGCAAAAAAGCTTGCATCATGTATCTTTGGGGAAAGGGTATTGTCTATATTTGAATTAAGAAGCTTTACATTTTCTTCCGCACTTTTTAATAAACTGTTTTCCAGTTCATGTTTTGCGCTGTTATAGGAAAGGAATCCTACTAATACTGTTGGAAGTAAAAGAATAACAGCAAAAGCAGTGTATAGCTTAGATCTTAAATTCCATTTGAAGTTCATTTTTTTCATGATGCTTCTCCTTAAGTGAAATTTAGATTACTTGCAACTATTTAACGTTGTTAAGCAATCTTATTAAGATTTATTTCGGCACATCAACATTATAGTTAAGCACTGCTTCTGAAAAATTTTAATTAGTGCCAAAATTCCTAAAATGAAAATGCTTTATTTGTAAAAATTTTAATTTTGTGGATATAAAATAAATGATCTGATTTTAGGCTTGCATTTGGAAGGAAAAGGAGTTATATTATCATTAACAAGTAATTATTGAATTACAAATTACTGATTGATAAGAGGGTTTATAAGCATGAAATATAAAACAGAAAAAGAAGTTCTGGCAAACTATGATTCGGCAAAGTACCGAACTCCAGACGGCTATACTGCTGATATTGCCATTTTCACAATCGTCTCAGAAAGAAAAGAAGAAAAGGCACCTCCAATAATGACATTAAAACTGTTACTCATAAAGCGGGCAGACGCGGATAACGACGGAAACCCAAATATTGAGGGCGGAAAATGGGCTCTTCCTGGGGGCTTTGTTGATGCAATCAAAGGAGAAACAGCTTTAGAAGCTGCGAAAAGGGAATTAAAGGAAGAGACAAATGTTGATGGTTTGCATATTAAGCATTTTGGTGTGTATGACAATGTCACAAGAGATCCACGGGGCTGGATGATTTCCAATGCTTTTTACGCCATTGTTCCTGAGGAATATATTCAAAAGCGCGAGGCGAACGATGACGCAGCAGAAGTGGAGCTGTTTGATATGGAAGAGGTAACTCAGTTGAAATTAGCTTTTGATCACGAAAAAATTATTGCAGATGCCCATATGTTTATAAAACGTGACATGATTACCACAACTGCAGCAAAAAGCTTCTTGCCAAAGGAATTTACATTGTCTGAGCTGCAGCGCGTTTTGTTGACGGTAGGAGAAGACCCTAGAATCTCAAATGATTCCGTTTTTTTCACAAAGGCGCCAAAGCTTCCGTTCATTGAAAAAGCATTAGATGCAGACGGAACGCCGAAAAAAACGAAAAGGAATTCATTCAGACCATCACAGCTGTATGTTTTTAATGATTTTGAAATAGTGGAATCCATTTATCATTAATATCTGAAAAGAAGGAAAGAGAGCAGCTTTCCTCCTTCTCTTTAAGGTTAGTAATTTGTAAATTGTTAATTACAAATAACTTTAAAATTCTAAATCAGCAAATTTTTAGTTAAGGGAGGAATAATCTATGGTGAATAAGGCGTTAATAAATATTGACTATACATTCGATTTTGCTGCCGTGGACGGGCGATTATCTTGCGGGGAAAAGGGGCAATTAATAGAAAGAGAAGTTTCAGCCATTACGGAAAGATTTATACAAAACGGTGATTTTACAGTGTTTGCAATTGATGTTCATGAATTAAATGATCATTATCATCCAGAGCGAGCATTGTTCCCCCCACATAATATTAGGAACAGTGCGGGCAGAAATTTATTCGGCAGTTTACGGGAAGTTTATGAAAGAAATAAACAGTCTCCACATATTTATTATCTAGATAAAACAAGATATTCAGCATTTGCAGGGACAGATTTGGAGTTGAAATTAAGGGAACGAGGGATAACAGAACTTCATCTTGTTGGGTTATGCACAGATATATGTGTGCTTCATACGGCTGTTGATGCATATAACAAAGGCTTTAGCATAGCAGTTTATGAGGATGCAGTTGCCTCCTTCTCCCAACAAGGGCATGATTGGGCAATGGAACATTTTAAAGCGGCATTAGGAGCTACGATAATCAAGGGAAAAGGAGTGTGTTAAATAAATGAAATATTCAGATGACAGTTTAATGCTGCATACAGACTTATATCAAATCAACATGGTGGAAACATATTGGAAGGATAATATCCATGAACAAAAGGCAGTGTTTGAAATGTACTTCCGCAAGCTTCCTTTTGGTAATGGCTATGCAGTCTTTGCAGGGCTCGAGCGGGTTTTACAAGTTATTAAAAACTTTCATTTCTCTGATACAGACATTCAATATTTGCGAGAATACGGCTATGCAGAAGATTTTTTAAGCTATCTCAGCAAGCTAAGCTTTACTGGTGATATTTACTCGATGAAAGAGGGGGAAATTGTCTTTGGAAATGAACCGCTGCTGAGAGTGGAGGCCCCTTTGGCAGAAGCTCAGCTTTTAGAAACAATTCTCTTGAATATCGTAAACTATCAAACGTTGATTGCGACAAAGGCCTCCCGCATTAAGATGGTCATTGGAGAAGATACTGCAATGGAATTCGGCACAAGAAGAGCACATGAGCTTGATGCTGCTTTATGGGGTACTAGAGCAGCCTATATCGGCGGGTTTTCGGCAACAAGCAATGTCAGAGCAGGAAAACTTTTTGATATTCCAATTGCCGGAACTCATGCTCATGCACTTGTGCAAGCATACCGGGACGAATACAAAGCTTTCAAAAGCTATGCCAGCAGTCACAAGGATTGTGTCTTCTTAGTAGACACTTATGACACCTTGCGTTCAGGTGTGCCTAATGCGATTAAAGTAGCAAAGGAATTTGCAGGCCGCATAAACTTTAAGGGAATAAGATTAGACAGCGGTGATTTAGCGTATTTATCAAAACAGGCCAGAAAGCTTCTTGATGATGCAGGGTTCAAGGATACACAAATCATTGCTTCAAACGATCTTGATGAAAAAACAATCATGAATGTTAAGGCGCAAGGAGCAAGAATCGATGTGTGGGGAATCGGGACAAAGCTTATTACCGCATACGATCAAGCCGCATTAGGCGGTGTTTACAAGCTTGTATGTATTGAGGAAGCGAATGGACAGATGACAGATACGATAAAAATATCAGCTAATCCTGAAAAAGTGACTACACCAGGGGAAAAAAGACTGTACCGAATCATTAATAATGGAAACGGCCATGCAGAAGGGGACTATATTGCTCTTGCTAAAGAAGAGGTGCACAAAGAAAGACTGAAAATGTTCCATCCAGTTCACACATATATAAGCAAATTTGTGACAGATTATACAGCTAAGGAACTTCATGTAGCTGTTGTCAAAGAAGGAGAAGTCTGCTATGAACTTCCGCCTCTCCAAGAAGTGCAAAGCTATGCGAAGAGCAGTCTGAAGCTATTTTGGGATGAGTACAAGCGGATGTTGAATCCAGAGGAATATCCTGTTGATCTCAGCCAGGAATGCTGGAACAATAAAATGACACTTATCAAAAAAGTGCAAGAGGAAGTCGAAAACAGTTTGTAAGGAAGGGAGAGCTTTACAATGGGGAAAATCGGAATATATGGGTCATCTTTTGATCCTGTCACGAATGTCCATTTGTGGACGGCGAGCACTGTCGCACATCGCTGTAAGCTTGATAAAGTTATTTTCCTGCCTTGCTCAAGCAAGCGTCGTGACAAACAGTTACATGTTGAAGATCAGCATCGCTGGAGGATGCTGGAGCTTGCAATTGATAACAATCCTAAATTTGTCGCAGATGATTATGAAATGAAACAAGAGGCGTGGAATATTTATACGTATAACACGTTGAATCACTTTAAAGAAGTATTTCCTGAAGATGATATTTACTTTATTATGGGTGCAGATTTGCTCGTTGATATCGGCAAAGGAAAGTGGACGAAGGGCGAGGAGCTAATTTCAGAAAATAAGTTCATTGTAATGGCAAGAAACGGCATTGATATGCTGCAGGCAATAAGTCACTCGCCTATTTTAAGAAATAATGATGATGGTACGACATTTCACCTTCTTGATAAAGGGCTGGCTATGGAAATCAGCTCTACCTACATTCGCGAGGAATTGGCAATGGGCGGAGAACCGCGCTATTTACTGCCAGACTCCTGCTACAGCTATATTAAAGAGAATAGGCTATACGAATAGGTAAAAGCAGCCGTATGAAACATCAGGACGAAGATGTTTCATACGGCTTCCATCCTATAAAAAGCTGTTATTAATTTCGCAGCCTGTAAATTCAATCAGACCAATATTGTTAGTCGTCTTAATGAGAAAGCCATTTTCTAACGTCTCATGTCGGATTGTTTCCTTCCATATACAAGCTGTGCTTGGTTCTCCCTCACTCAAGAGTTGACTGTGATCATAATAACGATGCGTAATATTCTTTTTGATAACTTGATTGCTTAAGAATAAAGATCCTTTGATTGCAAGATTGGCCAGTCCGCGAAATGATTCATTTTTAATCGGACTGCTTGTGTATTGGTGAATAGTTCTCTTGTCATGAGGAAAAAACTCGACCTCCGATTTTAAGGCGAAAGCCATATGTGCATCACCAGAAAGAATAACACACTCAGAAGGGTTCCACTTAGCTATTCTTGTATGAAATTCATGGAAACCGCGACTGTTGAATTTCCACCATTCTAAGTCCATTGTCTCCTGCAGTTTTGGGATATTTTTTGAAACAGGCAGGACAATCTTTTTTAAGAAAGTCTCAATCAGGTCGACGCCGTATAAAGGAGTTGCAGACAAAAGGATAAGAGGTTCCCCTTCTTGCCAGCCAGATTCATTAAGGCTTGATTCAAGCTGGTCCCATGCGTCCTTGTTAATCAGATTGGGGCCGTTTGTCCGGCTGGTAAGGAATGGTGTTATCATCCGTTGTTTTGTGTCAGGATAGAAGCGCTGTGTTCTAGTATCGAGGACAAGTGTAATTGGAGTAGACGGGATCGTATAATGCCAGTTGGCATAGGTCCACATTGAAGAAATCCAATTCTCATATGGAGTTGTTTTATAATTTAAGCCTTGAAGACGGGAATTAATAACAGCTAAAAAAGGGGCAGAAAAAGAATCAGGTGCATTGCCCCAGCCTTGGAAAGCCCAGTAGGCGGTCAGTCCATTTGCGACGGAATGACGGCCAAGAGGAGCAGACCAAACATTTTCCATCCAGTCAGCGGAAATGTTCCAGTCATCTGTTATATCATGATCATCAAAGATCATATAAACAGACATGTTGGCCAACACTCTGCGAATATGAGGCGTGGATGCTGCAAATTGTATCAGGCTTTTGGATTGTTCTTCATATTCTTTCCGTTTTGTGTGCAAAGCTTTGTCTGACTGTAATGATTTGTCGACAAAATACTTATTTTCAGCTAACAGATGATCCAAATTAGGGATTGCTGCTTTTTGTCCGGCTGCTTGCCAAAGAGCGGGACTCCAGCTCAAAAGGTACATCGCTGCATATTCCCCTAACGATAACAAATGATTTGCTGCTTTTCTGGAGGTAAAGCCGCACAGCTCTTTTGTCAGTTCCCCACGACCGTTCACTTGATACATTTTTGTGCTGTATTTTTGGTCAAGCTCCAAAGCTAAATCTTGGAGAGGTTCCTTCTTGCCGATCAATATTTCTCCAAGACTTTGAATGAATGGCGTGATTGGGTCTGCGACATCATCAGCATAGATTTGATCTCCAAGAAGGAAGAGAGAGGATGGCCTTACTTGTAAATCAGACCAGAATTCTGTAAGCAGGCTGTCTCCTTTAATTAATGCATCATTGCCTGTTCCATGCAGCTTTTGGCAAGATCCGTACATAAAGGTGCTTTTATTTTCGGGAATAAAAAAAGAAGGCAATGGATAATCACCGTATACAATGGAATACGGATTATGTGAATCAAGCATTTGGTAGTCACCAAGATGCCATTCTTTGTTTCCATCGCTAAAAAATACATTATAGCCAAGCAGCTGTCCTGTTGGAAAGCTACCTTCTGCTGGTTCAGCCTTCATTAAATATATAAATAAGTTTTTTCCCATTTTGACAAGGGTTGTTTCACTATGAGAACTTATACGTTCTAGAAAGCAAGCATCATTAGACTGCTGAACAGCAAACACTTCGGTTCTTGCTTCCATTGGCTTGCTTAATGCAATCCAGCAGTACAGCTCTTTGCTTTCTGTTCTTCTTAAGATCGGTCCAGCGAGGATATCAGGTAAATGCAAGATAAATCACCGCCCCCTTTTTTGTTATAGGCTATTCACCTAGCACAAAAAGGTGATAACGAAAGGGTGACAATAAATGCCACCCGCTTTCTTTGCATTATTAATAGAAAGAAGTGCTAATAGAAGCACTGCTCGTTGCTGCAGTATTCGTGCTTGAACCTGGCTTCCAGTTAAAGGGAGGCAGTGAGCTTCCAGACAGCTGTATACTGTTTGGGAAGGCTTCAGAGATAGTTTCACTAGTAACACTTGATGAACTGTCAGCATTGCTCTGCTCTTCATTTAGTTCTTGCAGTATGCTCTCGAAAATGTTAGCAATCTGTTCATCCGAGGCCGATTCTAAATCGAAGCCTGCAAGCTGGCCAGACAGATCACTAGATAATGAATCTGTAATAATGGAAGCTTCCGCAGTATCCTCCGTGTTTAAGCTGCTGATTATATTGGAAAGGAATTGACTCATCTGGGCAACAGTGTATTCCTCGCTCATTTGTGAAATCACTGGTGGAGGCATTGTTCCTATAGACATCACCCTTTGAGGCTTAGCACTTTCCAAAGTGTCTGATACTTGTTCAAAAAGGGAGGAGATTTCGTCTTCTGTACTTTCTTCTGTGTCAAATTCTGATAAGAGACTGCTGATGGTTGTATATGCTGTTTGCAAGCTGTCTTGCAGGGGAGTATCTGTCAAGCTGCCGCTCTCTTCTGCCTTCGGTTGCATATTTTTTAGAAATGCTGTTTTTTGTTCAATTGTTAATGCTGGTAAGTCCTTTGTGCTTGTGACGGGCACCTCGCTTCCTTGGCTGCTTGCTGTGAGCATATCTTGGAATGAAGCGATAGAGTCATCTTGAGCAGTGACTGTTTGCACTGCTGATTTTTGCAGCATTTGCAAATAAGCAGAAGCATTACTTACTGATATGGACATAAAAAAACTTCCCTTCTAATAAAAATTCGGAATCTAGTAGTATAGATAAATCCGTATTAATAGTAGAGAGGAAAGCTTAAGATATGCTTAAATTTCTTTTTGTTTAAACTGCAGCATTTTGCTGCATGCGAAGACGATATTCCTTTGGAGAGCAGAGATTATGACGTTTGAACAGCTTATAAAACTGGGCAATATTGCTTATGCCAACATCAAAACTGATTTCCATAATGCTTTTTTCACTTGTTAACAGCAGCAGCTCTGCTCTTTTAATTCGTTTAAGATTCACATAGTCTATAAAGGAAATTCCCATGCTTTTTTTGAAATACTTAATGAAATAGTGATAGCTTAAGTTTAAGATAGAGCAGGCTTCCTCGACAAAAAGCTTATCTTTTAGATGATCTTCAATATAATCTAGCACTGGCTTTAACCGGGTGAAGCTTTCCGCATCGGCAAATTTCAGCAAATTTTGCTCGTCGTTTCTAATGAGCAGCAGCAAAAGCTTTTTTATGGCCGAATTGATGGCAATCTCATATCCCTTTTCCTTTTGCTGTGCCTCCATATAAATCTCCATAATCAGGCTGTATACCTGTTTTTTTACTTGTTCATTTTTTTCAAAAATATAATTTAAATGCTGCAGCGGTGTTGTGACCTCAGAAAAGCAATGCAAATAGGGCAGGATGCTCTGGTCAAAATGCTTCACTAAGTCTACTTGAAACACAATATAGCGCAGATTTCCTTTAGAAGGTTTACATGTCCGGTGGGGCTGGGATGCACCCATAATATAAGTGTCCCCACTTCCAATCACAGTGGATTGATATTGGTGCTGAATCGCTAAATTGCCCTCCATGATTGCGAGAAATTCGACTTCCTTATGAAAATGCCATGTCTCCTGCTCGATAAGCGCAGTATAATCCGGCTCATCATTAATTTCCCAAACCTTTAAAGATAATAACGGATTTTCATAATGAACCACTTCATTAACAGGTTCTTCATATGTATTTTTAACCATTCTCTAAGACCCCCGACAAAAGATATAAATGCATCATCCATTATGGAAGTGTATTTTTTTATTTTCGATAAATGACACAATTGAATAAAAAGAAGCCAATTTTGAGCATTTATTAAATCGCTTTCATTTTTTATAATGATACCATAAATCGGTATTGGAGTGTGGCTAACTTGATAACTATATGGAACGAAAATCGCCATGAAAAAATAAATCCTGTTGTAGCGGAAATTTACCCTGATGGTATACACGGCTGTATTGACAGCGTTCTAAAAAATGCAGGCTTTGATACAAAAACGGCAACCTTGGATGATCCGGAGCACGGCCTGACAGATGAGGTGCTGGAAAACACAGATGTTCTTGTCTGGTGGGGGCATATTGCGCATGGAGAAGTAAAGGACGAAATTGTAGAAAAAGTGCATAAGCGTGTTCTAGATGGAATGGGACTTATCGTCTTGCACTCCGGCCATTTTTCGAAAATATTCAAAAAGCTAATGGGAACAAGCTGTGATTTGAAGTGGAGAGAAGCGGCTGATAAGGAAAGGCTGTGGGTAGTTGCTCCAAGTCATCCGATTGCTGAAGGAATCGGTGAATATATCGAGCTAGAAAAAGAGGAGATGTATGGCGAGCATTTTGATATCCCAGCACCAGATGAGCTGATTTTTACAAGCTGGTTTACAGGCGGAGAAGTGTTCAGAAGCGGCTGTACATACCAAAGAGGGAACGGAAAAATATTTTATTTCAGACCGGGACATGAAACGTATCCTACATATCATCAGAAAGACATTCAACAAGTCATCATTAATGCAGTGAACTGGGCGAAGCCGGTTGCCAGAACACGTCCTGTATACGGGAACAGTCAGCCTTTAGAAAAGTTATAGAAAAAAATCATAGGGGGAAAAAAACATGAGTACATTAAAAATTGGTGTAATTGGCTGCGGGAGCATCGCTCAGCACAGGCATCTGCCTGAATACAGCTGGAATAAGAATGTGGAGATAGTCGCTGTTTGTGATATTAATGAGGAGCGCGCTCTTGAGATTGGCAAAAAATATGGTGCAAAAGCATATACAGATTATACAGAGCTTCTTGCTGTTGCAGAAATCGATGCGGTAAGTGTATGTACACCAAACTATCTGCATGCACCAATTTCTGTTGCTGCATTGAATGCAGGCAAACATGTGCTGTGCGAAAAGCCGATGGCAACCTCATCTGAAGAAGCAGCCCAAATGATAGAAGCAGCCAAAAAGAGCGGAAAAAAATTAATGATCGGGCATAATCAGCGTTTTGTAAAATCACATCAAAAAGCTCGTGAACTAATTAAATCAGGTGAAATTGGCAAATTATACAGTTTCCGCACAGCATTCGGCCATGGTGGTCCGGAGCAATGGAGCGTGGACGGCAAGGGAAGCTGGTTCTTCCAGAAAGAAAAAGCATTCATTGGCGCAATGGGAGACTTAGGTGTTCATAAAACAGACCTTCTCCGCTATATTCTAGGGGAGGAATTCGTTGAGGTTGGAGCCTTTGTGGAAACAAATGCGAAGGATTTTGCCGATGTGGATGATAATGCTGTGTGCGTATTGAAGACAGAAAGCGGAGTAATCGGAACATTGGCGGCAAGCTGGGCTTACACGAGCAAAGAAGATAATTCGACGGTGATTTACGGTGAGAAGGCAATCTTAAGATTGGAAGATCATCCTCAATACTCTTTAATCGTGCAGTATGCTAATGGGGAAACAGTAAACTATGAGCTTGGTAAAATCCAATCAAATGATGAAGGCGGCCAAAATGCAACAGGTGTGATTGATCATTTTGTCGCTTCCATTCTAACGGACAGTGAACCTTTGATTACAGGAGAAGAAGGCAAAAAATCTCTGGAAGTTATATTAGGTGCGATTAAATCAAAAGAGACAAAGCAAATCGCAACAATAAATCAATAAAATATATAGATTAGAAGGAGAGAATGGCAATGAAACTAGGAGTCTTTACAGTCCTGTTTGCGGATAAATCGTTTGAAGAAATGCTTGATGCAGTAAAGGAAGCCGGCCTGCAGGCTGTTGAAATCGGCACAGGAGGCTATCCGGGCAATGCACACTGTGATTTGGACACATTGCTGGAGGATGAAACAAAGAGGCAGGAATATATAAAGAAAGTCGAAGACAGAGGATTAATGATAAGTGCGTTCAGTTGTCACGGCAACCCAATTTCTCCTGAGAAGGAGTTCGCGTTGAAATCTCATGAAACTTTGATGAAAACAATCAAGCTTGCCTCCCTTCTAAATGTGCCTGTTGTTAATTGCTTCTCTGGAACAGCTGGTGATCATGAAGGAGCGAAGTTTCCGAATTGGCCAGTCACTCCATGGCCAACTGAATACAGTGATGTGAAAACATGGCAATGGGAGGAAAAGCTGATTCCTTACTGGAAGGAAGTAGGACAGTACGCAAGTGATCACAATGTGAAAATTGGTCTTGAACTGCATGGCGGATTCTTAGTTCATACTCCATACACACTTTTGAAGCTGCGCGAAGAAACATGTGATGCAATCGGCGCCAACCTTGATCCAAGCCACTTATGGTGGCAGGGCATTGATCCTGTGGGAGCCATTAAAATATTGGCAAAAGCAAATGCAATCCATCATTTCCATGCTAAAGATACGTATATCGACCAGGATAATGCGAATATGTATGGATTGACAGATATGCAGCCATACGGAAATGTACAGTCAAGGGCGTGGACTTTCCGGTCTGTCGGCTGCGGCCATAGTGCTGCAGAATGGTCTGATATGATGAGTGCATTGCGCACATACGGCTATGACTATGTTGTCAGTATCGAGCATGAGGATCCACTTATGTCTATCCGTGAAGGACTGGCAAGAGCTGTATCAACACTTAAGTCAGTTGTTATCGAAGAAGCACCATCTCAAATGTGGTGGGCATAAATACCAATTTAGGAGGATTTAAGCATGACTTCATATAAAGTAGGGATCGTAGGGTGTGGCAATATTTTTCCGATGCATGCACAATCAATCGTAACAAGAGAAGATGCTGAGCTTGTTGCAGTTTGTGATGTAAAAAAAGACCGGGCAGATTCAAAAGCGGCCATTTATAATTGTGCCAGCTACACAGACTATGAAAAGATGTTTGAGCAAGAGTCTCTCGATGTTATCCATATTTGTCTGCCCCATCATTTGCATGCGCCTGTTGCCATTGCTGCAGCAAAAAGAAAGATTCATGTGCTGACAGAAAAGCCGATGTCTATCAGCTTAGAAGATGCAGAAGAGATGGTAGCAGCACATCAGGAAAATGGCACAACATTAGGCGTTATTTTCCAGAATCGTTATAATCCAGGCTCTCAGCTTATTAAGAGGATGCTTGTAAACGGTGAATTGGGTGCGATTAAATCAGGAAAATTATCAGTAACATGGGATCGCTCTGATGAATATTATCAAAAAAGTGATTGGAAAGGTACGTGGGAGAAAGAAGGCGGCGGCGTTATTATCGACCAGGCGATTCACACATTAGATTTGATGAGATGGTTCATTGACAGTGATATTAAATATGTCGATGCAACCATCAGCAACAGAGCTCATGAAATAATTGAAGTAGAGGATTCTGCTGAAGGAGTAATTTCCTTTCAAAACAATGTTGTAGCAGCTTTTCATGCCATCAATTACTACACATATGATGCACCTGTGGAAATAGAGCTGCATTGTGAACAAGGAATTGCTAAAATGGTTGCAGACCGTGCAACTGTTCGTTTGATGGATGGCAGAGAGTTTATCGCTGACAATAATCCGCAAGAAACATTCCATTATGATAATGGTGCAAAGGGCTATTGGGGTGTAAGTCATGTCAAGCAAATCAACAATTTCTATGAGTCTCTAAAATCAGGAGCAGCCCCTGATATTACGGGAACAGATGCATTAAAAACACAAAAAATGATTTGTGCTATCTATGAATCTGGCAAGAAAAGAGAAAGAGTTGTATTCCAACAAAATACATCGCAAAAAGAATTGGCTTAATAGACGAACCTTTGTGAAGACTCAAAGGTAGCTGAAACACTCTGCAATGACATTTGCCAATAGCTATACTAAATTAATTGACTTGATTAAATGAAAGTCAAAAAACAAATTTAGCAGCCATTGTCCAAGCAGAACGTGAATAAATATGAAGAGGATTCCTGATTGGGGGTCCTCTTTCTTAGCTGTCAACAAAAAAAACATGTTTTTCAATTTTTGTAAATAGAAAAAAAGGGTTTGCAAATAGAATAAGAGAATGCTAGTATTGGTGCGAACAATGTGATGAAAGCGTTTGAACTATTAATATATACATGTAGAACACTTAAACTTTTGTGAGGGAAAGAGGTTGGTCAGCTTGAACAAAAAGGATCTATTGCTGTTCATTGGTGACAGCATTACAGAAGCAGGCAGATATGAAGATCCGGAACAGATTGGTTTCAGCTATGTCCGTTATATTAGAGATTATATGGCGATTAATCGGCCAGAGTCTCTCCCAACAATCATCAATAAAGGGATTGGCGGCAATAGAGTCCCTGATTTGGCGGAGCGCTGGGAAGCAGATGTACTGAATCTAAAGCCAGATTATGTATCGATATCAATTGGCATCAATGATGTATGGCGACAGCTGGATTCCCCGCATCAAGAGTCATTGTCGCCAGAACAATTTAAAGAAGTTTATGCTAATTTGATTGAGCAAGTTCGCGCCCGCACAAATGCCAAAGTCATTTTAATGGAGCCGACTGTAATCGAAGAGAATGTAGATGCCCAAGGAAACAGGCTGCTCATACCATATGTAAAAGCAGTACAGGAACTGGCTGAAAGCTATAATGCCGTGCTTGTGCCAACACATACAGCATTTATTGCATATCTTCAAAAAGAGAATCACCAAGTGCTGACAACAGACGGTGTTCATATGAATACAGCTGGAAATATGCTGATGGCACAAACATGGCTTCAAGCCGTCTTAAACTAAATCGAAAAGGAGATAACGAAATGGTGTATACAGCGAATGAAAACCGTTATGAATCGATGAAATATAATCGAGCTGGAAACTCAGGTCTTTTGCTCCCAGCCATCTCTTTAGGGCTTTGGCATAATTTTGGCGGTGTGGATACATATGAAAATGGCCGGGCTATTTTAAGGAAAGCATTTGATTTGGGCATCACCCATTTCGACCTGGCAAATAATTACGGGCCGCCGCCTGGAACAGCGGAAGAGATGTTCGGAAAAATGTTAAAGGATGATTTTGCGCCATATCGGGATGAAATGGTTATTTCCACTAAGGCAGGCTATCATATGTGGCCAGGTCCATATGGTGACTGGGGCTCAAAAAAATATCTTGTTTCCAGTCTTGATCAAAGCTTGAAAAGAATGGGACTTGAGTATGTGGATATCTTTTACTCGCATCGTCCAGATCCAAATACGCCTTTAGAGGAGACGATGTCGGCTCTTGACCTCGTTGTTCGGCAAGGGAAAGCTATGTATGTTGGAATCTCTAACTATAGTGCAGAACAGACTGCAGAAGCAGTCAAAATTCTCAATCGCCTTGGCACTCCGCTGCTTATTCATCAGCCGAAATATTCTCTTTTGGACCGCTGGATAGAAACAGGGCTTCAAGACGTATTAGCAGAAAACGGTGTTGGTTCGATTGCCTTTTGTCCGCTGGCACAAGGTTTGCTGACAAGCAAATACGCAAACGGCATTCCGGAAAATTCAAGGGCTGCAAAACCACAAAGCTTCCTGAAGAAAGACCAGGTTACCGAGGAGTTGGTAGATCGCGTGATGAAATTGAATCAAATTGCATCAAACCGCGGTCAAAGCCTTGCTCAAATGTCTTTAGCATGGGTTCTTCGCCATGGGAAAGTTACTTCTGCTCTCATCGGTGCAAGCCGAGTTAGCCAAGTTGAAGAAAATGTCGCAGCACTGAACAACTTAGATTTTTCGGAGAAAGAGCTTGCAGATATTGATTATATTTTAACTGCTTCCTTCTAGCAGTTACAAAATAACATTGCTGTCTAAATGGCAGCAATGTTTGTTTGCTAAAGACAGAATACAACTGTATTGATAGAAAAAAGGAGAGGAAATCATCATGATAAAAAAACTGTTGTTTGTGTGGAGAATCCCATCATTTCCAATTCTTTTTTTAGCGAATTTCATATTTGGCTTGTCTATGTCATTTTTTGCCCCATTCTCTTCCCTTTTTGGAATTGATGAGGTTGGAATGAGCAATATCGGATTTGGGGTATTTATGACAATTATGGCAATTGGCGGTGTCGTAATCAGCACCATCATTGCCAAAAAATCAGATGCACAATTAAGCAGAAAGAAAATTTTATTATTTACAAGCTTTACAGGCATGCTCGGCTATATAGGCTTTGCCTTTGTCCGGGATTATCTCTTTTTGGCAGTGATAGCCTTTGTTCTGCTTGGTTCGGCAGCTGCCTCTGTGCCGCAGCTGTGGGCCTATGCGCGGGAGGCGCTGTATCATTCTGATGTTCCGAAAGAACAGGTGCCGTTTGTAATGAATGTTTTCAGGATGTTCTTTGCTCTTTCCTGGACAGTAGGACCTGCAGCAGCAGCATGGCTGCTGGCAATAATAGACTTCAAAGGATTGTTTCTGTTAGTTGCAGCAAGCTATGGAATAGGAATGATTGTAATACTGCTTTTCTTGAAGGATATTCCGAAAATTGTTGGTGAAAAGAAGGCTGCCCCTACCGGGGTGAGCTCTTATGTCCGGAAGCCTCATATATTCGGAAACTTGGCTGCTGCTTTGCTTTTAGCAGCTGCAACATCAATTCATATGTTGAATGCTCCGCAATTTGTTACTAAAGTGCTTGGTGGCAGCGAGTTTGATGTTGGGTTAATATTCAGTGTGCCGCCGATTTTTGAAGTACCAATGATGATTGCTGTCGGAATCTTGGCTACAAAGCTTGATAACAGTCTGCTCATAAGGATAGGCTTTGGCATTGCTGCCATTTATTTTACTCTATTCTTTTTTGTTGGCGAACCTTGGCAGATCTATCCACTGCAAATATTAAGTGCTGCACAAGTTTCCATTACTTCAGGAATTGCCATTTCTTATTTTCAGGATTTTATTCCTCAAGCACAAGGAACGGCAACAACACTGTATATGAATTCTACCCAAATCGGCAACACGGTTGGTTATTTGCTGTTTGGCGTTTTAGCAGAAGCGATGAGCTATGGCAATGTCATTATTATTTATGCGATTTTCGCCATTGTTGCCTTACTATGTCTAATCCTTTTCGGAAAGGAAAAGCAAAAAGCACAAACAGCATCGTTTCGGATGGAATAAAGTTTTATGAAAAAGGCAGAGACATAAGTATGTAAATTTGTGTAAACACCGATCTATTTAATCATGTATTGATTAATAGATCGGTTTTTGTGTTTTAGTTTTAATACACTAATTAAAAATCTTAGTGGAATGGAGCGGAGGACACTCAACTCCTGCGGGAAATAGAGGAAAGGATGAGACTACGCAGGCGAAGACGAGGAGGCTCATCTTCCTCCCCGCGGAAAGCGAGTGGCTGGAGCGCAATGAAACGAACTAATTTTAAAGCCGTATTCAATTTAGTCACAAGCTTTATTTTTCAAATTGTAATTTTATTAATCGTGTTTAGACTGGTTATCTTTCGTTTTATCTCAACCTCTTTTTTATAGCCAAATAAAAATTGCAGTAAACTCATAGTAAAAAAATAAATTTATGTATAAAATAAAAGAATCGTTTGAAATTATCCTCAAGCTAGGAGGAGTGTTGTTGGAGTCTCGAAAGGAAAAAGAGAAAAAACAAGTAAAAAAACAGCATTTGCTGCTTGCCAATATCTTGCAGCAAATTTTGAATATTTCCTTGATTTTGCTTGCGTTAATGCTAAGTGTTTTATTATGCAAAGAAATCATTTACTTTGTCGGACATGCAATGGAGCTCCATCAGATAAGCAGCAATTATGAACTGCTTGAAAGAATATTGGTGTTCTTTTTGTACTTTGAGTTTATTGCCCTCATAGTGAAATATTTTCAAGAAAGCTATCACTTTCCATTAAGATACTTTCTTTATATCGGCATCACTGCAATGGTCAGACTTATCATTGTCTACCACGATAATCCATTGCACACACTGCTGTATACCTGTGCTATTCTTGTATTAGTTATCAGCTACTACATAATCTCGGCAGCATCATCAAGGAAACATTAGAAATAGTAAAGAGAAGCTTCAAAGGGGGAGGATGCAAATGAATAGTTCACTTCAGTCGATAGAATATGAAGTTGCACTTCTGGTTCGTTTAATTACGGCAAGCAATCCAAAGCTTGGGAGTCTTGATCGATCCGAATACTTAATATTAAGTGAATTACAGCAAAAAGGGCCGATTGGAATTAATGAAATAGCACACCAGCTGCTGTTAAATATCTCAACTGCCAGCAGACAGGTTAGTAATCTCGAAACGAAAGCTTATATTAAAAGATACCCTGATGCGAATAATGGACGGATAAGCCTGATTGAAATAACAGAAGAAGGACTTGAGGTTCTAAAACGAGTGCAAAAGGCACGCCGTACAGTGTATGGGGATATCTTAAAAGACTGGAAACAGGAAGAAATCGGCCAATTGGATAAATTAATTAGTCGCCTTAATGCTGATTTTAAGAAGTGGGGGCAAGATTAAAAGGGATTCTTACAAAGAGTCTCTTTTTTTCTGCCGTAAAAAAAGATTGATTATTTATTTATATATTGTATAATACAACTTGTTATATACAATATATAAATAACCACAAAAAGGGGGAGGGAAAATGAGTCAGCAAGTTAATACATCTGCATCTGAATCAGAGAAGGTGGCAGTTCCTCCATATTTAATCATTTCCATCTTGACAATATTCGCCATCGGTTCACAGTATTTTTCCAATCTTTCTTATATATTAAACCAAGGTGTGATACAAAATGGTTTGCAGCTTGGAACAAGCAGCCTATTGCTGCCTTCGACCTTATCTAATCTTGGGTTTGCATTTGGTGTGCCTATAGGACCAGTGTTGACAAGGAAATTTGGTTTACGAAAGAACTATTTGCTGTTTACATTTATTTTTCTGATTGGCTCCATTATGGCAGTCCTTACAGAAGATTTATTGTTTCTTATCATCGGGAGGGTTGTCCAAGGAATCAGTGCAGGATTTTTGTTTTTAACGATCTTGCCTGCCAGTCTAAAGTCGTTTCCTAATAAAATCAGGAACACGTTTTTGCTGATGATCATCACAGGTCTGTTCGGTGCTAGCGCTTTAGGTGCTTTATTTGGAGCCGTATCCTTACAGGCCGACGCTTGGCGCTGGCTGTTTGTGCTGAATGTTATAGCTTCTGTTCTGTGTTTATTGGTTGGCTTTTTCGGTTTGCCAAAGCTAGAGCAGAAAGAAGAGCATTTGCCACAGGACAAAACAGGCATATTCCTATGGACGGCTTTGCTAGCGGTGCTTGCCGTTCCATTATGTAATTTAGTGGACAAAGGCTTTTCATCAATCTATGTTTGGCCATTTTTACTAGCAGCTTTCATACTGATGTGCCTATTTATTGTTGTTGATAGAAAGGCCGAAACCCCATTAGTGCCATTTAGAACATTAAAGGCATCAAAGCCTATCTCAGGCACAATCATGGCCATCGCTTCTCATCTGGCATTAGTTTTTGCAATTGCTGGTATTAATGGGTTCTTACGCAATAATTTAGATTTGCCGTTTGTATACTTGTCCCATTTTTATTTCTGGTTTTTCGTCGGTATAGTTGTGACAGCTGTTCTAAAAACGGTTTTATATGACAAATTAGGAGCAGGTATCCTTGGTATTATTGGTTCAATTGCCGTTATTTACGTAAGCATTCAATGGAGAACAATTGATTCAGCAACCTCCTTGCATGAATTATATTTTCAAGTCGCCTGTCTAGGAGCGGGGGTAAGCATGGTATTAGTGGGTGGAGCATTAGGAACTGCTCTTGCAGGAGACATTCACCAAGCCTCCATGCGGTCTGTCACGTTACATTCTATGCGTAACTTTGCCGGTGCCATTGTTTCCCCGTTACTCGCATGGTTTTTAACAAAGCAAAACGCCGTCAATTATGAAATGATTCGCTGGAGCCTGCAAAGTGACAGTTCAGAGTTTAAATTGGAAATGGCAAATTGGACGCGTCGTTTAATGGGGCAGGGGAATTCTGTTGCAGATGCAAAATCATTGGCATCTTATGAACTCGTTGTTCATGCCAAAAAATCTGCTATTTTAGGAGCCTACCATCAGCTTTTCACAATACTGCTAGTTTTAGGTGTAATTATGCTGCTTTCTTCCATCGGTAAAGTTGCCACAGGCAAGGGCAGATCACTTGTTCAAAAACCGTCAAAGGAAGCTGTAAATCACAAGGCGGAAAACATTAGAGTCTAATCAAGATTGGAGAGAAACAGATGAGCAAAGGGAAAATATTATTAATAAACTTCATCGGACTTGTTGTTATATTAGGTCTGATTGCTTTAGGAGCTTATTTTTATTATCAAAACAAAAATTATGTAAAAACAGATGATGCTGTCGTTTCAGCAGATATTACGGAGATTGTGGCGCCAACTTCAGGGGTTCTAACGAGCTGGAACGGGGAAGCTGGAAAAGATTTAAATAAAAAGGAATCAGTAGGAAAGGTAAGCAGTGGGAAGACTGCAAGTAACGTAAACAGTATGGAGGCTGGAACGATTATTAAAAATGAAGCAAAGGCAAATGAGCTTGTTCAAGCAGGGCAGGTGCTCGCTCAAACAGCAGATATGGATCATATGTATGTTTTAGCGAATATTAAGGAAACCGAATTAAAAGACATTGAGATTGGTGATAATGTTGATATAACCGTGGACGGTGATTCAGATGTAATGTTTGACGGAAAGATAGAAGATATCAGCTATGCGACAAACTCTGTCTTTTCTGCATTGCCTTCGCAAAATGCAACAGGGAATTATACGAAAGTGACACAAAAAGTCCAAGTGAAAATTTCCATTCAGAATCCGACAAAAAAAGTGCTGCTCGGTATGAATGCAGAGGTAAAGATATCTATTTAAGAAAAAGGGCAAATCCTAAGAAACTAGCTTAGGGTTTGTCCTTTTTCGTTTTCTTAATATAGTAAAATTAACTTGAGGATGCATGTAAAAGATTGGTATTATAGAAGAAGATTATAGAAAGAGAGAATGCTTCGTATGAGTATGCGTCTAAGAGATTGGGATCAGAATTTAAAGATCCGCCTTGCAGGGGAATCTGTTGTTAATATTACATTTTGGATGTTCTTCCCTTTTTTAGCTATATATTTTACTGATTCCTTCGGAAAATCAACAGCTGGCCTGCTGTTAATATTATCTCAAGTTGTTTCCTGTGCAGCCAATTTGCTCGGAGGCTATTATGCAGATAAATACGGCAGGAAAAGAATGATGGTGCTGTCAGCATTTGCCCAAGGAGCTGCATTCACCGTTTTTGCCTTCTCAAGCTCCCCTTGGCTTGACTCAGCACTGCTAGGGTTTGTGTGCTTTACTGTTGTAAGTATGTTCGGTGCAGTGTATTGGCCGGCAAGTCAGGCAATGATAGCGGATGTAGTGGAAGAGAAGGATCGCAGCGATGTATTTGCGATTTTTTATACGTCGACAAATATTGCAGTCGTGATTGGCCCTATTATTGGCGGTATTTTTTTCGCTGATTACCGATTTGCATTACTGCTGATGGCCGGCGTGCTGAATCTTGTTCTCGGCATTGTTCTTCATTATAAGATCACAGAGACTGCACCCGTTTCCAAAATGCAGGAGAGCGGGCAAGCAAGTAATTGGATTTCTGTGCTCGGCGATCAGCTTAAAGATTATAAGGTAATCATGAATGACCGCATTTTTTTGCTTTTCATCATCGCAGGCGTGCTTGTCGGACAAACCTTCATGCAATTAGATCTCCTGTTTCCAGTGTATATAAATGAAGTGGTGACAGACCAGCCTTTGCTTCAATTCGGTAATTGGTCTTATGTGGTGGAAAGCACAAAGGCATTTGGTCTTGTGCTCGCAGAAAACGGCTTGTTAGTCGCTATCTTTACAATTACAGTTACAAGATGGATGAGTAAATACAAAGAACGGAATGTGTTTATCATATCTTCGTTTATTTATGCCGCTTCTGTGCTGTTATTTAGCCAAACTTCATGGATTTGGGGGCTGCTGCTGGCGATGCTTGTGTTTACGCTGGCAGAGTTGATGACAGCTGGCATACAGCAAGGGTTCATTTCCGAGCTTGCACCAGCTGATAAAAGGGGGAAGTATTATGCCGCTGCAAGTCTGCGCTACACCTTCTCGAAAATGATTGCACCATTGTCCATTCCGATGAGTGCATGGGTGGGCTATACGTGGACATTCTTCTTTATCAGCTTGTTAGCCATATTAAGTGGTGTAATTTATTACCGGCTATTTGTTAAATTCGAACAAAGAAAAATGGAAACAGCTCCTAAATGGTAATTTAGGAGCTGTTTTTTATGCTTCTTTTTGAGCAATGACAAGCTTAATATTGTTTTCACTTGCGAATGCCTGATATTCCTTTGGAGGCTCGGCACCTGTTATTAAGTAGTCAATATCATGCAGAGTGCAGTATGTCATTAATGCATATTTATCAAACTTATGATGGTCAACAAGCAAGTAAACCTCAGCACTTCTTTCGACAACATTCTTTTTAATTTCGCTTTCTAATGGGGAGGAGTTTGTGACACCATTACTGATGGAAATCCCTGTTGATGCCATAAAGGCCTTATTGATGTTATAGGATTTGATAACATCTGTGCTTTGGATGCTTGCAAAGGATTTCGTTTTTCTTTCTAGCACACCGCCAAATGTTATAATATGAAGATTTTCATATGGCAGTGCTTTAATGATGAAATCGAGATTATTTGTAATAATGGAAAGCTGTTTTGTTTTAAGGTACTCCAGCATTTCCAATGTGGTTGTGCCTGAATCAATAAAAATTATATCACCGTCTTGAACGAACTCGGCTGCGTTCTTACCAATCAGCATTTTCTCATCCTTATTGCGTATTTGCCGATCGTTAAAAGAAACGAGTGTCGCATGGTTAACGGCAACCCCGCCATAGACTTTTTTAAGCTCTCCTTCTTCAACAAGCTCCTGTATGTCTCTGCGAATCGTATTTTTAGAGACATTAAATACTTCTACCAGTTCATCTAAAGAAACAGTTTCATGTTCATGCACATAATCCTGAATTTCCTTGATTCGTTTATTCTTCAGCATTTTTCTAGCCACCTTTTATTATTCCGCTATCTTTTATTTAAGTCTGTCTATTATCAAAGCTGCCCTGAAGTTACTTGAATACATTATTAATCCTGCATCCGCAGTTAAAATATGAAAGTCTAGTAACAGCATTTTTTTATTAACTTAGCTAAATTATACCAAAAACTAACCAAGAGTTCACCATAAAAATTAGAAATTTTCTTGTTCGTCACGAGCAAATCTAGGGGGGGATTCAGTTTGGAAAAGGAGGTTGATATATTGATATAAAAAAACCAAGCTGATCATAATCACAGCTTGGCTTTTTGTATCTATTTATTAGTTTTCTGCAAGTTTTGCAGAAGTTTTTTGCTGCACTTTGTTTGGATTGCTTTGAATATCTTCAGCAGGTGTTGCTCGTTTCATAAAGAATGACAGGATTAAAGCAAGAACAACGACGCCGACAGAAATAAGGAATGCATCATTAATTCCTTCCATCATTGCTTTCATCGCAAGCTGCTCTTTAGCTGCCGCAAGTGTTGCCGCATCTGGCTGTACTGTGCTGTTAGCCATAGATTTCATTGCATCTTCTGCCAATTCATTTGCATGTGTTGTAGTGCGGTTGGACATAATGGTGATCATTAATGCAGACCCGATTGCGCCAGAAACTTGCTGCAATGTATTGTTCATTGCTGTGCCGTGCGGATTCAAACGTCCAGGCACTTGATTTAAGCCGTTTGTCATTACTGGCATCATAACCATTGACATCCCGAACATACGGAAAGAATAAATGATGATTAGAGTTGTATAAGATGTGTCCATTGTTAATTTGCTGAACATATATGTTGTAACAGCTGTGATAGCCAACCCGGTTACTGCTAAAATACGGGCACCATATTTATCAAAAAGTTTACCAGTAATTGGCGACATAATTCCCATAATGATTGCCCCAGGTAAAAGCAGCAGTCCTGAATCTAGTGGAGAGATACCTCTAACTGTTTGAATGTACATAGGCATTAACAGCATCGCAGAAAACATGGCAATATTAACTACAATAGAAATCGCTGCTGATAATGCAAATAACGGATATTTAAAAATCCTGAATTCAAGCATTGGATTTGGAATTTTAAGCTGTCTTACAATGAAGAGAACTAAACTTAGGAAACCAATAATCAATGTTCCATAAACATACGGGCTGTCCCAGCCTTTGTTGCCGGCAGTGCTGAATCCGTACAGCAGACCGCCAAAGCCTAATGTTGACAGAATGACAGAAAGGGTGTCGATAGAAATATCTACTTTATCCTTTTTATCCTTTAATTTCACAATGGCAAGTACCAAAACAAGAATGGCAATTGGTGCGATTACACGGAATAAAACATGCCAATGGAAGTGCTCTACGATATAACCAGACAATGTCGGACCAATTGCTGGTGCGAAAATCATAACTAAGCCGAATACTCCCATTGCACTTCCGCGTTTTTCAACAGGGAAGCTTGTAAGCAGGAAGTTCATCAATACTGGCATCATAATCGCAGAACCAGAAGCTTGGACCATACGTGCTGCCAACAGAACCGGGAACGATCCTGAGAAGCCTGCCACAAGTGTACCAATGGTAAACAATGACATCGCTGTGATAAACAGGCGTCTAATGGAATATCTTTGAATTAAAAAAGCCGTTGTCGGAATCATAATTCCGTTAACGAGCATGTAGCCTGTAACGAGCCATTGCCCGACAGAAGCATCAATATCAAAGTCCTTATTAATAGAAGGCAATGCTATATTTAATAATGTTGAGTTTAAGATAGCAACAAAAGCCCCGGCCATCAGAATGGCGATAATGCCATATGGTGGCTTTTTCGTATTTTGTGTTGCTGTGTTGTTCATGAAATGTTTTCCTCCTTATGAACCTTTAGTTCATTTTTTATACAATTGTTCTAGGCTTAAATAATAATATACTGGCAGTATAAATTTTGCAATAAAAAATGTTTAGGTTTACTAAAAAATAAATTTTGTTGGATTATTTTTCCTGTTGGATAGCGAGAGCGAGGCTTAATGGTAACGTTTTCTTTGCTGATTTCTTGAAATTATTTACCGAATAGGTTAGTATGTTTTTTGAACTGTCAGTATAATTTCCCTAAGGTGATGAATATGAATAATCGGAAAAAGCATGTATTGAATAAAGCTCATGAGCTATTTATTGAAAAAGGATTCCAAGCCACATCCATTCAAGAAATTCTAGAAAGTAGCGGAATCTCGAAAGGAACCTTTTACAACTATTTTTCAAGTAAAAATGAACTGCTGATTTCTATTTTTAAGGATATATACACTGAACTTGGCGAGAAGCGCAAACAGCTTATGATTGGTCAAGATAAAGCTTCATTGGCAATTTTTATTCAGCAAATTGAATTGTTAATTAACACGAACAACCAGTATAAGATTATCTCTCTTTTTGAAGAAATTTTATTTACGAATGATCCGGAGCTCAAGCAATTTTTGAACAGGAGGAGAATTCAGGAATTAAACTGGCTGTATAAGCGGCTAATGGATATTTGCGGAATTGATAAAAAACCGTATCTGCTTGATTGTGCCGTCATGTTGACTGGCAACCTTCATAATATGATCTTTTTCTATTCGTTAGATCAACAGCGGCAAATAGATGTTCATAAAATTGTACAGTACAGTGTTAATAGAATAATTGCGATGACAGAGGATGTTGCGAAGACTGGCGAACGAGTGCTTGCTCCTGAATTGCTGTTAAAATGGCTGTCAGACAGCGCCGAAAGTGACAGGCATACAGATAGTAAAAATATTTCCTGTATGATTGAATCTTTAAAGCTAATGGTTAGAAACAGTGTGCAAAATGTGGAAGATCAGAAAAAATATGAGGAATTAATCGATTTTGTGGAGGAAGAGCTGGCAGAGCCGGAAAATCGCCGCAAGCATCTTGTCGATATGGCAATAGGTGAGTTAAAATCTTCAATCAGCGACAGTGAATGCCATAAAGCAGTTTGTTTACTAGAAGAAAAAGTGCTGACAATGGAATAAGCAATGGAGTGGCCTGAAATCCGCAAATCGAGATTTTAGGCTTTTTTTTATTAAGTTACTTGCTTTATTAATAAATATGCTGATTAGATTTTGCACGATTAGGGAAATTTAAACGATATAACAAGAAAGTGGGTTTGATTTAAAGTGGAGTTTTTTTTAGCAATTCTTCCTGCTCTGTTTTGGGGCAGCATCGTATTAATTAATGTGAAAATAGGGGGCGGGGCATACAGTCAGACATTAGGTACAACAATTGGTGCACTTCTTTTCTCTGCTGTAGTTTATTTGATTGCAAGACCGGAGCTGTCCCTTCTTATTCTTATTGTCGGTATATGTTCAGGTATCTTTTGGGCAATTGGGCAAAGCAATCAATTTAAATCAATTGAATATATTGGGGTTTCAAAGACAATGCCAATTTCAACTGGTTTGCAGATTGTATCAACAACCTTGTTTGGTGTCCTAGTATTTCGTGAGTGGACAACTGCTACTACCATTATTCTTGGCATTATTGCCATTCTTTGTATATTAGCAGGGATAATTTTAACTACATATGATCAGAAGAGAAGTGCAGATGAGTCTGCCAAACTGAAAAAGGGGACAGTTACCTTACTGATTTCTACTTTAGGGTATTTAGGCTATGTTGTAATCGCAAGACTGTTTTCTGTTGATGGCTGGTCAGCACTCTTCCCTCAGTCAATCGGAATGGTGATTGGCGGACTTGTTATTACATATAAACATAAGCCATTCAATCTTTATGCATTAAAGAATATATTGCCTGGTTTGTTTTGGGCAGCTGGAAATATGTTTTTGTTTATTTCGCAGCCAAAGGTCGGCGTGGCAATCAGCTATTCTTTATCCCAGACAGGTGTAGTTATTTCTACCCTAGGCGGAATCTTCTTATTAGGAGAAAAGAAAACAAAGCGCCAGCTTGTCTTTGTTGCGGTTGGGATTATCCTCATTATTGCAGGGGTCATCTGTTTAGGCATCGCGAAAAAATAACAAGGAGGAACTTTCCGTGTATACTGACTTAAAAGGTAAAGTAGTGGCAATTACAGGAGCATCGACGGGCTTGGGCCGTGCAATGGCAATCAGATTTGGTAAAGAGGGGGCTAATGTTGTCATCAATTATTTTTCTGATGACAACGAGGCATCAGCTGTCAAAAAAGAAGTCGAAGAAGCAGGCGGACAAGCTGTCATTATTCAAGGTGATGTCACAAAGGAGCAAGATGTCATCAATCTTGTTAAAACTGCGCATGACCACTTTGGAAAGTTAGATATAATGATAAATAATGCAGGAATTGAGAATCCAGTGCCATCCCATGAGATGACATTAGACAATTGGGAAAAGGTAATCGGCACAAATTTGACTGGTGCGTTTCTTGGCAGCAGGGAAGCGATAAAGTATTTTGTTGAGCATGATATTAAGGGCAATGTAATCAATATGTCAAGCGTTCATGAAATGATTCCGTGGCCGACATTTGTTCATTATGCAGCAAGTAAAGGCGGGGTGAAGCTGATGACAGAAACACTTGCCCTTGAGTATGCTCCAAAAGGAATACGTGTAAATAATATCGGGCCTGGTGCCATTAACACTCCTATTAATGCAGAAAAGTTTGCCGATCCTGCCAAGCGAAAAGATGTGGAAAGTATGATACCATTAGGCTATATAGGAAAGCCGGAAGAAATCGCTGCCGTTGCTGCTTGGCTTGCATCTGATGAGTCCAGCTATGTGACAGGGATAACTTTGTTTGCAGACGGCGGTATGACAAAATATCCGTCTTTCCAGGCTGGGAGAGGCTAAAATAGTTAACAAACAACACTGATATCCTCTGCATTGACCGTTATACTCCCTGTTGATAGAATGGGAGTTAGTATTTTATAGGAAAGAATTCGGGTTTTGTTATAAGGATATAGGTGGAGATACAATGATGGAAAAACCGGCAAATTCATATACGGAAAGCTGGCTGGCATTATCAAGCTTACAAGGTGCAATAGCGACGGAGCTTGAACATGTCCTGCAGCATCAGCATAAGCTTTCACTTAGAGAGTTTTATGTGCTTCTTTATTTGTCAAAAGCACCAGAGCATAAGCTTAGACTTCAACAGCTTCAAGATATGGTGGGCTTGAGCCAAAGTGCCTTATCAAGGCTTGTGACAAGACTTGAAGCGAAGGAATGCGGAGCCCTGCAGCGACATCTGTGCACAGATGATCGGAGGGGAATTTACACCGCATTGACTGAGTATGGTAAAGACAAGTTTGTGAAAGCAAATGAGACTTTTTCTAACACACTGGCAGCTATACTGGAAAAGACAGAAACAAAAAATGACCTTAGTTCCATATTGCAAATGATGATTGGAAAGAAGTAAAAGCTGATAAGCACATGTCCGCTTTTACTTCTTTCCTTTTTTTATATTTTGTTGTAACTTTTTCCATTCAGTTTTCGCCCTATTAGAAGAAGACAGACTAAGGGGATGTGCTCGTTTGCGAAGGATAATCTTACTGCTTTTTTTCTTTGTATTGCTAATAGGCTGTTCAAACATTCAGCCTGCCATGAATGAACCACCTAGTCTTTTTATTGTTATGGACGATATCCGGCATGAAACGAAGCTTGGCAGCTACTGCTGGTCAAATGGCGGAAGCGGTGTTTGTGCAGATACAGCTGGACCGTTGGAGCTGCTCAAGGATGAAACACCGAAAAAGGTCAAAGCTAATCAAAGGATAAAATTTGAATTTGATTATGAAAATCCTTCTGAAGGGAGCTTACAACAAATACAGTCTGAAAATAAAGAAACAACAGTATTAAAAGCTGGTGGCCAAATGAAGGCTCCGCAAGAAGCGGGAATCTACTATTTTGTGTACTCTGCTTTGTGGACAGATGAGGATAGTCCTAATGGAGATGCACTATATGCTTTTGCTATTGAAGTGGAATAGGTTTGGGAGAAAACGGGTATCTTGTATGTGGAAAAAAAGAGAGAGCTATTTCAAGTTATTTTATTTGACCATCTAGAACAGGAATGATAATTTATATGCATGAGCATGCATTTTGAAAAAGAAAGAAGGAATATAACGATGGAACATTTATTTTCTCCATACTCTTACAAAAGCTTAGAGCTAAAAAACAGAGTTGTTATGCCGCCAATGTGCCAATATTCTGTGACGAAAAAGGACGGAATTGCAACAGATTGGCATTACGTTCATTATGTAAGCAGAGCAATCGGTGGTGCGAGTTTAATCATTATTGAAATGACAGATGTTGAACCAGACGGAAGGATTACTGACTATGATTTAGGATTATGGTCTGATGAGCAAATTGCTCCACTTGCAAGAATAGTGGATGCTTGTCATCAACACGGTGCGAAAGTGGGCATTCAAATTGCTCATGCTGGTCGCAAAGCAGAAGATGCAGAGCTTCCAGTCGCTCCATCGCCAATTCCATTTGACGAAAACTCGAAAACACCTAGAGAGCTAACAACAGATGAAGTAAAAGGGATGGTAGAGAAATTCCGTGCTGCAGTGGAGCGTGCTGTAAAAGCGGGCGTTGACACAATTGAGCTTCATGGTGCACATGGCTATTTAATTCACCAATTCCAATCAAAGCTGACAAATAAACGGGAAGATGAGTATGGTCAAGATCGTACGAAATTTGGTGTGGAAGTTATCAAAGCAGCTAAGAGTGCTATGCCGGAAGATATGCCTTTAATTTTGCGCATTTCTGCGAAAGAATATGTGGAAGGCGGCTACGAGGTGGAAGAAAGCATCGAGTTTTCGAAAGCGTATGTGGATGCAGGTGTGGATATATTCCATATAAGTGCAGGCGGAGAAGGCCCGATTGCAGCAGCAGGAAAACCTGGCACACATGTTGCTTACCAAGTGCCGTTCGCACGAGCATATAAACAGGCATTTAATCTTCCTGTCATTGCTGTAGGCAGATTGGATGAAGCAGCTCTTGCTAATTCAGTTATTGGAAATGAAGATGCAGAACTTGTTGCAGTTGGAAGAGGAATGTTAAGAAATCCTTACTGGGCATTAGAAGCAGCTGCTCAGTTAAGGAAGGAAACAGCAATTCCACAACAATATGTACCAGGGTTCCCAAGATAATTATTCAAAAAGGTGCATAGCTATATGCATCTTTTTTCGTGCAGAAAAAGGATACGCTTCCTATTTGTAGAATAATATAGTGGCATTACATAGGAAGTATCATCAGTGGGGGGATATTAGTGGAAAAAGCGCTTGTGATCGGTGGAACAAGGTTTTTTGGTGTGCATCTTGTAAAGTCATTATTAGACATGGGTGTTCATGTAACAGTAGCAACTAGAGGGACGGCGGCAGATCCCTTTGGAGACGAAGTGGAACGAATTTTCTTTGACCGCTCTGATTTAACGAACTTTAAGGAATCATTTAAAGATACAAAATGGGATGCTGTTTATGACCAGATTTGTTACTCCTCAGAAGATGCACTTAATGCAATAGAGGTTTTCAGCGGAAAAACGGAACATTACATACTAACATCCA
The DNA here is from genome assembly GCF_022049065.2 of Niallia sp. Man26. Taxonomy (NCBI): domain Bacteria; kingdom Bacillati; phylum Bacillota; class Bacilli; order Caryophanales; family Bacillaceae; genus Niallia; species Niallia sp. Man26. Next base: position 1,177,126 of record NZ_CP095743.1, read on the forward strand.
CATTATCTGTGTATGACTCTTACAAGCAGCTTTTAAAAGAAGAAGATTTTAATCCATATGAATATCCAATCGTTATAAAATCCGTCAAAGAGGTGACATATCAAGAAGGAAAAAGACAGGCAGAAGCTGTGTTTTTCCAAAAAGCCCCTTTTAAGACGGCAGCAGTAAGAATTCCCATCGTACTTGGAATCAACGATTATACTAAAAGACTTGAATTTCATACAGAAAAAGTGGCAGCCGGGGAAGAAATCTATTTCCCTAACATTCAGGCAGCAATGGGATTTATTGATGAAAAGGAAGCGGGAAACTTTATTGCCTGGGCTGGAGTAAAGGGGATAGAAGGGCCAGTCAATGCATGTGCTGACGGCATCATTCACTTGTCTGAACTAATAGCAATAATTGAAAAAAGCACTGGAAAACAAGCGGTTTTAGCTAATGAGAAGCAGGACAATAATGCATCTCCTTATGGAATTGACTCATTTTGGGCAATGAGCAATGATAAAGCTAAAGGGATGGGGTATCTATTCTCGAATTTGCAAGAGTGGCTGCCAAGCCTTATAAATAGTATAACAAAAAAGTAAAGTGAATAATTGGAAACTAGCCAACCCTGTGCGTATGGTTAGTTTTTTTGCGTAAAGGAAACTTTTTTAACATAATGCATATAAATGGTATTAAAGGAGTGATTTAAATGAATCGAAGCGGACGAGTTGAAAAGAAGATTGCTGCATATTCTTATATTTGCAAAACATTAGGAATTATTAATGAAGCAGAAATGAAACAAATCCAAGCTGGCATCTCTAATAAAAAACGGCAAAATCGCTAAAAGAGGAAAGCTTAGAACGCTTTCCTCTTCATTTAGGTGGTTTCAGGTGAGGACTTTTTATGTTTTAAATGTACGATAAAGGTTGCAATCCCAATCAGTAAAACACAAGCAAGACTTATAAAGAAGCCAGTTCGAATACCTTTTTCTAACACTGTCCCGCTGACAGCAGCAAGAATAAGAAGCAGTCCGATTATTGCCTTTGTCTTATCCCATCCTTTAGGCTTCAAAACTTTAAAGGAGGAGAACAAAATAAATGCCCAATTGTACAGTAACAGTATCCCGGCTGCAGTTGTAATATACTCAAATATCTTCCCTGGCAATAGTAAAGCAGCTAGAACGGATGCAAATAATCCTATTGCTCCTAAAGTTAATGAGGGAAGGGGCAGTTTATGAAATTTCTTTAGCTTCTTTTCGAAAATTTTAGGTGCATCGCCACCTTTAGCCATTGTAACAAGTAATTTAGTTACACCGAATAGCGATGCAGTCATCGTTGAAAACCCAGCAATAATGATCGCCCCATTAAAAACATGAGGGAAAAAGCTGAGCGGATAACCTGCGAGTGCTGTTACAAAAGGACTTTCCTTCTCATTAAATTTATCAAGTGGTACAAGCAATACTGCTAAAGCTAAAGACAGAACATAGATAATCAGCAAAATGATGAGCATATTAGTACCAGCTTTTGGTGCATCCTTCTTGTCCTTAAGCTGCATCGCCATCATTCCAATAACTTCTATCCCTCCATATGCATAAAAGGCATAGATAAGAGACGTCCAAAATCCTTTATAACCTTTTGGGAAAAAAGCATCAAGGCTTTTAGGGGTCTGCATAGCATGATCTCCGCCATGAATCCAGCCAAATAAAGCTGCAGCTCCTAAGATGATAAACATAACAATCGCTGCTGTTTTTATAACAGCTAAATAATTCTCAACCTTATCAAAGCCGTCTGTGCCCAAGAAAACGACAAATATCGATAATACAGCAAAAATACAAGCAAATACCCAAAGAGGTATTTTGGGAAACCAAAATTGTGAAAGAAGAGACAGGGCGGTAAGCTGGCTGCCCATAATAAGAATATTGGAACCCCAATAATTCCAACCGCAGCTAAAGCCGGCCCAAGAACCAAAAGCCTTGTTAGCGTAATAACAAAAGGACCCTTCCTGGGGATCTTCTGCTGTCATTTTTGCCAATAAATTAAAAACAATATAAGTTCCAATTGCCGCAATCATGAAAGATAATACAATCGCTGGACCTGTTTCAATGATTCCCAGGCTGGAACCTACAAAGTAGCCAGTGCCAATCGTACAGCCGACACCAACAAGTGATAATTCATACCATTTTAAATTACCTTGCTTATTTGAATCCTTCTGATTGTCTTTTTCTTGGCTGCTCATAATAACTCCTTCTTAAATAATAATAAAAATGGTTATATGTCTTAACTTAGTATGTATCGTTTTCATTGAAATATTTGCGGAGCGCTGATTTTCATCATTGATGGAAAAATATGTGTAAAATTAAGCGGCAGACCCTGTCTAAGCACTACAAAGGACTCAGGAAAAATAAGTCCATTTACATAACTTTGCTAAAAAATTTGCTGCTTGTTTAAAATTCCGCTAAAATGAGAACGAAAAAAGTATGCCAGAAAGAGGTTCAAGCATGATAGATCATATTGTCCTTGTCAAATTTAGTGAAACAACAACAGAAGAACAGCTGCAGGAAGTGATTAAAAGGTTCCGCGCCTTAAGAAACAAAATCATGGGAGTTGTAGACCTGCAGGCAGGACTGAACTTCGCCCAAAGCAGTAAAGATTATCAGGTAGTCCTGAAGGTTCGTTTTGAAGACAGGGAGGCCCTTGCATTATATGGACCAAATCCCGAACATCAAGCAGTAGCAACATATATTCGCGAAGTCGGCAGAGTCGACAGCATCGTCGTGGATATTGAAATATAAAAGAAAAACAGGCCGAAATTGGCCTGTTTTTTGTATTAGATGGATCAAAAGAAATTATCTCCACACATTAAAAATAGAATGCATAGCGGCAGGTTGATACGTGAAGACTATGATTAAATCGACAAATATTTGTAAAAAGTTCTCACTGAAGCATAACTAACGTATTTATAATAACAACGCATGACATCAAGGTTTTTTCCTGGTAGGTAAGAGCAAGGATTGGATGGAGTCGCTGTGACATATCTCACACAAAACAAAAAAATCTTTAAAATTTTGCGGTTCTCACATTTATTTTTAATAAAAAAGTGGTATTATATTAAAGGAGTTAATGAAGGGTTGTTGTAGAAACTTTAGAATTACTAGTTTTGTATAACTACATACCTTATTATCAATGTATCCAAATTATTAGTCTACGAACTATTGTGCAAAAATGCACAATAGTTTGATATTCAAAAAAACATTAGGAAAATGCCAATAGCAAAGGAGAATCAGTTATGTCAGAAACAACTACACAAACAAGTGCTGAACTGACAGCTACATCTACTAATAGCCAAGACTTATTGGATCAGCTTTTAAAGCCTGAGGTACAAGAGTCATTGACTACTTTAATCGAACAGCTGCCAAAATTAACAGAAGTCGTTAATACATTGACAAGCTCATATGATCTTGTTCAAGGCCTATCAAAAGATGAGGTCTTCATGAGTGATATGGTCAATGCAACAACTGAAATGCTTGAACCAGTCGTTCATTCAGCAAAAGGTATGGCTTCAGCTGTAATTGAAGCGAAGGATCGTGCTGAGCAAAGCAATGAAACAATCGGTGTATTCGGATTGCTTAAATTACTAAAAGATCCTCAAGCTCAAAAAATGCTGCGTTTTACACAAAGCTATCTTCAAATCTTGAACGAACGCGACCAACAAAAATAAGTTCAACAATTGAATAGAACGAAGGACGGAGGATATACCATGGCAAAAAATATAGTTATTTTAGGTGCAGGCTACGGCGGTCTATTGGCAGCTCAAAATGTCCGCAAATATTACACTAAATCACAAGCGAATGTAACGGTAATCAATAAATATCCAACACACCAAATCATTACGGAATTGCATCGCCTTGCAGCAGGAAACGTTCATGAAAAGGCTGTAGCAATGCCTCTTGATAAGCTTCTTAAAGGTCTTGATGTTGATATTAAGATTGCAACAGTTGAATCTTTCAACGTAGATAATAAAGAAGTAATCCTTGCAGGCGGATCTAAGCTAAGCTACGATGCACTTGTTGTTGCATTAGGAAGCGTAACAGCTTACTTCGGTATTCCTGGATTGGAAGAAAACAGCATGGTTTTAAAATCAGCTGAAGATGCAAACAAAATTTTCAAGCATGTGGAAGAACGCATCAGCGAATATGCTAAAACGAAAAAACCAGAAGATGCTACTATTCTTATCGGCGGCGGCGGATTGACTGGTGTTGAACTAGTTGGTGAACTAGCTGACATCCTGCCTGCAATGACAAAGAAATACGGCGTTGACTATAAAGAAATCAACCTATCTCTTGTTGAAGCAGGACCAAAGATTCTTCCTGTTCTTCCAGATGATTTAATCGACAGAGCTACTAAAAGCTTGGAAGCTCGCGGCGTTAAGTTCTTGACTGGACTTGCAGTAACAAATGTAGCAGGCAATGTTATTGACTTGAAAGATGGTCAAAAAATCGTTGCTAACACATTTGTATGGACTGGTGGGGTTCAGGGTAACCCTCTAGTTGGTGTTTCTGGTCTAGAAGTAAACCGCGGACGTGCTACAGTTAATGACTTCTTGCAATCAACTTCACATCCTGAAGTATTTGTTGCAGGAGACAGTGCTGTATACTTCCCAGCTGATGGAGATGGCCGTCCAGCACCTCCAACTGCACAAATCGCATGGCAAATGGGTGAATTAATCGGGTACAACCTTTTTGCTTACCTTGAAGGTAAAACACTAGAAGGATTCAGCCCAATCAACTCTGGTACACTTGCAAGCCTAGGCCGCAAAGACGGAGTTGCTATTGTTGGCGGAAGCTCTACACCGCTTAAAGGCATGCCTGCATCATTGATGAAAGAAGCTTCTAACATCCGTTATCTTTCACATATTAAAGGCTTGTTCAGCTTAGCATACTAATATCTTTTCTAAAGGAAGGGTTGTCTTAACGACAATCCTTCCTTTTTTATTTTTTATTTTATAAAACGATGAATTAACGAGAAAAACAGCAAAAAACAGAGAATTGGTTAGATGAGGACGAGTAATTTGCATTGCCTGCGTCTTTTAGCGTTTTTTTGTTCTTTTTTGCTCTTTTTCCTTCATTTACTTTTTATCTTTTTGGGAGTAATATCTTCAAGTAAATAATATTTCGTAAATCGCTTAATCCATTTTTGGAGCGGGGGACCCAATTTTTATGTGCCGTGATAATGGCGCTTGGGGTGAATCCTATTGCAGGAGGGGCAACTCTCAGATGTCCCAACCCGACAGCTAACTCCGCAAGCGTTTAGAGAGAGGAATAATCTGATGTTCGATTTGACACGATCGACCACGGGGTATCCTCGTGGTTTTTTTGTGTGCAAAAATTGGGATATCGCCTACTTGGAAAGACATTTTACGAGAAAGCTGGAGGGTAACATGAGCGGTTCAATTTTGAAACGAATTTTAATTGGGAAGCCACTAAAAACAAGTGCATTGGGGGAGCAAAAATTAAATAAGCTTAAAGCATTGGCGATTCTTTCTTCTGATGCACTTTCATCGGTTGCATACGGAACAGAACAAATACTGCTCGTATTAGCAGGTATTGGTATTCTCGCATACTGGTATTCTATACCGATTGCCATTGGGGTACTTGTGCTGCTTGTAGCACTGATATTATCATATCGTCAAATCATCTACGCATATCCTCGCGGAGGCGGTGCTTATATTGTTTCAAAAACAAATCTAGGGGAAAATGCCGGCTTGATTGCAGGAGGCTCCTTGCTCGTTGATTATATCCTGACTGTTGCTGTAAGTGTATCAGCAGGTACAGATGCAATTACATCAGCATTTCCTAGCTTACATGAACATAATGTGCTTATAGCCAGCTTGTTTGTTATATTAATTACTATTTTGAACTTAAGAGGAGTCACAGAATCAGCATCTATTCTGGCTTATCCAGTGTATCTGTTTGTTATCGCGTTAGTGGTTCTGATTCTTACAGGTTTATGGAAAATGGTCACAGGTGATGTTGGCAACGCGGTGCATACACCAATTGGTACAGCTGTTCCTGGATTGAGTATTTTTCTATTATTGAAGGCATTCTCATCTGGATGCTCAGCGTTAACAGGGGTCGAGGCTATTTCCAATGCTGTACCGAACTTTAAAGAGCCTTCAGCAAAAAATGCAGTCCGAACATTAACGCTGATGGGAGTTATACTGGGAGTGCTCTTTTCCGGTATTACCTTACTTGCCTATTGGTATGGGATTTCGCCAAAAGCAGAAGAAACGGTTGTATCACAAATCGCTTCAGAGGTGTTTGGCCGGAATGGATTTTATTATTTCATTCAAGTAACGACAGCGCTTATTTTAATATTAGCTGCTAATACTGGCTTTGCTGCGTTTCCGTTGCTTGCAGTCAACCTTGCTGTTGATAAGTATATGCCAAGAATTTTTACAATTCGTGGTGACAGATTGGGCTATTCGAATGGAATTGTTACATTAGGAGCGGCATCTATTCTATTAATTATTCTTTTTAAAGGGAATACAGAAATGCTTATTCCGCTGTATGCAGTAGGTGTATTTATTCCATTTACACTATCCCAAAGCGGAATGATTAAAAAATGGTGCACAGAAAAACCGAAAAACTGGAAGTGGAAAATGAGGATAAACTTGGCTGGGGCATTAATAACACTAACTGTGCTGCTTATTTTATTCACGACAAAGTTTTCTCAAGTATGGTCTGTGCTGATATTCCTACCGATAATCGTCTTTATCTTTCATAAGATTAAAGGGCATTATGAGGATGTTGCCAGCCAGCTCCGTATGGATGAACATCATAAAGCAGAAAAGCCAGAAGGTAATATTGTTATTTTGCCTGTTGCTGGGATAACGAAGGTTGTCGATAATTCTTTAGCATATGCAGAAACGATTGGACAGACGATTATCGCTGTATATGTTGCCTTTGACAGAGAAAGCGAAAAACGGATGGAGGAGAAATGGAAAGCATATAGACCGGATATCCGCCTTGTGACAATCCATTCCCAATATCGCAGTTTAGTGAGACCATTAAGGAGATTCATAGATGTAATTGAAGAAAAAGGAGCAGAAAATAACCATAGTGTCACGGTTATTATTCCACAGTTCATAACGAAAAAAAGCTGGCACAATATCCTGCATAATCAATCCAGCTTGCTTCTTAAAGCCCATCTTCTTTACAGACGAAATGTTATCGTAACTACTGTGCCTTTCCGGTTTAAAAAGTAACAGAGAGAAGGGGGCTCATAAACATGAGCCCCCCTTTTTATTAGCCGTAAAGAATACCGCCGTCGATTAATACTGATTGTCCTGTCATATAGTCTGAATCTTTAGAAGCGAGAAAGGATACAAAATTGGCTACATCTTCTGGTTCCTGTGTGCGGCCTAATGCTATAGATTTAGAGAATTGTTCAAAGGCTTGCCCTTTTTCGAGATTCATATACTCAACCATGCCCTCGTCAATTCTGTCCCACATGCTGGTGCCGACAATGCCTGGGCAATATGCGTTAACTGTTATTTTGGCAGAAGCGAGTTCCTCAGCAGCAGCTTGTGTCCACGCTTTGACTGCAAATTTAGTGGCAGAATAAGCACCTAGTAAGGAATAAGCTCTGTGCCCTGCGATGCTGCAGGCATTAATGATTTTTCCGCCAGTTCCTTGTTTTTTCATTTGCACTGCGGCTGCTTGGATACCGTACAAGGTTCCGAACACGTTGACTTCAAAAATTCTTTGTAAATCCTCTTCCGAAATATTAAGAATAGAATCAACTTGATCTATACCTGCATTGTTTACAAACACATCTAGCTGTCCGTATTCTTGCACCGTTTGTTCTACTAATGCTTCTAGCTCTTGTTTTTTGCTGACATTTGCTTGAATTGCAATCGAATCGATGCCTTTCTCTATCAGTTCGATGCTGGTTCTGTTTGCACTTTCTTCATTAATGTCACTGACTACAACCTTGAAACCATCTTTGCCAAGGCGTTCTGCAATCGCTTTGCCAATCCCCATTCCAGAGCCTGTGATTACTGCTACTTTTTTATCCATAATGCTACTCCCTTCTATTACTAGTTAATTACCATCCTAATTCCCTGATAGAAAGGCAGTGAAACAAGCAAAACCTTATTTAACAGATTTCCTGGGAAATTTGTCGACAGGATAAAAGTAGTTAAAATAACAGAAAAAACTTGCATTCATGTATAATAAAAGAGACTAAAAAGCAAAGGGGATATGAGAGATGAGTTTGGCTACAATTATTAAGGAAAGAAGAACCTTTAAGAAGTTTAAAACAGAAGCTATTGATTTGGAAACAATTAAAGAGCTGCTGCAAGTATCAGCATTTGCTCCAAACCATAAATTAACAGAACCGTGGGAAATCGTATTTATCGGGGAAGAAACAAGGGCTAAGTTTAATCATAAAATCAATTTCGGAGATGCGCCAATTTTATTTGCTGTTTTATCTCACAAAGGAAAGACTGCTTTAGAAAGGGAAGAAAATACAGCTGCGGTGTCTTGTTTTATCCAAAACTTTCTATTGCTGGCATGGGAGAAAGGAATCGGAACTTTTTGGAGTTCTGTAGGCGCTTCTGAGAACGGTAGAAATATTTTAGGTGTGACAGAAGACTATGATGTGATTGGTGTAATTGCAGCTGGGTATCCTGATGAGACGAAGGACGCAAAGGAAAGACAATCGATCGAATTAAAAGTAAAACATTTGAATTAGGGATTTAAAAAACTTGATTTTATTAAATCAGGTTTTTTTATTGAGCAATTTCTTCCTTATCCAGCTGTCTTCTGACTGTTGTAAATGCAACGATATTTGCAATTTCTTCTTTTGTAAGCGGCTTTCCATCTACTGTCAGCACAAGGTTGTCCATTTTCGGAATAGACCCAATTTCTACTTTTGTTGTCTTATTCTTGCGGGAAAGAATTACATCAACAGAAACATCAAACAAGTCTGCTATTTGAATGAGGGCTCTTAATGATGGCTCGCGGTAGCCAGATTCATAGCCGGCATAAGTGCTTTTAGCAATTCCTAAAAGTTCAGCTGTTTCAGCTTGAGACCAGTTTTTGTTTTTCCTAAGTTCACTTAATATTTGCAGCAACTTTAATTCCTCCTTTTACTCTATATTTGGAGTATAGCATGTCAATCCTCGTTTTAAAAGAAAAAATACGCGAATTGAATACATATATTGCTTTATTAATAGGAATGGTACTATAATACAAATAAATAAATACGCGTAACGCATATAAAGAAATGATGGAGGAAGTAGGAGGAACACTCATGAAAAAAATATTGCTGCTTGCAACAGGTGGTACAATTGCTTCTGTAGAAGGAAATGAAGGGTTAGTTCCTGGCATGTCTGCGGAGCAGTTATTAGAGCATTTTGAAGGAGATTCTCAGACTGTTGATGTCACATGTGAAATACTGATGAACAGAGACAGTACGAATATGCAGCCAGAGCATTGGAAAGTGATTGCTGAGGCAATCAGCAACAATTATAACTTATATGATGGTTTTGTGATAACACATGGAACAGATACGATGGGCTATACTTCTGCAGCATTATCATACATGCTTCAAGGATTAGACAAGCCAGTTGTTATTACAGGATCTCAAGTTCCGATCAGCTTTAAACAGACTGATGCAAAGAAAAATGTGGCAGACAGTATCCGTTTTGCAACAGAAAACATCGGCGGGGTATTTGTTGTCTTTGATGGCAGGGTTATCATTGGCACGCGTGCAGTGAAGATGAGAACGAAAAGCTATGATGCTTTTGAGAGTATAAATCATCCGTATGTTGCATCCATTCAAGACAATCATATTCATTATTACTGGAAGCCTGGCAAAGCAGAAGGTTCTTTTAAGAAGGATACTAGCCTGTGTCCAGATGTGTTTCTGTTGAAGCTTCATCCAGGTACGAAGCCGGAAATATTCGACTATTTAAAAGACAACTATAAAGGCATTGTTATTGAAAGCTTCGGCAATGGGGGCCTGCCTTTTGAGGGAAGAAACCTGCTTCCTAAGCTTCAGGAAATGGTAGAGTCAGGAGTGGCTGTCGTCATCTCCACCCAGTGCCTAGAGGAAGGACAAGACTTGTATTTATATGAGGTAGGAAGAAAGGTTGCGCAATATAATGTTATCTTATCGGCGGATATGAACACAGAAGCTATTATCGCCAAGCTGATGTGGGTATTAGGAAAAGCAGATAATGTTAAAGAAGCAAAAGAATGGATGGAGAAGCCGATCGCATGGGATCTTTCAGTGGATTGGGAAAAGTGAAGGTAATTTCGTTTGAGAAGACAGCAAGCTATATTTGGCTCCATATAGGGGTATTGCTTATGGCCGTTAATATTCATTATTTTATGGCGCCAAACCAGTTTGCTTCTGGAGGACTCGGAGGTTTGAGCATTGTCCTTCAAGCGGTGTTCCCTAATATGCCTCTTGGCGGGCTGATGGGTTTGCTCAATATAATATTCTTCCTGTTAGGGTTTGCGTTTTTAGGGTTTCAATTTGGCCTTAAAACAATCTATGCTAGTTTTTTGTTAACGTTTTTTGTTTGGGGATTAGGAGAACTAGATCCTGTAAGTGCACCGTTAAGTCATGATCTTTTCATCCAGCTTGTTGTCGGTACTTTAATCGCGGGCTTTGGGTTAGTGCTTGTATTAAAGCAAAATGCATCTACTGGTGGGATGGACTTAGTTGCCATGATACTCAATAAATATTTTTCGATTGAAATAGGCAAGGCCGTACTTATGGCAGATTGTCTTATTTCTGTGGCTGCACTGTTTGTTTTCGGTGTGGAAAAAGGATTGTACGCCTGCTTTGGAGTTTTCTTGAGAGGAATTGTAGTGGATTACTTCCGCAACCAGCTGCAAATGACAAAAGAGGTAGTTATCATTAGCGAGAAATGTGAATTCATTAAGCAGTATATTATTGAAAACCTTCATCAAAGCGCAACACTGCACTCTGCCAAAGGGGCATTTTCTAATGACGATAAAGAAGTTATTACGATTGTATTAGAAAGACAGGATTATATAAAATTAAAAAAATTTATCTATAAAATTGATAAGAGAGCATTCATTACTGTACATAATATGAACGAAGTGATGGGCAGTAATTTTAATAATGTTGTTTAAACAGGCATGTAACAGGGTAAGTATTTCTACCCTGTTTTTTTTATGTCTTTTTGAGGGGTCAGCTTGATTTTTAGGGATTTTTTGTCTGCTGGCAGTGGAAAAACACGGAAAAATATCTTAATAACTGAAAAAACCATCCGATAATACATAGTATAAAAAGCATTTCTTCATTGTGATAAAACGTGACTATAGTATTATATACGTATAATCGCATAAAGAATAATATAGGTAATATACAGTAAATATATGAGAACAAATTACATAATGAAGTTTTGTAGGTCAATAGAATCATATTGTTGGATGTGATTCTAGTAATAAGGAGGTTTTAGGATGAAAAAAGTAATTGTGCCAGGTGTGTTTTTTACGGCATTATCAGCACCTGTCCTTATTCAAGAAGCACAAGCAGCGTCAAATGAGGCTGTTGTAAAGTATGTCAATGTAGAAAGCAACTCTTCCCTTAATGTGAGAAAAAGCGCGTCATCTAGCGCGGCTGTAGTAACAACGTTAAAAAAAGGAAAAGAAGTAACTGTTCTGTCTGAAAGCAATGGATGGGCAAAAATATCTGTTGATGGGAAGACTGGCTATGTAAGCACTGCCTATCTTTCTGAAAAAACTAGTAACTACATAAAATATGTGTCTATTGATCAAAATTCTACTCTGAATGTGCGAAGCGCACCGAATACTTCTTCGTCTGTTGTTACAAAAATAAAAGTGAACACTAGTGTGGAAGTTTCCTCAACATCTAATGGCTGGTCAAAAATAAAAGTGAACGGAAAGGAAGGATACGTAGCTTCTAAGTATTTAGCTGACAAGGTAACAGCAGTAAAGGATAATTCTTCGGAAAGCTCTTCTTCCAAACCAAACACAGCTGCTGAAGCAAAAACAACTACGATGTATGTCAATGTTGACCAAGGTTCAAGCTTAAACATGAGAAACAAGGCTTCAAACAGCGGGTCTGTAATCGTGAAGCTTGCCAGGGGAGTGGCGGTAACATCTTACGGAGATTCTAATGGCTGGACAAAAATAAACGTTTATGGAAAAGAAGGATATGTTTCCACACAATATCTATCAAAAACAAAACCTTCAACATCTACTGCTGACAGTGGTTCAACCAATGTTGTGAAAACTACAACGAAATATGTAAATGTTACAAAGGGTTCCTCATTAAATATGCGTTCTAGCGCCAGCACAAGCGCAAGTGTAGTGTCCAAGCTTGCAAGAGGGACAAAGGTGACAGTAACTTCTGAAGCAAACGGCTGGGCGAAAATTACAGCAGGCGGCAAAACAGGCTATGTGAGTACAAGCTATTTGTCCTCATCAAACCCAGACAGTCAAAGCAGCAACAATGGCAACTCCGGCAATACAGATACAGGCAAAGAAACAGCTGTAACAAAGTATGTGAATGTGGATAAAAATTCAACGTTGAATATGCGTTCAAGCGCCAGCACAAGTGCAAGTGTAGTGTCCAAGCTTGCAAGAGGGACAAAGGTGACAGTAACTTCTGAAGCAAAGGGCTGGGCGAAAATTACAGCAGGCGGCAAAACAGGCTATGTGAGTATAAGCTATTTGTCCTCATCAAACCCAGACAGTCAAAGCAGCAACAATGGCAACTCCGGCAATACAGATACAGGCAAAGAAACAGCTGTAACAAAGTATGTGAATGTGGATAAAAATTCAACGTTAAATATGCGTTCAAGCGCCAGCACAAGTGCAAGTGTAGTGTCCAAGCTTGCAAGAGGGACAAAGGTGACAGTAACTTCTGAAGCAAAGGGCTGGGCGAAAATTACAGCAGGCGGGAAAACAGGCTATGTGAGTACAAGCTATTTGTCCTCATCAAACCCAGACAGTCAAAGCAGCAACAATGGCAACTCCGGCAATACAGACACAGACAAAGAAACAGCTGTAACAAAGTATGTGAATGTGGATAAAAATTCAACGCTGAATATGCGTTCAAGTGCCAGCACAAGCGGAAGTGTAGTGTCCAAGCTTGCAAGAGGGACAGCTGTTACGGTTATTTCTGAAGCAAACGGCTGGGCAAAGGTGACAGCAGGCGGCAAGACTGGCTATGTTAGCAGCAGTTATTTATCTGCAAGCAAATTGGATGACAGCACTGGCTCTGAGTCTAAACCTGATACAGGTACCGGTACTGATACAAGCACTGGCAACGGTGAGCAAGGAACAACAAAGTATGTAAATGTCGACCAAGGATCAAGTCTAAATATGCGCAGCAAGCCATCTACTTCTGGAGCGGTTGTTGCAAAATTAGCAGCAGGTACAGCGGTCATTGTCTACTCAGAAGCAGATGGCTGGGCAAAGGTGACTGCTAATGGTCAAGAAGGCTATGTCAGCAGTTCCTATTTAACGACTAAACAAGCGGAAACTCCAGGTGTGAGCATTGGGGATACAGTTAAGACATACGTAAACTATGATATGACATTGAATGAAATGGCTGATATCCAAATGAAGGCAAACCCGCAAACCGATAAGGTTTACAATGTCTATATAAGAGAAGATGCTATTGCCTTTAAATCCTCTGATTCGACAAAAGGAACTGTTTTAGGAAGCGGATGGAGATTAAGAGGCGGTGCAGGTACAGAATACCAGGTCGTCAATTCTGTTCAAAACGGTCAAGTGCTGACAGTCACTTCAAAAGTGAAGGGTTCGGACGGTTATTATTGGTATAAAGTAAACAGCACACAATCATGGGTAAATGCAAGCAAAGAAGATACTACGTATTATTTGGATCCAAATAATTTCCTTAACACCACTGTGCAGTCCATGCAGTTTCTTAAACTGTCGGCTAAAGCTGACATTAATGACGCAGAAGTGAATGAACGCATTCTTGCGGGGAAAGGGGTTTTGGCTGGAAAAGCTTCCTCGTTTATCACGGCAGCGAATGCTTATGGTGTGAACGAAATTTACTTAATTTCTCACGCCTTGCTGGAAACTGGCAATGGTTCATCTACATTAGCGAAAGGTGTCCAAGTGAACGGCAAAACTGTTTATAATATGTATGGAATTGGCGCATATGATGGCAGTGCAATTTCAAGTGGTGCTCAATATGCATACAATGCAGGCTGGTTTACACCTGAAGCAGCAATCATTGGTGGAGCTAAGTTTATCGCACAAGGATATATTAATGCAGGACAGGATACGCTTTACAAAATGAGATGGAATCCGGGCGCTGCAGAAAGCACTGGGAATGCAACACATCAGTATGCAACAGATATCGGCTGGGCGTCAAAACAAGTAACCCAAATTCATAATCTATACAGTCTGTTAAACTCTTATACGCTGAAATTGGAAATACCAGTGTATAAATAACAAAAATGCTGACCCAATTATTTGGGTCAGCATTTTATTTTTCACTGATAAATTCATCCAACGCGTAATCTGCTGCGGGGATATCCAGCTCTTTATCTAAAGCAAGCTTAGCAAGCTGCTGGCCGAGATAAGGTCCCATTGTTAGTCCTGATGCACCTAGACCGTTTGCGAAAATAACACTGTCCTGCCCAGGAATTCTTCCGAAAATAGGCAAAAAATCTGCGGTGAATGGCCTAAAACCTACTTTTGCTTCCAAAAATGTACTGTTTAACAGTCCTGGAGCAAACAATAGCGCTTTTTCCATTATCTCTTTCATGCCGCCCGTTGTCAGCCTGTAATCAAGGGCTTCATCATTTTCATGGGTTGCTCCAATTACAATGCGGTTCCCATTTAAGGAAAGGATATACTGATCATGTGGCGGCATTACAACAGGCCAATCGTCGCTGTTTACTTCAGGCATTTGCAAGTGAATAATCTGACCCTTTTGAAAGCTTAAGTCAATTGCCAGCTTTAATGGCTGAAGAAGCTCATTCGCCCATACGCCGGCAGTAATAATAACTTCATCTGCCAGAATTGTTTCATGTGCTGTTTTAATGCCGATAACAGTGCCGTTTTCCATTAGCAAGCTGCAATCTGTTTGAAGAAATATCGCATCTAGTTTTTGAGCAGCAGATAGCAGAGAGTTTCTTAATGCCCAGCCATCAACTCTGGCAGCACCGCTCACATAAACAGACTGGTAGCCGTCCGCTAAAGGAGGGAAGAGCCTCTTTGATTCTTGTTCTGATAGAATCGTAACATCTCCTATTTCTGGTGCATCTTCTTTGCGTTTTAAAGTTCTTTTTACCATCGCTTCTAGTTTGTCTATATTATTGTGCGGGCTGATAGCCCCGACTTTTTTATAGCCTGTGTTAAATTCCCCGCTCGCCTGCAGCTCTTCCACTAAAGCGGGATAATATCTGGCTCCCTCCATCGCAAGCCTGTACCAACGCTTGTTGCGTCGCTGTGATATCCATGGACAAATAATTCCCGCTGCAGCTTTTGTTGCCTGTCCAGAATCCTCTCTGTCCACAATAGTTACTAGCGCACCTTGCTTAGCTAATTCATAGCCAACAGACGCTCCTAGAATTCCAGCGCCTATTATTACTGTTTTTTTCATTATAGTCCCTGCCTTACTAGTTATTAAAATGTGCAAAGTGTTACGTTTATGTGACATAACCTAATATAGGTTGCAGACTGTCCACAAAAAAGCGTACTATTATTTTAAGCTTTTACTAGGATAGATTTCAATCCATGCTATTTTAGGTACTGTATTTCAAGAAAATTACTAGATTAATATAAAATTGAAATATAACTGTAACATTCCTATTACTTAAATGACAAAATGTGATGCTATACTACTAATTGTTGGCGAAAGTTGTACAAAGAATAGAAGTTTCGTCGAAAACTAATCGAACGGCTTACAAAAATGGGCCTTTCCTAATATAATGATGGGGTAACCCCATAAACTTTACTAACTACATAAATTACTAGACAGATAATAATAGAACGTACATTAGACCAGTGCAGGGGGAAAATGAAATGTTAAAAAAGAAATTAGTAGTTTTAAACACAACAATTATGCTTGGACTTGGAAGCTTAGGTATTCCGGCAATCAGCGCAAAAGCAGAAACATCTGCATCTATTGCAAGTGAGCGTACTGCATTACAGGATAAAATTTCTGATGCTGAGTATAAAATTATTGAAGCGCAAGAGAAGCTTGCTGACTTAAATGCACAAATCAAACGTGTAGACAGTGCCGTTGAAGATAATAAAGAGCAAATTGAAAAGACAGAAAAAGATATTAAAAGCACGAAAGAAGAAATTGCTTCATTAGAAAAAGAAATTAAAGACCTTCAAAACAGAATTGAACAACGCAATGAAATTTTAAAAGAGCGTGCTCGCACATATCAAGAGAATGGCGGAAGCGTTGATTATATCGATGTTTTGCTAGGATCTGCTAGCTTCAAAGAGTTTGTTGACCGCGTTGGTGCTGTTGCAACAATCATGGAAGCGGACAAAGATCTTATCCAAAGCAATGAAGCAGATAAACAAGATTTAGAGAAAAAGCAATCAAGCGTTGAAGAAAAGCTATCAGGCTTAAAAGATATGCAATTAGATTTGGAAGAAATGCAAAAGCAAAACCTTGCTAAACAAGAGGAAAATGAAAAAGCGAAAGCTGAATTAGAAGAGAAGCAAAAAGAAAATGAAGCGGCTAAAGCAGAGCTTGAAAAGGAAGATAATTCTCTTGCAGCTAAAGAAGAAGAAATCAAGAAAATGATTAAAGAGAAAAAACAAGAGGATTTAGACAATTTAATCAGTACAACAACTCAAGCAACTTCAAGCTCAAGTTCTGATTCGAGCTCTAGCTCTAGCTCAAGCTCTTCTGCTAAGAAAAGCACATCTACAGCAAAGAAAAGCAGTTCAAGTGAACAAAAAGCAACAGGTGGAAAATCTGCTGTAATTACTGCAGGCTATAAATATATTGGAAACTCAACATATAAATTCGGTGGCGGAAGAACTGCTTCTGATATTGCAAATGGATTGTTTGACTGTTCTGCATTCGTAAGCTGGGCTTACTCTCAAGGCGGATACAGCATCCCTGCAAGCACTGATGCATTGAAAAACTACGGAACACAAGTTTCTTACAGCGATATTCAACCTGGAGATTTAGTATTCTTTGATACTTACAAAAAGGACGGCCATGTAGGTATCTATATCGGCGGTGGCAAGTTCATCGGATCTCAAAGCTCTAACGGTGTTGAAATTGTTTCTATGTCTAACAGCTACTGGAAATCTGTTTTCAACGGAAGAGTAGTACGTATCTAATTTGAACTATTAATAGAAAGCATTACTCGGTGGTTAGAATCATTGGGTAATGCTTTTTATTCTTCATTAAGTATATACCCTTATTTTTAAGCAATATTCAAATATTGTTTAAAAATTTTAAAAATGGCAAGAATGA
The DNA here is from genome assembly GCF_022049065.2 of Niallia sp. Man26. Lineage (NCBI taxonomy): Bacteria > Bacillati > Bacillota > Bacilli > Caryophanales > Bacillaceae > Niallia > Niallia sp. Man26. The sequence continues at coordinate 1,194,600 of NZ_CP095743.1, forward strand.
TCATAGCAGACAGAAAAGAGTTAATTAGTTTATAAAAAACTATTGATTTATTCATCCATATAGTTTAAAATCAATAATCGTAATCGTTCTGATTTGAAATAATCTTTTATATTTATAGTTTACATGTTTTATAATCACTTATAAATCGTAATCAATCCGAAATAATCACAGATCATAATGAAAGAAAAGGAGCAGATATAATGTTAAATACATATAAAATACTGATTATGTCGCTAATTGTCCTTGTTATCGCGGCAGGATGCAGCAATGGCAATGGAGAAACGAGTGAAGAGAAAGACAGCGATAAGCTGAAAATTATCACTACTTTTTATCCAATGTATGAGTTTACGAAGAATGTAGCCGGTGATAAAGCAGATGTTGAGCTGCTGATTCCATCGACTATTGAACCACATGATTGGGAGCCAACTCCAAAGGATATCGGTAACATCCAAAATGCAGATTTATTTGTTTATAACAGTGATGATATGGAAACGTGGGTTGCTGATATTGAAGCAAGCATCAATAATGACAAAGTATCTGTTGTTGAAGCAAGTAAAGGCATTGAATTGATGGATGGTGAAGAAGAAGAGCATGAACATGAAGAAGAAGGACATGAAGAAGAAGAACATGAACATGAGCATAGCCATGAAGCTGATCCCCATGTTTGGCTAAGTCCAGTTTTAGCGCAGCAAGAAGTCCAAACAATTACGGATGCAATCGTCAAGGCAGATCCAGATAATAAAGAGTACTATGAAACAAAAAGCAGCGAGTATATCGAACAGCTGAAAGCACTTGATGAGAAATACAAAACAGAGTTAGCAGATAAAACGTCAAATGAATTTATTACACAGCATACAGCATTTTCATACTTGGCAAAAGAATATGGACTTGTTCAAGTGCCGATTTCAGGGATTTCTCCTAGTGAGGAACCAAGTGCTGCCAAATTAGCAGAGCTTAAAACATATGCCCAAGACCATAAGATAAAAGTGATTTATTTTGAAGAGCTCACTTCTAGCAAAGTGGCTGATACTCTTGCAAAAGAGCTTGGGGCTGACACAGAAGTATTGAATGCATTAGAAGGTTTGAGTGATGAGCAGCAAAAAGCTGGTGAGAATTATATTACAGTTATGGAAGATAACTTAGAGCAGCTGAAAAAATCTCTTTTTGAGTAAAGATATGCTATAATCATTAAGGCGTATGTGAAGCATGTCATCACATACGCTTTCTATGTGAAAAAGAGGATAGTTAAATAGATAATAAAAAACGAAAGGGGAGATTGAGATGGCACTTGCTTCTATTAGAAATATAACATTTGGTTATGAACATCTGCCCTCATTAGAAGATGTTTCTTTCGACTTAGAAAGCGGAGAGTTTGTCGGAATCACCGGCCCGAATGGTGCGAGCAAATCGACGCTGTTAAAGCTAATACTTGGCTTGTTGAAGCCTTGGAGTGGAAATGTTGTTTTAAGCAAACAGAACAGTCAAGGGAAAAAATTGACGGTCGGCTATGTTCCGCAGCAAATATCATCTTTTAATGTCGGCTTTCCGAGCACGGTCTTAGAACTTGTTCGCTCTGGAAGATACCAAAAAAAGAAATGGTATAAGCGGCTTCAGGAAAATGACCATAAGGCAGTCCAAGTTGCATTGGAAATGGTCGGCATGTGGGAGCACCGTAATAAAAAGGTAGGAGATTTATCTGGCGGTCAAAAACAGAAAATCATTATTGCTAGAGTACTGGCATCAGAGCCGGATTTGCTCGTATTAGATGAACCGACGACAGGTATGGATGCTGAAAGCCGCAAAGGTTTTTATGAGTTTATGAGGCATCAAGTTGTATCCCATAACCGAACTGTCGTGATGGTAACACATGAGCAGGACGAAGTAGAAAGCTACTTAGATAAAATAATTCATATTGAGAAAGGAGAGAAGGGAGGATGGAGATGTTTGACCTTGAATTCATGCAAAGAGCATTTTGGGCAGGCGGATTAATTGCTATCATTGCACCGATTATTGGTGTGTTTCTTGTGTTAAGAAGACAGGCCCTGATGGCAGACACTTTGTCCCATATCTCGTTGGCGGGTGTGGCAATCGGCTATTTCTTTCACACTAATCTGACTTTCTCAAGCATTCTTGTTGTTGTGGCAGGTGCTTTAGGAATTGAATATATGAGACGGGCATATCACTCTTATTCAGAGGTTTCTGTTGCTATTTTGATGGCTGCAGGTTTATCCTTTGCCCTCTTTTTAATGAGTATTTCAAGCGGGGGAATGTCGACGAGCATGGATCAGTACTTGTTCGGAAGCATCATCACAATCAGCGAGCAGCAAGTTCTTGTGTTGGCTGCAGTAACTGTTATTATATTGCTATTTTTCATCATTTTTAAACGGTCTATGTATTTAATGACGTTCGATCAAGATACAGCAACAGCTAGTGGTGTGAATACAAATCTGTTATCGATATCATTCAGTATTTTAACAGGAATTGCGATTTCGGTGATTATTCCAACAATCGGTGTGCTGTTAGTGTCCGCATTGCTTGTATTGCCAGCTGCGTTTGCAATCAAGCTCGCAAAGGGTTTTAAAATGGTGTTCATCGTGGCAATCCTTATCGCCTTGTTCAGTATTTTCACTGGTCTTTTCTCATCCTATCAATTAGGAACTCCACCAGGAGCGACAATTACATTGCTGCTTGTCATACTATTAGGTTTTGGTTTCCTTATTCAAAAAATAGTGCTGCACTTCATGCGCTACCATAAACAAAAGGAATACCGAAAAAACTTCGGATAAAATAAGAGAAGGAGCTTTCCAAAATGAAAGCTCCTTTTCGTATACTTAATAGCCTTTCTTGTAATCTACAACATTGATTTCTAATTTCTTTTCAGCAAGGAATCTTTTTAAGTTCGGGATGAATATATCTTCGACTACTCGTTTATCATAATGCTCTGTGGAACCGGAAGTGTGTGGAGTAATGATGACATTATCCATTTCCCATAAAGGGCTCGACTCTTCTAATGGTTCTTTCTCAAATACATCCAGGCCGGCTCCTAAAATTTCTCCTGCAGAAAGAGCGGCTGCCAAGTCAGCCTCTTTAATGATTTCTCCTCTTCCAATATTGATAAGGAAGGCACTGTTTTTCATAAGTTGAAACTGCTCTTTTGTAAACAGATGGTAAGTATCCTCTGTTAGGGGAAGCGTGATAACAACGTAGTCACATTCAGGCAGAACTTCATTAAGCATATCTGTTGTGTACATCTCATCAACATAGTTCTCTGGTTTACCTGAATGGCGGATACCGATAACTTTCATACCAAAAGCTTTTGCTAATTTAGCTGTTTCTTTTCCGATTGCTCCGACTCCGATTACACCAACTGTTTTGCCATGCATCTCTAGCTTAATATCTGCTCCATCCCACTTTTTCTTTACTTGGTTTTTAATATAAGTATGTATATTGCGGGTTAATGACAGCATCAGTGCGAAAACAGTCTCGGAAATAGGAAAGCTATGAACGCCATTCGCGCTTGTTATCGTGATGTCTTTTCCTTCTAAATCTTTTAACGGAATGGAGTTAACACCAGCACTCCATGTTTGAACCCATTTCAGCTCATCAAGAGCATTCATGCTACTGTCTTCAAAGAATTTTCTCCAGCCAAGTATGATCGTTGTATCTTGCACATGTAGCTTCCATTGCTCCGGCTCGTTTGTCATAATAATATCCCAATCAGGTATTGCTTCTTGAATTTGTTTCACTAAGTTATCCTCTATTTGGCGAGTGATAAGCAGTTTTTGTTTTTTCATCCTATTGCACTCCTTTATTGGATAATAAGTATATTGTAACAATATACAAAAAATTTAACATCTGTTAGATGTAAAAAACCAGCAGACACCTTCATGTACTGCTGGTTTTTCCAATTAAATAATTCTTTTGCGCAAAAAACTGGAAATGGCGTCGATAATGGTAACCATTACGATAATTCCTAACAAGATGATTCCAACTCTGTCCCAATCCCTTGAATTTAACGCGAAAATCAAAGGTGTACCGATACCGCCTGCCCCAATGACACCAAGGATGGCAGCAGCACGAATGTTAATTTCAAATCGATATAAAGTATAGGATAAAAATCCAGGCAATACTTGTGGAAGCACAGCGAACCACAATACTTGCATGCGGTTTGCACCTGTCGCTGTTAATGCTTCAGTCGGACCCATATCAAGACTTTCGATTTCTTCTGAGAACAGTTTTCCGAGCATTCCGATGGAGTGCAATCCTAATGCAAGAACACCAGCAAAAGAGCCAGGGCCTACTGCCTTGATGAACAGAATAGCCATAACAATTTCAGGGAAGGTACGGATAAAGCTCAGCACGAATTTTCCTGAGGATGTAATTGCTTTGCCTTTGCTCATATTGTTTGCTGCCCAGAAGGCGAAGGGAACACAAAGAATTCCAGAAATAAAGGTACCAAGAATGGCAATAGCTAATGTATCCAGAAGGCCGCGCAATAAATCCTCGCCTTCAGGCAAATATACATAATCCCAATCAGGATGAAAGATTCCGGAAAAAATTGCTTTTGAGATTTGTCCTGCTGTTTCTTTAATATCATTTACAGGCATGCCGGCAAAAGCCCAAATATACACTAATGCGAGCAAGATAAAAATGACTGTCCTAAAAAGGTATTTTTTCTTTGGCTTATTAACTTTAGTGGATAGTTGGCTCATAATAATTTCTCCCGTAATTTCGTGCTAATATAATCAATCACTAACACAACAACTAACGTCATGATAATGATGGAAGCAGTCTTATCGTATTCAAGGAATCCAAGCGTTTTATCGTAATATTCCCCGATTCCACCAGCGCCGACCAGTCCAAGGATGGCAGCAGCCCGGACATTTACTTCAAATGTATATAAAACATAGGAAGTGAAATGAGCAGTTACTTGAGGAATAACACCAAAAAACACCCATTGCACCTTATTTGCTCCTACTGCTGTCATCGCTTCAAGCGGACCTGGGTCAATAGACTCGATAGCTTCATACAGCAGCTTTGCAACTAAACCAATAGAAAATATAGACAGTGCGATAATACCTGGAAGGGCACCAAGACCGAAAATAGCAACAAATATACTGGCAAGAAGCAGATCAGGTATTGTCCGGATTAAGTTAAGGATAAACCGGAATGGATAGACTATCCATGAGTTACGGATAATATTGCTCGCACACAGCAATGCAAGCGGGACAGCAATGATTGCTCCAAAAGTGGTGCCGATAACAGCCATACGGATTGTTTCAAGCATCGGCTCTAATATGTTCTCGAAATAATGCCAGTTTGGCGGCCACATTTGTACAAGCAAATCAAACATGTTAGGAAAACCGATTGTTAAGTCAGCAATGGAAGATTCTGTTTTAAAGGAGCTCCACCACAGTAAAGCCACTACTAAAATGATCGTGAAAATCATCTTTGTTTTGGCAGGCGGTTTTGGGGCATTTCTTAGCCCTGCTTTTGGTTCATTAATGTTCGGTTCGTTTATGCTCATACTGGTTCACCTAACAGCTCGTCTTTTTTGATTGGTCTGCCGTAAATTTCTGCAAACACTTCATCTGTGGCAGCTTCAACAGGTCCATCAAAGACTACTTCACCTGCCCTTAAACCGATAATTCTAGTCGCATACTCGCGGGCAAGATCAATGAAGTGAAGGTTAACTACTGTTGTAATGCCATCTTCTTCATTAATTCGCTTTAAGTCGTCCATTACTTGTTTTGTTGTTAATGGGTCAAGGGATGCGACCGGTTCATCCGCTAATATTACTTGCGCCTCTTGTGCGAGGGCGCGTGCAATCGAGACACGCTGCTGCTGTCCGCCTGAAAGCTCGTCCGCACGAGAATAAGCTTTTTCTAAAATATTAACCCTATTTAAGGCGTTTAAAGAAAGTTCGACATCATCTTTTGGAAAAGCCCCGAGAATCGTTCGGAATGTGTTATGATAGCCAACACGTCCGGATAGTACATTTTTTAATACGGTAGAGCGTTTTACAAGATTGAAGCTTTGGAAGATCATGCCGATATCACGGCGGATTTTTCGGAGGCCGGAGCCTTTTGCTGCAGTGATGGATTTGCCGTCTATCAAAATTTCGCCTTCTGAAATTTCATGCAAACGATTGATAGAACGGAGGAAGGTTGATTTTCCGGCACCAGAAAGCCCGACAATTACAACGAATTCACCTTTTTCAATCGTAATGTTAATGTTATTCAAACCCTTTGTACCATTCGGATAAATTTTCGTAACATTTTTAAACTGTATCAATTGCCTACCAACTTTCTCTTAATTTTAGAAAAAGAACCTAAACAACAAGCTTCTTTTTTCTACTAAACAACGGAATTTACTAACTCCGATGCTTAGTAGAGAAAATAAGTCCAACCACCTAGTATTTTTACTAGATGGTTGGTTGAATAGATTTATAGTGATTAAAAGAACTTGAATTGCATGTATGTAAAAGAATTTTCTTTAAACATTTAGAAATCCACGCACTTTTGTCCTAATATATATACTATTCAGTCTTTACTTTTTCTGCATATTCACGTACAACATCGAAATTGCTGTCATCAGAAACAACATATCCTTCATGTGTGTAAATTTCTCTTATGATTTCATGGCCTTCATCACTTTTACCGATGGCAATAAATGCATCTTGTAATTTCTTTTTCCATTCGTCTGTCATGTCAGAGCGTACAGATACTGTATCGTTAGGAATTTCCTCTGTAAAAGAAATAACCTTTGTATCCTCAAACACAGTTGGGAAATCTGCTTTTACAATGTTACGAGCATCTTGGAAAACAGCTGCAGCATCCACATCACCATTAAGTAGAGAGATGATTGCTTGGTCATGACCTTTTACTGTAATACCTTGTACATCTTTAAGTGGGTCAAGATCATTATCCATTAATGTAGCCGCAGGCCATACATACCCAGCAGATGATGTAACATCTTGGAATGCGATTTTTTTGTCTTTTAGATCAGCAACGGAGTCGATGCCAGAATCGTTTTTCACTACGAAAATAGATTTATAGAAATCTACCAATTCGTCTTTTTCTGAACCATCATCATTAATACCTTTACGTTGTGCTTGAAGAATTACATCAGCAGCATCTTTTTCTTTAGCTAATACATAAGCTGTTGGAGGCAAAAAGCCAACGTCAACTTGTTTAGAAGCCATTGCTTCAATAATTGTGTTGTAGTTAGTAGAAACACTTACTTTCACTGGAATGCCTAGTTCATCAGATAGCAAATCTTCAAGCGGTTTTGCTTTTGCTTCAAGTGTATCAGCACTCTGAGAAGGAACAAACTGAACGGTTAATTCCTTTGGTTCATATCCCTCTGACGCGTTTGAGCCAGTTTCATTTGATGATCCACAGCCAGCAAGAACACCTGCTGCTAACGACAAAGATAGACCGAATGTTGCAATTTTTTTGAACATTATTTTACCTCCGAAAGATGTTATGTGTTATTACATGTAAAAATATAGCATATAAAATTGTAAAATAGTGAAAATTTTGTATAAAAAAATTATTATTTTTTTGTAAATAGTAACTATTGAAATATTCTGATAATTATTGTAAAACTAGTTATGTCGGCGTTTTTGAAAGAACAATGAATGGACAAATGTTTATTATTTTCCAGAAAATATTATTGTGAAATATCGCACTAAATAGATAGAATGCTATTTTCTGAAAAAAAAGAAAGAAAAAATGATACTCTTCTACTATAATAAAGCATGCAAGCGAGTGTACGATTAAAGATATAGGAGTGGAGAAATTTGACAGATACAAATGTAACAATACTATTTACTAGCGATGTGCACGGGAATATTTATCCTCTTCTTTATGGCAATAACCAGCCGGCAAATGTTGGTCTCGGAAAAGTAGCAGCTATTCTTGCAGAAGAAAGGGCCAAAAATGAGCATACAATTGTTATAGACAATGGGGATTTAATTCAAGGAACACCATTAACTTATCATTATGTGCATGCATTAGCTGATAAAAAAAACCCAATGATCCAAATATTAAATAAGCTCCAATATGATGGCGCAGTTATAGGAAATCATGAATTTAACTATGGACTCGATATTCTCCGCAAAGCAGCCTCAGAGTCAGAGTTCCCTTGGTTATGTGCAAACATAATCGATGAAACGGCAAATCAACCTTTTCTTGGCAAGCCATACATAATCAAGAACGCTGGCAATATCAAAATTGCAATACTTGGCATTACTACACATTACATACCAAATTGGGAAAATCCATCAAATATAAGCGGACTTCGCTTTCATGATGCATTAGAAGAAGCAAAGTATTGGGTCGAGAAAATAAAAGCAGAAGAGCAGCCTAATTGCATCGTTGTTTCCTATCATGGCGGGTTTGAAAAAGATATAGACACAGGAGAGCCGACAGAAGCTCTTACTGGGGAAAACCAGGGCTTTAGCATGTGTGAACAAATCCAACATTTAGATGTACTGATAACAGGTCATCAGCACAGAACACTGACAGGCAACATCAATGGTATTGAAGTTATTCAGGCAAGCAACAATGGCCAGCTAGTCGGTAAAATCACGTTAACGTTCACTGAAAATGGAAAGCTTGCAGCAAAGAAATCTGAGCTGCTTTCGACAGAAGGAGTCGAGGCAGATCCTGACATTTTGGCGCTTGCTACTAGCTATGAACAAAGCACACAACAATGGCTGGATACACCGATAGGCTTTATCGACGGAGATATGACTGTCTGTGATCCAATGGAAACCCGCTTGTCGGACAGCCCTTTAATTGAATTTATTAATAAAGTTCAAATGGAAGCAGCCGGTGTAAAAATCGCTAATACAGCACTGTTCAACAATGATTCACCTGGCTTCAAGCCGAATGTGACAATGAGAGACATTGTTTCTAATTACATTTATCCAAATACGCTGAAGGTTCTGGCCATCTCTGGCGAAGATATAAAGGATGCATTAGAGCAAAGCGCGAAATACTTTGAAGTCGACGAAAACGGTAATCCAGCCGTAAATAAGACATATCTATATCCAAAACCGCAGCATTATAATTATGATATGTGGGAAGGAATTGAATATATATTAGATATTTCTAAGCCAGTCGGACAAAGAGTCACGAAGCTGCAATATGCAGGCAAGGATATAAAGAAAGACGAACAGTTTGAAGTAGTTATGAATAATTATCGGGCCGGCGGGGGCGGTAACTACTTCATGTATCAGAATAAGCCTGTTTTAAGAGAAGTGCAGTTTGACATGTCTGAGCTTATCGCTGATTATATTACGGAAAGAAAAACGGTCAAGGCAACATGCGACCATAACTGGAAAGTTGTCTGGTAAGAGGAATACATCTTCATAACTAGGAAAGAAGCATTGGCAGCAATGCTTCTTTTTCATACAGTAATATTTCATTGACATTCCTTTTTTACTGCTATAGTCTTAATATTAAAAAATTAATTTGTACTATTGGAAAGGGATGAGAAGCTTTGGCAAACAGGCCTGTAATCGGGATAACAGGTGCGTATGTCCTTCATAATAAATTTATGGAGGGGACATATGTTCATCATGATTATCAAAAAACAATCCATGCAAATGGCGGACTTCCGGTCATTTTGCCTTTTGTCAGCGCAGAGCTGGCAGAAGAGATGGTCGATCATTGCGATGCGATTCTGTTAAGCGGCGGAGAGGATGTAGATCCTCAGTTTTATCATCAAGACCCACATCAAAAATTGGCAAGCACGATTCCCTTGAGAGATGAAGTTGAACTCGCGCTTATAAAAGCAGCGATGGAGAAGCAAAAGCCGATACTGGCTATTTGCCGCGGTGTTCAGATACTTAATGTTGCTTTAGGTGGTACATTGCTTCAGGATATTCCAAGCCAAGTTAGTGACAGCATTCAGCATACCCAAACAGCAGAGCGCAGCAGAGATACTCATTGGACAAGCATTGATGCGAGCAGCAAACTTTATGAAATAATGGGAGTAGAGTCGGAAAGAGTCAACAGTCTCCATCATCAGGCAATAGACAGGCTCGCAGAAGAATTGATCGTGACAGCAAAAAGCTCTGACGGCATTATTGAAGCAGTTGAACATAAGGATTATGGTAATTTTTTATTAGGAATACAATGGCATCCAGAGTCGATGGCTTCCACCAATGAAAGAATGAATCGGATTTTCACTGAGTTTATCGCTGCGGCAAAATAAACATTAGTTTAAGCCGATAGAGGGCAGCAAACAGCAGCCCTCTTCTGGTTTATTCTTTTAGAGAGCATGACAATTGTTTATTTCCCCTTTTTTATAGAGAACATATGAGAAAAGTGCTAGTATGTTAAGTAGATGAAATATTGTTTTATTGGTAAAGCAAACTTGAAAGATCGTAAACCCAAGCGATTGAAAAGAGTATACTGGGGTGAAATAGATGCTAGAAAATCGCACAGGAAATCTTTTAAAGCAGCTAATGGCTGCAGAGGACCTAATAACAAGTGAACAATTATCGAGAGTGCTTCATGTTACATCAAGAACCATACGCAATGATATGAAGGAACTGGAATCATTGCTAGCGGCAAATGGCGCGAAAATTAAATCTGTGAGAGGACAAGGCTATAAATTAGTAATTGAAAGTGACCAGCTTTTTCGGAAATTTCTGCAAGAAAGTTTTCATAAGGGAAAAGACGATATTATTCCGACGCTGAAAGGCGGAAGAGTTCACTACATTATTAACAGGCTTTTGCTGACAGATAAAAACTTAAAGCTGGAAGACTTGGCAGAAGAGCTGTTCATAAGCAAATCGACGATCCAAAATGACTTGAAAGAGGTGAAAGAGCTTCTTTTAGTTTATGATTTAAAAGTCGAGAAGACAGGAAACAGTGGACTAAGAATAAAAGGGGATGAAGTTAATCTTCGCTTTTGCATGTCAGAATATCTATTTAATAGAAAGCTTGATCAGACAGAGCTGACATATGATCCAGCAGCCCTCTTAGTAAATGAAGAGTTAGCAGCTATTCGCAATATCATTCTCGAAGAAATCAGGGATGCTGGCATCACCTTATCCGACATTAGCTTGAATAATCTCGTTGTTCATATTGCAATTGCTTGTAAGCGTATACGGGAAGGGAATTATATTTCCGCCATTCCGAAAGAAAAAAATGAAATACTAAAGGAAAAAGAGTATGCAGTTTCTGAAAAAATTGTTCGAACAATTGAAGAAGAGCTTAACGTAGCATTTCCTGAAACAGAAATTGCTTATATCGCCATCCACCTTCTAGGCACAAAATTGCTGACTCATCATGAGCTAACAGATGGGGAAGTGCTTGAATTTATTGATGAAAGCATCATGGATTTGACCAAAAAAATACTCGCTGAAACGGACGAAAAGATGGACCTCGGCATTAAAGAAGACAGAGAGCTGTTTACAGGATTGTCTTTGCATTTGAAGCCAGCGATTAACAGATTTCGTTATAAAATGAATTTGAGAAATCCGTTGTTAGACGATATTAAATCTAATTATCCTATTCCTTTTGAAGCAGGAGTTGTGGCTGCAGGAGTTATTAATAAGGAATTAGGCTATGACATTCACGAAAATGAAATTGCCTTTTTGGCTCTGCACTTTGGAGCAGCAATGGAAAGAAAAAAAGTCAGCAGTAAAAAGAAACGGTGCATGATTGTCTGTGCATCAGGAGTGGGAAGTGCCAATCTGCTTTATTATAAGCTGAAGTCTCAATACAGCTCAGAACTTGAAATGATCGGAACAACAGAGCTTTATAAGGTGAAAGAAATCAATTTTGCAGAAATTGACCTTATAATCAGCACGATTCCCATTAAGGAAGAAGTGCCTGTTCCTGTTATTGAAGTAAATACGATTCTTGGAGACAGAGATTTTGAGAAAATCAATGGAGCATTATATTCTAAGAAGGCAAAAAACAAAGCTGATTCTTCTATTAGAAGCGAGTTAGTCTTCTTACAGCAGCCTTTTGATAAAAAGGAAGAGGTATTTGCCTTTTTAGAGGCAGAGCTTTTGAAGCTAGGCTTAATTGACGAAAGCTTTATGGATAATGTGAGAAAGCGCGAAAAAGTGTCACCGACATGTTTTGGGAATTTAGTCGCCATCCCGCATCCAAATACGCCGCAGACTGAGGAGACTTTTTGGGCCTTTTGCACATTGCAAAAGCCAATTGACTGGGGCGGAAAGAATGTTCAGTTTGTTTGTCTGTTAAGTGTGCAAAAGAACAGTACAGGAGATTTTCAGGAAATGTATGACGTGCTGGGAGATGTTCTTGACAGTCCTGCCATTATTCAGCATATGCTGAAATGCAAAAGCTTTTCAGAATTTAAGGCTGTTTTTCCTTCATAAGAGAGTTAAGGGTGTGAGGATATCATGAGAATATTATTATGCTGTGCTGTCGGCATGTCTACAAGCTTGCTTGTGCGCAAAATGAAGAAATATGCAGAGACCAATAATATAGATTGCACTATCTGGGCGATTCCTGCTGAAGCGATCAACCATCATTTAGATAAAGCAGATGTTATTTTGCTTGGACCGCAAGTTCGGTTTCTGCTCCGTGATGTTACAAAAATGGCAAGCAAAAAAGAAATTCCTGTTTCCATCATTAATACGGTGGACTATGGAAAGTTTAATGCAAAGGAAGTTCTTGACCTTGCTGTGAAACTGGTTTCAGAAAAGAAAAACAGCGGGCTGGCCTTTTTGGATGGCCAGCAATAAGCTTTCCAAACACGCAAAAAAACATGAATAGTTTTCTGACTTTATCAAAAGATAGAAGAAGAACGGAAAAGAAAAGAAAAAAAGTTAGTATTAACATTGAAAATCAGCTAAAATAGAAAGGTAACACATATTTTTATTTGGAGGTATTTTACCATGAGCGAAAAAACTTTTACTATTATTGATGAAACTGGAATACATGCAAGACCAGCTACATTATTAGTAAGCACTGCAAGCAAATTCAAATCAGACATGCAAATTGCATATAAAGGCAAATCTGTAAACTTGAAATCCATCATGGGCGTTATGTCACTTGGTGTACCAAAAGGCGGAGAAATTACTATTTCTGCTACTGGTGAAGACGAAGCAGAAGCTGTAGATGGTTTGGAAGCAGTTCTTAAAAAAGAAGGCCTAGTAGGCTAATCCAAACAAAATACATACTAAAAGCCCCCTATACATTAGGGGGCTTTTAGTTTTCATAAGAATTATTGTCCAAATATTCCGATTATCATGTAAAATGGGAATGGGAGGGAAAACTAATGGTTGTAAAGGCAGAAGGTATTGGACTTAAAAGGAATGGGAAATGGATTTTAAAGGATATTAATTGGGAAATTAACCGCGGAGAGCATTGGGTGCTATATGGCTTAAATGGAGCAGGAAAAAGTGCGCTGCTTAATATGATTTGCGCTTATTATCATCCAACAGTCGGAAAGCTGACTGTGCTTGACAAAGAATTCGGTGCATCAGAGCTTGGTGCTAATTTAAGAAAAAGAATCGGCCTTGTATCGAGCAGGCTGCAGCAAAATCTTTATGTATCAGACAGTGCCTATGAAATCATTTTGAGCGGTGCTTATGCAAGCATCGGTTTATATGAAACACCTACAGATGAAGTCAGGGCTAAAGCAATCCGCCTTCTTAGAGAGCTAGGCTGTTATGAATATGCCGACAGGGCATACTCCAGCTTATCGCAAGGAGAGAAGCAGCGTGTTTTAATTGCCCGTTCACTTATGCTCGACCCAGAGCTCATAATTCTTGATGAGCCGGCGACCGGCCTTGACTTTTTAGCAAGAGAGCAATTGCTTGAAACAATTCAAACCTTGGCGCAAATGGAAGCGGCCCCGACGATTATTTATGTGACACATCATCTGGAAGAAATTTTGCCAGTATTTTCTTCCACATTGCTTTTGAAGGAGGGGACTGTTTTTGCTAAAGGAAAAACGGAAGAAATTATGACAAGTTCTAGCTTAAGCGAGTATTTCTCCTTTCCTGTCGATGTTATCTGGAGTAATGGACGGCCGCTTTTGGCAAAACATGTAACTCAATGACTTAAGAGATGGAATAAGGCTGGCCAAATTTCTGGCCAGCCTAAATCATGTGCATGGTTAATCCCAATCCTCGTAAACAACAACACCGCCAGTTAAATCAATGGTGTTTCGTTCCCCTTTATATAATAGCTTTCCGTTTTCCTCGACAATCAGATTCTCATAAGTAAATACTTTTTTGCCAGTTGGAAGGGTAATGATTACTTTGTCTCCTAGGTTTTGGTCATTGGGCTTATCTGCAAAAAATAGCTCTGTGAAAATAAAGCCGCCGATAAAAAGAAGAAGTAAGACACCACAGCTAATAAGGTATAATTTTTTTTTCCCCTTTTTATGATCCTGGTTTGCATGTTTTTCTAATCGATTCATCTTTTCCTCCATACTTGCATTGTTCAATAAATATTTAAAAATTCCCTTATTAGTAAAATATGAGATTTTCAAAAAAAGATGATTAATAATCGTAATTTAGAAAGATAGTAAATAATAAAAATGTGAATGATTAAAAAAATTAATAAATAGTGAAACTTCTCCGCGCTTTCTTCGTAAATAAGTTATCAAAACATTTAGAAAGGATAGGTGGTGAATGGTTTAGTTTGGGAGAGTGTTTTTTATAAATAAAACTTTAGAAAGTGAATGATGCTAAATGGAGCTATTCGGAGTTAGTATAATATCCATTTATCTCGCTGTATTAGTGATTTCAGCGGTGCTCATTTTGTTCTCCATCTTTTTTTCCGATATTATTCATGCAGATATCGGCATCCTTAATCCTACATTATTGCTTTCCTTTTTGACGATTTTGTCAGCATGCGGATATTTATTAGAACGCTATAGCGATATGAACAGTCTGTTAATTCTTGGACTGTCGGCGATAGCGGCCTTAATTGCGGCAAGTTGCTTCCACTTTTTTGTATTAATTCCATTATCTTCTGCAGAGGAGTCGCTCGTGTACAATGAAGAGTCTTTAAAGGGAAGAATCGGAAAAGTAATAACTGCAGTTCCAAAGGATGGTTTCGGGGAAATAATGATTGAAAGCACAAGCGGACATATTTCAAAGACAGCGGCCAGTTTTTACAATGAAGTTATCGAAAATGGAACAGAAACAATTGTGGTGGAGGTGAGAGACCGGATTTGCTATGTCGTCCCGTATGACGGCTGAAATGATTTACTTACAACATAAGGGAAAGAAGGAGGAACAATGATGGGAATTGCTCTAGAAATTTGGATTATTATCGGAATTGTACTTATTTTGTTTATTGCGTTAGTAGGTATTTTTATCGCTAAATATAAAACAGCAGGGCCTGATGAAGCACTTATCGTTACAGGCAGCTATCTAGGTTCGAAAAATGTTCATGTAGATGAATCAGGAAATAAAATTAAGATTATTCGCGGCGGCGGTACATTTATTTTGCCTGTGTTTCAGCAGTCAGAGCCGCTAAGCTTGCTGTCAAGTAAGCTAGATGTATCCACACCAGAAGTTTATACAGAACAAGGTGTTCCTGTTATGGCTGATGGTACGGCTATTATAAAAATTGGCGGATCAATTGGCGAAATTGCAACTGCAGCCGAGCAGTTCCTTGGAAAATCAAAAGGAGATCGGGAAAATGAAGCAAGAGAAGTGCTGGAAGGTCATCTTCGCTCGATTTTAGGGAGTATGACAGTCGAAGAAATCTATAAAAACAGAGATAAATTCTCTCAAGAAGTGCAGCGGGTTGCGTCACAAGATTTGGCAAAGATGGGCTTAATGATTGTTTCCTTTACAATAAAGGATGTAAGAGATAAGAACGGCTATTTAGATTCTCTTGGTAAGCCTAGAATTGCCCAAGTGAAAAGAGATGCAGACATCGCTACAGCTGAGGCAGACAAAGAAACAAGAATTAAAAGAGCAGAAGCAGATAAGGATGCGAAAAAGGCAGAATTGGAGCGGGCTACTGAAATAGCAGAAGCGGAAAAGGAAAATCAGATGAAAATGGCTGATTTCAGAAGAGACCAGGATATAGCGAAAGCTCGTGCTGACCAGGCATATGATTTGGAAACTGCACGTTCTAAACAAGATGTAACAGAGCAAGAAATGCAAATTCGCATCATTGAAAGACAAAAGCAGATTGAACTGGAAGAAAAAGAGATACTAAGAAGAGAAAAGCAATATGATTCGGAAGTGAAAAAGAAAGCCGATGCAGACCGTTACGCAGTGGAGCAGTCAGCAGAAGCAAATAAACGCAGACAGATGGCAGAAGCCGATGCCAATCAATACAGAATTGAGTCACAAGCGAAGGCAGAAGCCGAAAAAGTTCGTGTCGATGGATTGGCTAAAGCGGAAGCTGAGAAAGCAAAAGGGGAAACAGAAGCAGAAATCATCCGCTTGAAAGGTTTAGCAGAGGCAGAGGCGAAGCGGAAGATTGCGGAAGCATATGATATGTATGGCCAGGCAGCTATGTTAGATATGGTGTTGGAGATGCTTCCTGAGTATGCGAAACAAGTGGCAAGCCCGCTTGGCAACATCGATAAAATTACAGTTGTCGATACAGGCGGAAACGGCAGCTCTGGTGCAAACAAAGTATCAGCATATGCGACTGATTTAATGGCAACAATGCAAGAATCTTTAAAAGCATCTGCTGGGATTGATGTGAAGGAGCTTCTGGATAATCTTTCAGGTAAGAGAGTCGACGCGCTCCCTTCAGAAGTAAAGGAATAAGATGAAAAGGGTATCCTGATTCGAGGATACCCTTTCGTCTGTAAACAAACTTTAAAGAGGAACTGTATTCATTCTATAAATAATCGAAATGGATGGGGACTACAGAAAAAACTGCTCGCTTTGAATGCATCATATCATTTAAATGTCCTGCTAATCTTTAAAGCAATATTTATTCTTAATTCCTTTTTTTCTTAGCAAACTAAAAGGGCATCCTATTTTTTAGGATACCCTTTTGATGGATTATTCTGCTTTCAAGTCTTCAATAGAATCAATATCCATATAACTTGGAACTACAAAACCAAGCTTTGTGCCTTCTAGGTTTGCACCTAGATCTTCAAACTTGCCTTTATACTTAGTAGCATAATCTTCATGTGTTATTGGCAGCCAGCCTGCAACATGTGCATCAAGGCTTCCATCTGCAACTCCAGTCCACATTGGACCTGCTTCAACTTGGCTTAATGTAACGTCATAACCTAGGTCAGTCAAAACTTTGCCGATAACATTTGTACTGGCAATTTCACTGTCCCAAGCAACATAGCCAAGCTTAATTTTATCGCCATTTACTTTTGAAACGCCCTTCGTCCATTCACTTACAACATCGGCATTATCTTTCACCCATGCAGCAGCTGCATCTTCAGGTTGTGTTCCATCATAAATTTCCATCATAACTTCGCCCATTGCATCTGTATCCCAATGGAAGTTATCAAGCACTTGATATGCTTCTGGCATATCTTCTTTTAAACCGTTGCGAACAATTGTATGAATGTTTTCATCTTCGCCGAATGAACCTTTAGGATCATCTAAATATTTCAGATCATATGCATTAAACATCCAATGCGGAGTCCATCCTGTAATAATGATTGGCTCTTTTTTATCATAAGCTTTTTTTAATGTGGCAGTCATTGCCGCACTTGAACCTTCGACAATTTCCCAGTCAGACAAATCATAATCTTCCTTGGCTTTGTTTGCTGCCTTCATAATTCCTGCACCAGGGTCAATTCCGATAATTTCGTGATCTACCTGCTCTGCGATGGGAGCATTCTCGTCTGCTTTAGAACCGCAGGCAGCAAGAGCGAAGACTAATGCTGCTGTAAATACTAATGTTATTAATTTTTTCATGTGTTTAAATTCCCCCTCGTTTTTTTGTACCAAGATTTTGTGTAATTCTATCAAGAATGATTGCAACCACTACAATTGCCAAACCGGCTTCAAAGCCACGTCCGATTTGGATTTGAGTAACTGCTCGGTAAACGTCAGCACCTAACCCAGGAGCTCCGACCATTGCAGCGATTACTACCATGGATAGCGCAAGCATAATACTTTGGTTAATACCGGCCATTATTGTCGGCATGGCAAGGGGAAGCTGAACCTTCAATAGTTTTTGTGCTGTGGTGCTTCCGAAGGACTCGGTCGCTTCCGTAATATCAGCAGGTACTTGCTGAACACCAAGAATCGTTAATCGAATAGTAGGTGGCATGGAGAAGATAACAGATGCTACTACACCAGGAACGACTCCTATATTAAAGAAGAAAATAGCAGGAATTAAATATACAAATGCTGGCATTGTCTGCATAAAGTCTAGTACAGGAACAACTATTTGCTTCACAGTATTTTTTTGCGATGCCCAAATTCCAAGCGGCACCCCTATGATAATCGAAATAATGACAGCTGACAGCACAAGTGCTAATGTGTCAAGCATTGGATCCCAATACCCAAGATTATCAACTAGAAATAAACCAACTAAAGTAAATAATGCGATTTTCTTATTTGCTAATTTCCATGCAATCAATGTCATAAGAATAATAAAGATATAGGAAGGGATAAAAGCAAATACAGCTACCAATGAATCTACTACAACTTCAAGACCTTCGCTGATACCGTCGAATGCTACTGCGAATGTGGTAGTCAGCCAATCTACAAATGTGTCAATCCAATCTGCAACCGGAAGTTTTGGAAATAGATTTTCCATTAGTTAAGCACCTCCGTTTTTTGTGTTTCAATCATTTCTAATGAACTGTTAATATTTTCATTATTGCCGGCAAGTGCACCGATAACAGCACCTCTGACAAGCATGCCTTTCAAGCGATGTTCCCCGTCTGTTACTGCAACAGGTATACTTGCAGTTGAAACTTTATCGAAGAGGTCAACCAGCAATGTTTCCCCGCTTACTGTTACTGTCTCTTCCAATATTTCATGCAGAGGTATGTTGCTTTCAACCGCTTTTTTAGCTGCATCTGCTGTTACAGCACCAAGCAGCACTCTTTTTTTATTGACTACATAAATGCTGGATATTCCGAGGTCTCTCATCATTTGGAGAGCAACACGAGGCCCTTTGTCTACGTTAACAGCTTCTGCACGTTTCATAACATGGTTTGCTGTTAATACTTTCGAAAGATCAACATCTTCGACAAAACGCTCGACATAGTCGTTAGAAGGATTCATTAAGATTTCCTCTGGTGTACCTACTTGGACAATGGTTCCGTCCTTCATTAAGGCGATACGGTCACCAATACGTAAAGCTTCATCTAAATCATGTGTAATAAAGATGATTGTTTTTTCCATATTTGATTGCAAATCAAGTAATTCATCCTGCATATCTTTACGGATTAACGGGTCAAGTGCACTAAAAGCTTCATCCATCAGCAATACGTCTGGATCATTTGCAAGTGCTCTCGCAAGACCAACCCTCTGCTGCATTCCGCCGCTGAGCTGATCTGGATATTGGTTTTCATAACCTTCTAAGCCGACTAGTTTAAGAGATTCTAAAGCACGCTGTTTTCTGGCAGCTTTATCGATCCCTTGTATTTCCAAGCCAAACTCTGTATTTTCCAGAATCGTGCGGTGCGGAAGAAGAGCGAACTTTTGGAATACCATGCTAATCTTTTCTCTTCTGACTTTACGTAGTTCTTCCTTAGACATTTTCACAATGTCCTTGCCATCAATGTAGATTTTCCCTAGTGTGGGATCAATAAGTCTGTTCAGCAAACGGACTAGTGTTGATTTACCGCTCCCTGATAATCCCATAATGACAAATATTTCGCCTGCTTTAATTTCAAAGCTTGCTTTGTTAACACCGACAGTTGAACCTGTCTTTTTTAATATTTCCCCTTTACTCTCACCCTTTTGGAGAAGGGAAATGGCTTTTTTGCTGTTTTTACCGAAGATTTTTGTAACATCTTCAATTTTCACTTTTACGTTGTTTTCCATTCTTTCACCTCGTTTTTTCGGGAACCGTCAAGCTGGCACTCCATAAGTATAGTATTAATTAACTTATTCTCGCAAAGCTTATATTCAGTCAAATTCATTCATTCTGTACGTACAGAAAAAACTGTACGTACTGTAATAGAAGTTTCCTTACAATTCCTCTTAAATACTGCCGAATGCTATTGTGATTGTTTCTTTACAAATTTATTAATCATGATAATCTATAAAGGAATAATAATTAATTTGAACAAACGTAGATGCGAAAAAGTGGAGAGTTGCCACAAAGATACAAAGCATCAGTTTCTCCGTTTTTCTTCTATATAATGAATGATGAAATTGGATGTGAATATAGCAATGGAAGGTAAAGAACAACTGGAAAGGGCTCGAGAAAGAGTAATTGACGTAATTGCTCAAAATATGGACTTGTATGGCGTAACAGATTCAATCGGCAGACTATATGGAATGTTAATGTTTCAAGAGCAGCCAATGACACTGGATGAAATGAAAGAAGAGCTCGGCATGAGCAAAACGAGCATGAGTACATCTGTCAGAACTTTATTGGAATTGAAGATGGTCGATAAAGTATGGAAAAAAGGGGTAAGAAAGGATCTATACAAGGCAGAAAGTGATTGGTACCAAAACTTTGTTGATTTTTTTGCAATTAAGTGGAGAGCGGCTATTTCGGAAAATGAAACCGAAATGAAAAAATCACTGACTGAATTAAACAAGCTATTGGACCGGGAAGATGTCGACGAAGAAGTAAAAGAAATGGCGAAAAGCGACATCCAAAAACTCGAGTACGCTCTAAATTACTATGATTGGCTCGAAAGATTTGTAGACAGTCTGGAATCAAAGGAAATCTTTAAGCTTATACCTATGAAGGAAACAGAATAACAAACTAAAAGGCCTCTCTATAATTTAAGAGAGGCCTTTTTAGTTTTTCAGAAAAAATATTTCACTAAGAGAATGTTGATTGGAACGAATAGGTGAGACAGCAGCTGTGCTCCTTTTAGCAATGAGAAAGAGTGCGTGTGCCTGCTTGTACTAGTCAAAAACCTAAAAAATGTGCATTTGACTATCGCACATTCTGGGGGTTTTGAATAGGATATATGGAATTTAAAAAAGGAGGAGTTAATTATGGGTGAAGTAGGATACGGCGGAGGTTTCGCTCTATTAGTAGTTTTGTTCATCTTGTTGGTAATCATTGGCGCTTCTTGGGGCTACGGCGGACTTTACTAAGAGATAAAAATAATTAAATTATAAGGAGGAACACTATATGTACGGATATGGTGGATGTGGTTATCCTAGCTACGGTTATTCATGCGGAGGACATGGTTACGGCGGAGGTTTCGCGTTAATCGTTGTTTTGTTTATTCTTTTGATTATTGTAGGTGCAGCTTGCTTTAAATGGTAAGTATATGGAGTAAGCCTGATTCCAGACGTGGAATCAGGCTTTTTCGATAAAAAAAATAAAAAAAACGATAAAAAATGTTTAGAGCCTAAAAATAACGGGTAAAGAATACTAAAAAAAATTTTTGAATTAGGGACGTGAGGGGACATGCAAAGAAGATGGGTTATTTACCGTTTGACAGCACAGGAAAAATTCAATTAAAACATAGTTACATATCATGAATAAACCATTGTCACTTTTTACCATATATTACAATAGGTGTTGGAGTAGTATAATTATAGACATATAACATAGGGCATCAATTTATATCTTAAAAATACATATATTCTTTATAGAATCGGGGGAAATTATGACTGAAAACATCTCTACCCATTCATCGGAGCATACTGATAGGATGAATGACTATTATGTGGTCGGAATTGGGGCTTCGGCTGGCGGACTGGAAGCAATTGAACAGTTTTTTGCCAATATGCCTTCAAACACAGGTATGGTCTTTGTCATTGTACAGCACCTTTCATCCAAGTATAAGAGTTTTATGCCGGAGTTGCTCGCCAAAAAAACGAACATGAATATTTTACGGGCGGCAAAAGGAATGCAGTTGGTTCCTAATACGATCTATTTAAATCCTCCGAATCAGTTCTTAACAATTAAAGAAGGAGTTTTTGAGCTGGAGGAATATGAGAAAGACAAGCATTATAACTTTCCAATCGATACATTTTTCAGGTCGCTTGCCTATGAAAAGCAGCAGAAGGCAATAAGTATTGTTTTTTCAGGTAATGGAACAGATGGGACAGAAGGTATTCAGATCATAAAAGAGAATGGAGGAATTGTGTTTGTTCAGGAAAAAGATACAGCTAAATTCCATAACATGCCAAAAAGTGCAATCACTTCAGGAGTTGCTGATTATGTAGAAGCTCCTTCTGACATTCCTGTAATCATCCAGACAATTACAGATCCATCCAGCTTAAATTATAGTGAAGAGTCACTTAAGCATATCTTTAATATTTTGCTGAAAAAAACAGGTATTAACTTCTCCTATTATAAAAAAAGCAGTGTGCTGCGCAGAATCGAAAGAAGAATGAAGGTAATTAAAGATCCGCTGCATTCATTAGATGCGTACCGTGATTATTTGTTTAAGGTTCCAGAGGAGATTGATTTACTGCAAAAGGATCTTCTTATCGGTGTAACTCAATTTTTCAGAGATCCAGAAGCCTTTAAGGAAATCGAGAAGCTGATACCAGAGCTTGTAGAAAGAAAAATAAAAAATGGTGAAGAAGAAATCCGGGTGTGGACTGTAGGCTGTTCAACAGGACAAGAAGCGTATACAATGGCTATGCTTATTGATCAATATATCGAGACAATTGAAGATTCAATTGATTTTCGTATTTTTGCAACAGATGTTGATAAAGATTCTATAAAGACGGCTAGCCAAGGGATATATGATAGTGAACTGTTAAGCGAAATTCCGTCATACATAAAAGAAAAATACTTTGAGCCTGCCGGTGAAAAGTACCAAGTTAAGAAAACAATCAGAAAGAAAATTGTGTTTGCTCCCCATAATATTTCAAAAGACTCCCCTTTTGTAAATATTGACTTAATCAGCTGCCGCAATATGATGATTTACTTCCAGCCTGAATTGCAGCAAAGAATCTTGTCGCTTTTCCATTTTTCCCTGATTGAGGATGGAATACTATTTTTAGGATCAAGTGAAACAGTTGGCAAGCTTTCTGGCTTTTTTGAGCCTATCCATTCTAAATGGAAAATCTATCGCAACAAGCAAAGTGATAAATGGGATTTGAAGGAGCCTGCAATTCATTCCAAAACTAAGGCGAAGGAAACCACAAATTCCGATGTGCATGTACCTACCACATTCTTTGATGCACTGCCAGGACGAAAGGTAGACTTGCTTTATCAAAAGCTTGTTAATGATTTTATTAATCCATGCATCATTTTAAATGAGCAGAATGAAGTGGTGCTCACCTCGAAAAAGGCGAATCGTTTTTTATCGGTTCCGATTGGTGAAACGAATTACAGTATTTTTAAAATGGTTCCAGCTCATCTGTCGGTCATTATTGGAACAGGTTTAAAAAAACTAAGAGAAAACGAATCAGAAGTAACGTATAAAAATGTGCTGTTAGTCATTGACAAGGAAGAAAAATATTTCGACTTAACGATTAAAAGATTTCTTGATAAAGATGCTCTTTCGATTCTTTTGTTTCATGAGGAAGAAGAAAGTAAAGGAATTATTTCCTCACCTATCTATTTTGACCATGACAGCACAATCAGTGAAAGGGTCATCGATTTAGAGCAGGAATTATTCTATACGCAACAGAATCTGCAGACAACAATAGAGGAGCTTGAAACGTCCAATGAAGAGCTGCAATCAACGAATGAAGAGCTGATTGCCTCTAATGAAGAGCTGCAATCGACCAATGAGGAGCTGCAATCTGTCAACGAAGAGCTTATAAATGTTAATAATGAATACGAGAATAAGATTGCCGAGTTAACCGATTTAACGAATGACTTGGATAATCTATTAATAAACACAAATATAGGAACGATCTTTTTAGATAAAGGTTTCAACATTAAATTATTTACACCAGAAGTGCAGAAAATCGTCAATGTGCTGGACATGGATATTGGCCGTCCGTTATTTCATATCTCCCATAATTTAGAGCACGGTTCCTTACTTGAGGACGCAAAGGAAGTATTGAAAACGACATCTAAAGTGGAAAGAGAAATTCGCAGCTATGACGGCAACTGGTATGGCATGAAGGCAATGCCTTACCGCACGAGCGATAATATTGTCGATGGTGTTGTTATTACTTTTACCGATATTACAGAAATTAAAACCTATAATCAAAAGCTGAGTCTGACTTCCAGCGTGATTGAACAGAGTCCGACAAGCATTATTATTACCGATAAAGCTGGTAGAATTGAATATACAAATGAGCGCTTTAAGCTTCAGACTAAGCAAGAACTCGATTGTATAGGCCTGCATATATTAGATGTGTACGAGCAATACTTAAATGCAGAGGGATTTCTAGCAGTTTGGGAAGCTATTAAAGCAGGCAATGATTGGGAAGGGAATATTACTTACCGTTTGGATGATGGTATTGAAAGATGGGAGAATGTCAGTTTTCATCCGATTAAAGATTCGTATGGAAATTTAGTTAATATTCTTCGCACATCTGAGGATATAACGGAAAATAAAAAATCAGAAGCCATGCTGAAAAAATCAGAAATGCTTTCTGCTGTCGGCCAGCTTGCCGCAGGTATTGCCCATGAAATTCGAAATCCATTAACTTCACTGAAAGGCTTCTTGCAGCTGATGATGCAGAGCAATACATATAACAAGGAATATACGGAAGTGATGTTCTCAGAATTCAATAGGCTGGAGTTGATTATCAGTGAATTCCTAGTATTGGCAAGACCGCAAGCTGTTGCATTTAAAGAGCAGCAAATAGAAGGAATTCTAGAAGATGTCAATGTATTGCTGAGTACTCAGGCAATCTTAAAAAATATCAGTCTTGCACTAGACTATGAACTGAATATGCCTCCTGTTTATTGTAATGAAAAAGAGTTGAAGCAGCTGTTTATCAACATGATTAAAAATGCAATGGAAGCAATGGATTCAGAAGGTGCAATCTCTATTTCTGCCCGAATGGAAACAGAAGGTCAGCTTCTTGTCAAAGTGTCAGACCAAGGGAAGGGAATACCGAAGGAGCAGCTAGAAAGAATGGGCGAGCCTTTCTTTACAACAAAGGAAAAAGGAACTGGCTTAGGATTGATGATCAGTCAAAAAATCATTGATAACCATAAAGGCACACTGACTTTCCATAGTGAAGTAGGAGTAGGTACAACTGTTGAAATGAGATTTCCTGTCAAATGAAAAAAACCCTTAGTAAAGGGCTTTTTTCATTTCATCAACAAGAGACTTTATTTCATACAGCTCATCATAAATCATTTCCGAATATTCCCCTTTTCCATCTTCAATAATGAGCGGGGAAATAACACCGAGCAGGTCAACTATTGTGGAAGTTGACCTTTTAACTTTATCCAGCTTTTTCTTTGTATCGAGATTTTGAAGATGATCAAGACTTTCTTTATCCTGCTTTAAGACTGGAGGCATAATTTTTATATCCTGCCCAGCCTGCAGTTTGAGCAATGCTTCTCTTAGCTGGTTTAGCTCATAGGAAAGATTGATATATTGGCTGTCTATGAAATGACAAACGATATAATAATGTTTGTTAGCTGAATCATATGTATATTGAATCTGACATAGAGCCAAACCTTCACTTGTTTTCATATTCGCTTCCATCGATGTTTTTCCATGGCTGTCTGTAAGAAAGGCAATCGTTTTTTCGCGGCTTTCAAGATCAACGAGCTCCAGAAAACTATCAGCAGCAAAAAACCTCGCCTTGCTTGCATTAGATCTTGCTAATATGGAATAGCGGTCGTTTATTAGGAAGAATGGCATTGGCATCAAAGATAAATCTACCATCATAAAGAGTCACCTCTTGCAGAATGAATAAAGCTGCTTTCTTCATTGTAATCTTTAAGCCAGTATTTCAACTGTGATTGTTCTGATATAAAGATGGTTGCAGGACTTGCATATGGTCTTAAGTTATAATCATGAAGCAGTCTGCTTCCGACAATTATTGCAGGCTGTGGTGTTAGCTCTTCAAGCTGTTCAATATATGGGCGGAGAGTTGGAATTGAATAAGACATCGACAGGGACATGCCAATTACATCAGGCTTCCATTTCTGTGCCATATAAACAGCGTGTTCAAGCGGAAGGTTAGCACCGAGGTTTTTGACATCCCAGCCAGCTTCTTCGAAGGTCGAAGCTACCATTTTTAGCCCTAGCGTATGGTGTTCCCCTTCTAGGCAAAATAATAATGCCTTTTTTGCTAGTGCATCGTTCTTTTGGATATTCAGCATAAAATGAGAGAGTATGATTTCGCAAATACCTGTAGCTAAATGCTCATCTGCAACACTTATTTCGTTTTTTTGCCATAATTCTCCGATATAATTCATGGCAGGTGTAATTAATTCATCGTAAATAAAAGAAGTATTATAGCCTTGATAATCAAGTTCCTGAATAATTGCCATGCTTTTTTGTATATTGCCTTCAAGTAAAGCGCCAGCAAGCTCTTTAGCCGAAACGAAATGCGTCACTTTGTATTGTCACGTCCAATCTGGAGTATTGTCTTCGTTATGAATGAAGTTTCGAAATTGTAGTAAATAAATTATACTATAAATACTGGATCAGTTAACTAGAAAATCATAGAAGGGATAAAGAGATAAAGAGATGAATCTTTTGGATAAAGAAAAAATCGTCGAAAAACTGTTTGTTAAGTTTTATGAACAGTATCCTGATTTAGTAAGGTTTGGAGAAAATGGGAGAAAACGAACAAGAGAGGATATAAACTATCATTTTCAGTATATGGAAACGGCCTTTTCTCTTCAAAATAAGCAGATATTCCATGATTATATCATCTGGTTAAGTGAGGTCCTTGAGACAAGAGGAGTAGGTAAGCATTTACTTTATATAAACTTGGAGTGGATTGCTAGTGAGCTTCGCGAATTAGAACAGACAGATGAAATAATCTTTTATCTGGAAATCTTGGCTGAAGGGATGGTAATCATTAAAGCAGGCAGTCAATAATGAAGGAAAACTCCAGCAGATTTGCTGGAGTTTTCCTTATTCGATATTAAAATAGAAAGCTTTCGTATTAGCCAATAGTTGATTATATATTTGTTTTGCTGGCATATTCTTTAGTTTTGATAGTTTCTCCATTGTGTGATGAATCATGGCAGGCATTGTTTTATGGTTATGAAAAGGGCCTTCAAAGGGCCATGGTCCATCGGTTTCTGCCATGATCTTTTGCAGAGGATATTGTGCCGCAATACGTTGGATTTCCTCTTCATAAACAATATCAGGTGTAAAGGAGATATAGCACCCGTTTGTCTTCATCCGCTCTAATGTAGTTTCGCTTCCTTTGAACCAATGAAAGTGGGCTTCCATATAGCTGTGTTTTTCTAATAATTCCAAAGCAAGCGGTGCTTCATCATAAATGCAGTGCAAAATGATTGGTTTCTTCACTTCCTTGGCGAGCAGGATAAATTGCTCAAGTACTTCAAGATACGGCTCAAGAGGATAACTTTGTGGGTCTTTTTGTCTTTCATAATGAGGAAGACCAACTTCGCCTATTGCAATCATATCTTGCTGATGCAGCTTAATCCATTCAAATAAGTCTGCGAAGTCTCTATCCTTTAGGAGCGGCTGTTCTGGATGAAAGCCGAATGCCGGGTGAACGAAAGAGAAATTTTTGCTTAATTGCCGATTGCGGATGGAGGAAGCTTTGTCCATTGATACAGCAATAAGAGCAGCTATTGATTCATCTCTTTGGATATTGGCAATTTCCTCCTCGGAATATTGGTCAAGATGAATATGAGCATCAATTATTCTGTTCAATCTGCTTTACCTCCGAAGGTTTAAGTTTATAATAGATATCTTTCTTCCATTCTAAGAATTCCTGATTGAGCCAAAGATCGTCTGCTCTCGGCCGAGGAAACGGCACCGTTGCTTCCATAAGCTTATCGTTCGGATTAGAAGGAAGGATATAAATTCTATCCGACAGATACAAGGCTTCATCAATATTATGAGTAATAAAGAGAACCGTTCTTTTATCCATACTCCATAACGATAAGAGCCATTTCTGCATTTCCAATCTCGTCAGCTCATCAAGGGCGCCGAACGGTTCATCCAAAAGAAGCAGTGGCATCGGACTCATTAAGGCTCGAACAAAGGAAACACGTTGTTTCATCCCTCCTGACAGTTCAGCAGGAGTGGCATTAGCATAGGAGGATAAGCCTGCTTTTTTGAGCATATCCAGTGCAAGCGCCTTATCCTTTTTGCCGTTAATTTCTTGGGTAATCAATACATTTTCCAATACAGTCCGCCAAGGAAATAAGGAGGGTGCTTGAGGCATATAGCTGATATGGCCTTTTTGTCCAGTAATATCCTTGCCGTTTTGCATGATGTTTCCTGCATCAGGCTTTAGCATCCCGCCGATGAGATGGAAGATGGTGCTTTTACCACTCCCCGATGGTCCTAATATAGAAACGAATTCTCCTTCTTGAACCGTCATATTTAAATCTCGTAGAACAGGTTTTTTTTCAAATGACATGCTTATATTTTTTAATTCCAGTTTGCCCATTTACTTCTCCTCCTTGCTTTGGCCGCGGATGCACCATTTCTCAAGCAGTTTAATGACAACGAAAAAGAGCAAGCTTAATGCCATAATAGCAAAAATCGCCACAAATACACGGTCTGTGCGGAATGATTTGGATGCCATAGTCATATATACTCCAATTCCTTCTTTCGAACCAAGCCATTCAGAGATAACGGCACCCATAACACTATAGGTAGCTGATATTTTTAATCCAGAAAAAATCGACGGCAGGGCATAAGGCCACTCCAGCTTCCAAAACATTTGCCGTTTTGTGCTGCCTGACATTTGCATAAAGTGTTTAAGCTCTGGAGATGTTTGTCTGAATCCGTCAAGACAGGCTACTGTAATCGGAAAAAAGCATACGAGTGTAATAACAATTAGCTTCGGCATAATACCAAAACCAAACCATACTACAAGCAGTGGTGCAAGCACGATAGTTGGAATGTTTTGAGACAGAATCAGCAGAGGATACACAGCTTCCCGGAAAAAAGCCACCCGATGCAATGTGACAGCAATCAGTAGTCCGACTGCACTACCAATCAAAAACCCAATAACAGACAGCTTTGTAGTGGCAATCAAGTGAACGAAAAAAGTATCCCAGCTTGCATTCGCTTCCGTGAGTATCGCCGAAGGAGAGGGAAGCAACCAGTTCTCGATATGAAAAAACCTTACAGCAGCTTCCCAAAGTCCAAATAAAAGAAGGAGAACCAGTAACGGTCTCCAAAATGTTAATAAAAATTTATTCATTAGCGATATTTCCCCGTTAAGTCTTCCATTGTAATTCCGTCAGGCTGATAAAGAACTTTAATTTGGGTAATAACATTGCTCGATCCAATGTCTGTCATCTTTTTGTTCATGGAGCTGATAATTTGAAACAGCTCATCCATGTCACCTTCCATCGTTGTTTCTAACGGATGGACTTCATATTTAACACCAGAATCTTGAATAATTTTAATTGCCTCATCCACATAGGGAATTACATTTTCCCCGTTTTTTGTTTTTGGAATGATTTGTACACTAATTAATGCATTTGCCATTATTCGTCTCCTCCTTCAGGCAGAAATTCGTTTGTAAATGCTTTGTCTGCATCAAGCTGCTTTTCTAACAGCTTATTGTCATACATCCAATCAGCATAGTTCTTCCAAACAGACAGCTTTTGTTCCCCCCAGCGAGGTGCGTCATCTTGGTATTTAGATGCCAGCCACTCTTGGCTTTTTTTCACTAGCTCCTCATCTAAATCTGGTGCATGCTTTAACAGGATGGAAGCTGCATCGTCCGGGTTATCTATTGTGTATTCATAGCCCTTTGTTGCTGCTTTAAGGAAAGCTTTGACGGTTTCTGGATTATCTGCAATCATACTTTCGTTTGTGGAAAGTACAGGTGTGTAATAATCAAGCTTATCACTGTAATCAGTTAAGTAAATCATATTAATCTTTTCGCCGCGAAGCTCTGCCTCCACTCCGGTCCAGCCGTAATAAATCCAGGCGAAATCAATGTTTTGCTTCATTGCCGTGAAATAGTCAGCATCTCCGATATTAACAATATCAACATCTTTAACATCCGTATTTTCCTGCTTCATCAGGGATGAGATGACAGAAGCTTCAACTTCTGAACCCCAGCCTCCATATGTTTTACCTGCAAAATCCTTAGGTGATTTGATGTTATTTTCTGCAGGTGAAGCAAATCCGGATGTATTATGCTGAATGATTGCTGCGATTGATACGAGTGGCACACCTTGAACTCTTGCTTGTGTAATTCCTTCTTGATAGCTAACGCCAAAGTCTGCTTTTCCGGATGCGACTAAGGAATCAGCACCAGCTTCACCAGGTGTGATGATATCAACATCAAGTCCTTCCTCTGCGAAATAACCTTTTTCCTCTGCTGCATAAAGTCCTGTATGATTAGTGTTTGGTGTCCAATCCAGAACAACAGTGATTTTTTGCTTTTTGTCTTCCCCTTGCTCCTTGCTGTTTTCTGATGTGTTGCTGCAGCTTGCTAAAAGCAGGACTGCGGCAAAAGCCATTAAAGCTTTTTTCATAATGCTTCCTCCTGTAGTAAGAAAAAAAGTTAGGAACCTGTAACGAAGTAGGAAAGTTGCTGCACTATAACGTTAAGTTAAAAGTGAGCCGGCAACTGTTATAAAAACGAAAAAAAAGTTCAAGTTACATGAACCTGAACGCTTTAAATACAAAGGTATGTAAAGAATGTCCGTTTCCTACGCTGGCATTAACCAGATCAGGTTCAAAGGGTTTTTATCTTTCGGATAACTCTCAACCAGCAACACTGGTTCCCCTAGTAATTCTTTTTTTCTCATTCTGTTTTCCTGCTTATTATAGCAGATATATAAGACTTGTCCTATATCTTCCATCATATAAATCAAATTTGGCTGTTTTTCTTCCATTTTTCAAAAGCAATCAGCTCCTGATTAACAGCAGAAAGGACGTATTTTAAGACAAGTGCATCGTCGACAATTCCAATGCCAAAGATAAAATCCGGAATAATATCTAATGGAGACAAAAAATATAATAATCCTGCAACAATCAGCACCATTGATTTCTTGTTAATTTGCCGATATGTGCCGTTTTGGTATGCCTTGACTAACGAAAGCAGTAACTGAAGCTTGTCCCAAAGAGACGATAGCCACTTTCTGTTAGAGGTTGCTTTTGGAACAGCCTTTTTTAACAGCTCTGTTAGTCTGGAAGGCTGTTCCACAAGTGCAGCCGCTTTTTTTTCATGTTTTTTATATCCTGTTTCTATTTTATCTTTTTTAAATAACAACATCATCAACTCCGTATAAAGTGTACTGTATAAATAATGTTTGCTTCTTTACCATTCATTAAACATTTCCCTTTATATAGGAGATAAAACTAATAAGGAGAAATTTACTTTCTTTTCGTATGGTTGTTACAATGAAAGTAAAGATTAGAACTGGAGCTGATCATGATGTTGGAAGAATGGATTAAAAATGCAAACCATCTTGTCGTTTTTACCGGTGCAGGTATGTCAACCGAAAGTGGTTTGCCCGATTTTCGGTCTGCAGATAAAGGATTATGGACAAATGAACAAAAATCATATTTATCAAGCACAGATGCACTGAACCATCATTTAGAAGATTTTATCGCCTTTTACAGGGAAAGAGTATTAGGAATTTCTGAATTTAAGCCGAATAAGGGCCATTTTCTGTTGGCAGAGTGGGAGAAAAGAGGTTTGTTAAAAGGGGTTATAACCCAAAATGTAGATGGATTTCATTTTCTTGCAGGAAGTAAAAAGGTGTATGAGCTGCATGGGACTCTGCAAAAGCTCCATTGCCAAACATGTAAAAAAACATATTCGTGCAACGAATATCTGCATGAGGTTTATGTATGTGAATGCGGCGGCACATTGCGTCCATCCATTGTTTTATTTGGAGAAATGCTGCCGGAAAAACCGTTTCTTCTTGCAGAAAAAGCAGCTATTGCATCAGATGTGTTTATCGTGCTAGGCTCTTCACTGAGTGTGTCACCAGCGAATCAAATCCCCTTGCTCGCTAAGCAGACGGGAAGTAAATTAATAATTATTAATAACGAAGAAACAGAGTTTGATTACCTTGCTGATCTCCTAATCCGCGAAGCAATCGGCCAAACGCTTGAATGTGCAGAGGCAAAGCTTAACAGCATATAAAAAAATGCAATCTTTGCAAAAACTAGGGTATGGGGAAGGGATTGCAAACTTTTGTGTATCGAGCTATTATTAAGAGATGAGCATAAATGAAAGTGCAAAAGAGAGGAATAAAACATGTCTAAAACATTTCAAGATGAGGTATTGTCCCGACGTACCTTTGCAATAATATCCCATCCGGATGCCGGTAAAACAACGCTTACGGAAAAATTACTGTTGTTCGGCGGAGCAATTCGCGATGCTGGAACAGTAAAGGGGAAAAAGACCGGGAAATTTGCAACAAGTGACTGGATGGAAATTGAAAAGCAAAGAGGTATTTCCGTAACATCAAGTGTTATGCAGTTTGACTACAACAATGCGAGAGTTAATATTTTGGATACACCAGGACACCAAGATTTCAGTGAGGATACGTATCGAACATTGACTGCCGTTGACAGTGCTGTCATGATTATTGACTCTGCAAAAGGGATCGAGGAACAGACATTAAAGCTGTTCAAGGTTTGTCGTATGAGAGGGATTCCAATTTTTACATTCATCAATAAGCTTGACCGTCAAGGGAAGGCGCCATTAGAGCTTCTTGCGGAGCTAGAGGAAGTAATGGGAATTGAGTCGTACCCGATGAACTGGCCAATTGGTATGGGGAAAGAATTCCTAGGTATTTATGATCGTTACTATAACCGAATTGAGCAGTTTCGTGTAGAGGAAGGCGATAAATATATCTCGTTAAATGAGGATGGGGAAATTGAGGGAGAACATCCGATTAAAAAGGATTCCCTGTATGACCAGACGCTAGAGGAAATCATGCTGCTAAATGAAGCAGGCAATGAATTTTCAGCAGACAGAATTAACAGCGGAGATTTGACACCAGTATTTTTCGGTAGTGCTTTAGCGAACTTCGGCGTACAGACTTTCTTGGAAACTTATTTGGATTTTGCGCCATCGCCGCAGCCAAGAAGCTCTACTGCAGGAAAAATTGATCCGTTGTCAGAAGAATTCTCAGGATTTATCTTTAAGATTCAGGCAAATATGAACCCAGCACACAGGGATAGAATTGCTTTCTTAAGAATTTGTTCAGGTAAGTTCGACAGAGGAATGACTGTCAATTTGCCAAGGACAGGTAAGCAAATTAAACTGGCCCAATCCACTCAGTTTATGGCGGATGACAGAAGCACTGTCAATGAAGCGGTAAGCGGTGATATTATTGGATTGTATGATCCAGGATTTTACCAGATTGGCGATACATTGACAGTAAACAAAAACACCTTCCAATATGAAAAGCTTCCGCAATTTACACCAGAGCTTTTCGTGCGTGTCACAGCTAAAAACGTCATGAAGCAGAAGCATTTCCACAAAGGAATTCAACAGCTTGTTCAAGAAGGAGCAATCCAGCTATATAAAACAGTAAAAACAGAGGATTATCTTCTTGGTGCAGTTGGACAGCTGCAATTTGAGGTGTTCGAGCACCGCATGAGAAATGAATATAATGTAGATGTGCTTATGGAGCATGTTGGTTCTAAAATTGCCAGATGGACAGTGGATGAGGAAGTAAACGAAAACTTATCAAGTGGCAGAAGTCTGTTGGTTGAAGACAGATATGGGAAAAAAGCATTCTTGTTTGAAAATGAATTTGCGTTGCGCTGGTTCCAGGATAAAAATCCTGATGTTAAACTTTATAATCCAATGGATTCAGAAGAATCCTAACAAAAAAAACAGGCGATTATCTTAATCGCTTGTTTTTTTGTATCTAAATGTTAGTTTTCTTAACTTGTTATGGGAGTTGTAGCGAGGTAAACAAATGTTTAAAAGGAATATTTGGTATTTTTTTATATTAGTATAATATCAATGTTGGTTGATGGTGTAAGTGTATCCTAAAAAAGAAAGGATTTCTATTAAATTACTTGAAACTATACTATGGTAAATGGATTATTTCGCTTAGCTAAAATTAAGCATAGCAAGGTTTTTTGTTGTATTTATATAATTTCTAACTGTTTAGATTTTTTAAAAAAGTTAAAACTTTCTAAAAAATAATTGTAATCGACTAAAATTTAGGTATAATAAAACCATGTTGTAATAAATAGTAACAAACCTATGTTATATATATTAACATTTGAAGAGAAGGACAATTTTGGTATGAGTATCATTTTAATTAAGGGAAAAGTCTCGGATAGTAAGGTTAATTATCTGAATATTCTTTTAAGTTAAGATGATATTTTTATAAAAAAATATAGGGGGAACAAGGATGAAAAAGAATCTATCAGTAATATTCAGCATGCTGTTAGTGCTTATATTAGCATTGGCAGGGTGCTCGGGGAATTCGGAAGAATCCAATACGAATGCAGATGAGAATTCAAAGACGTCAAGCTTGTTAGATACGGTCATTAAGAGGGGAACGCTGAAAGCTGGAGTCAATGACGCCCTTCCTGGATTTGGATACATAGATTCTGATGGGAAAAACACTGGATTTGATGTTGATTTTGCGAGAGCAATTGCAGCAGGTGTCTTAGGAGATGCTAGCAAAATCGAATTCCGTCCATTATCAGCGACGGACCGGTTTACAGCATTACAATCGAAAGAAGTTGATGTGTTAATCCGCAATTCTACTTGGACAACAAACAGAGACGCTGAAGTTGGGTTAAGTTTTGCACCGGTCACCTTCTATGACGGTCAAGGAATTATGGTTCCGAAAGACAGCGGCTGGACTTCTTTAGAAGATTTAGAAGGAAAAACAATCGGTGTTGAAACAGGAACTACAACTGAATTGAATCTTGCGGATCAAATGAAGGCTGCTGGAGTAAGCTATACCCCGCAAACATTTGATAATGCAGATGCAGTCATTGCCGCATACGAATCTGGCTCTATTGATGCGTGGACTACAGATAAATCTGGTCTAGTGTCACGTCAATCAATGCTGCAAGATCCTGATGCACATATCATTTTAGATGCTACTCTTTCGAAAGAGCCTTTAGCACCAGCAGTCCTTGATAATGATGAAAAATGGAAAGATGCTGTAAGCTGGATTGTTTATGCAACAATTCAAGCAGAAGAGTTTGGTATCACTTCTGAAAATGTCGATGAATTCCTGGAGAGTGAAAATCCTGAAATTCAGCGCCTGCTCGGTGTCGGCGGTAATAATTTAGGAGAACAGCTAGGATTATCAAATGATTTTGCGTACCAAGTAATCAAGCAAGTCGGCAACTATGGAGAGATTTATAACAGAAACCTTGGCCCAGACACTGTGTTCAAGCTTGAAAGAGGGCAAAACGCATTATACAGTGATGGCGGACTGTTATATTCTATCCCATTCCGTTAAAAAGATGATGATTTTATAACAGTTTGGAAGGCCTGCTGATATTGCTTTTCTAGCAGGCCTATTCTTTTAGCTAAGGGAGGCATACAAATGGAGAATAAAAGAACTGCAGCAACCCCCCTGTGGAGAAACAAAAAGATGTTACCAATACTTATCCAATTACTATTTGTGGTAATTGTCGGATTTGCTATTGTCTTTATGGTTCGGAATGTTCAATCTGGCTTAGAGCAAATCGGATTGAAGATAGGGTTGGATTTTCTAAATCTGAAAGCTTCTTTTCCGATTGCAGAATCGCTGATTTCCTATACACCTGAGGACCCTTATAGCCGAGCAATTGTTGTTGGCTTGTTAAATACCCTGAAAGTGTCATTTTTTGGAGTAATTATTGCATCTATACTTGGAGTTCTTATGGGAATTGCCCGGCTATCCTCTAACTGGCTTATTCGTAGTCTTGCAACTGTATATGTGGAGGTGTTCCGTAATACACCATTATTAGTGCAAATTTTCATTTGGAACTTTGCAGTATTCTTACCAATGCCAAAAATTGATAACGCAGCGTCAATCGGTTCCTTCTATTTTTCAAATAGAGGTGCAGCTATTCCTTGGTTTACAACCTATGATAATACACTCATATGGATTGGTGTAATTGTCGTATTGGCAGCAGTTTCCATTTTTTTGTTTAAAAAATTGACATCGTTAACTATTAATAATGGTAAAAATACACATCCACTCTTAACTGCTATTGGCTTTTTAATTTTCGGCTTTATCATCTCTTATTTCTTATTAGGCAATGGGCCATTTGGTATTTCCGTTCCGGAATTTGATGGCAATGCTTTTGTCGGAGGTACATCCTTATCTATAGGTTTCTTGTCCATGCTTGTCGCCTTGTCCATTTATACATCAACATATATAGCCGAAATTGTACGTGCCGGTATCCTAGGTGTTCCGAAAGGACAGACAGAGGCAGCCAAAGCCCTTGGCTTTAAGAGCCCTACAGCATTAAGATTAATTATTTTTCCGCAAGCAATTCGCATTATCATTCCTCCGTTGACGAGCCAGTACTTAAACTTAATCAAAAACTCAACCTTAGCGATGGCTGTTGCTTATCAGGATATTGTTGGAATCGGCAATACAATCATTAATCAGACAGGGCATACATTTGAAATCATCCTTATTATGATTGCTGTTTATTTACTGTTCAGCTTAGGGACTTCACTGTTTATGAACTTCTTTAATAAAAAATTCCAGTTGGTTGAAAGGTAGTGATGCAAATTGGATAATGTACAGCTTAATAACAGTGAAAGAAGAGTAGAATCAACTTCGCTCAGCAGGCTAGTAAAAGTACAGCTTTGGCTGAAATCAAATCTCTTTAAGGATTGGAAAAATGCGATACTCACCATAATTGCTGCGATGTTTACGGGTGCGATCATCGTCAAAGTTGTTGGATTTCTAGCAAGCAGTGACTGGAGTGTAGTAAGTGCAAATCTGCGCCTCTTAATGGTTGGTCAATTTCCGATGGAGGAGATTTGGAGACTTTGGGTCGGAGTAATCCTCATCTCGATATTATTTGGGACATCATGGGGATTATGGCGAGGTGTCATTGGGCATGTAGCCATTACCTTGTCAGTTATCATGCTTATTTTTGCGGTTGTCCCTTACACAGAACCTATTACAAAGGCCTATTTAGGTGTCAGCATCGCTGCCATTTATTTATGCTATGCCCTTGGCAGAAATCTTTCTGTTTTAAAAATACCAGTATTAATTCTTTGGATTCTCATTATACCGATAGCAGTTGGAATTATTAACGGATTTGGCATCCTTGAGCCGGTGAGCACGAATGTTTGGGGCGGGTTTTTGCTTACACTCGTGCTCGCATCGGTCGCAATCATTTGCTCCTTTCCAATAGGACTTTTACTTGCTGTCGGCCGAAGAAGCAAGTTGCCTGTCATCAAATATACATGCATTGTTTATATTGAAATCATCCGTGGCATGCCGTTGATTATGGTGCTGTTTATTGGGCAATTGCTGCTCCCGATGTTTCTTGGCGGCGAAATCCAAATGGATAATGTTTTACGAGCAATGATTGCCTTCACACTTTTTAGTGCTGCGTATTTGGCAGAAAATATCAGGGGCGGGTTACAGTCTATTCCCCGCGGCCAGTTCGAAGCAGCTCAAGCATTAGGATTAAATAATTTTAAATTGATGGTTTTTGTCATTTTACCGCAAGCCTTAAAGGCGGTAATCCCCGCAATGGTCGGTCAATTCATTTCTATATTTAAAGATACATCATTAGTTGCCGTTATCGGTTTAGCAGATTTTCTTGGTATGGCCAAAAAAGTCGCAGCAAATCCAGAGTACTTAGGTAAGTACATGGAATTATATGTGTTCATTGCATTAATGTATTTCATATTCTGCTACTTAATGTCACATGTCAGCAAAGCTTTGGAAAAATCACTAGGGGCAGGCAGCCGCTAATAGGGGAGGACTAACAATGGAGAGTGTATTTTCTGTAGAAAAGCTTTCAATACCGGTAGAGCAAAGAGAAGATATCATCAAAGTGAAGGGTTTGAATAAATGGTATGGCGACCATCATGTTTTAAAGGATGTTGATCTGCAAGTAAAGCAAGGAGAGGTGATTGTTATCCTCGGACCTTCTGGCTCTGGCAAGTCTACCTTTATCCGGACAATCAATGCGTTAGAAGAGTTTCAGAAGGGTTCTATTATGGTGGATAATATTGCCTTGACAGATGATTTGAAAAATATTGAAGAAATAAGAAAGGAAACAGGCATGGTTTTTCAGTCCTTTAACCTATTTCCTCATATGACAATATTAAAGAATATTTCTCTGGCACCGATATGGGTGCGGAAATGGAAAAAGAAAAAGGCAGAGCAAATTGCGATAGAGCTTCTCGAAAGAGTAGGTATACCAGAGCAGGCACAAAAATATCCTGGTCAGTTATCCGGCGGGCAGCAGCAGCGTGTGGCTATTGCTAGGGCATTAGCGATGCAGCCAAAGATTATGCTGTTTGATGAACCGACATCAGCACTTGATCCAGAGATGGTAAAAGAGGTCCTTGATGTTATGAAGACACTAGCAGAATCTGGGATGACTATGCTTGTCGTTACACATGAGATGGGTTTTGCTCGTCAGGTGGCTGACAGAATCATTCTTTTTGATAAAGGGGAAATCGTCGAAATGGGCAAACCGGAGGATATTTTCGATAATCCACAGCATGACCGCACAAAACTATTTCTTTCACAAATCCTGTAAAAAGAGCCAAATACGGCTCTTTTTTTTCGGTTATTTTTATCGTTTCAGCTGACAGTTTATTGCTCTTGTAAATTTCTTTTCAGCAACATGAACGGATACTGTATAAAAAAATGCAGTTTAGCTAAAAATGAAAAAATGAAAAGGTATATAAGAAGTAGATGGTGATAACCTATGAGGGACCTAAGTAAATTAGAGGCTGTTATGTGGAGCATAGCACTCCCTGGCTTCAGTCAACTATTGATGAAACAGTATTGGAAAGGTACTCTTTTAGTGGTGCTGGAATTTATTATTAATGTGCAAAGTAATTTCAATTATGCAATCATGCAAAGCTTTTTAGGTAATTTTGAATCTTCCATAGAAGCCCTTGATTTTCAATGGATCATGTTTTATCCCTGCTTATATTTGTTCGCAATGTGGGATGCATATAAGTCGACCATGAAAGAACAGGATGAATATGCATTTTTGCCGTTTGTATTTTGTGCTTATTTTGTTACAGTAGGGGTTATGTATTCGACGCGGTTTAAGATATTTGGTATTTTTCCAGGTCCTATATTTACACCGATGCTCTTTTTGATTCCAGGTATTTTAAGCGGTTTTTTAGTGAAGTATGCAATATTGTATTTTAAAGGTCAGTTCAATCCGAATAAAGAATAAACAACGATACTAACTTTCGAAAGTAAAAAATAGTCAGGTCTTGTTTATTTTTTTTCGGTTTTTGATTGTCAAGAAAGAATCTTTCGTATATAATAAGCATATATCAATCGTATATCTACTCAAAGGGGAGTAGCTTTTAGGATATTTTATCCTAAAACAAAGTCGTCAGTTCGTGGTCTAGTACCATCGGCTTTGTTGGCACTATTAAAAAGTGCTTAGCAAGACCTTTGCCTATTGGCAGAGGTCTTTTTTGCGCTTTTTTGTACATATAAGACAATCCTGTCAATAGGGGGATACCTGTGGGTATACAAAAACTATTGATAGGAGGAGAAAATATGGATTTTGCATTACTGTTAGAGTATGGTTGGGTGCTCCTGATTCTAGTAGGGTTAGAGGGGATACTGGCAGCTGACAATGCGGTTGTTATGGCAGTTATGGTTAAGCATTTACCGCCAGAGCAGCAGAAAAAAGCATTGTTCTATGGTTTGTTCGGTGCATTTATATTCCGTTTCGCGAGTTTGTTCTTAATTTCTGTTCTAGTAGACGTTTGGCAGGTTCAAGCGCTTGGTGCTATTTACTTACTGTATATTTGTATCCACAATTTATATGGAAAGTTCTCACCAAAGGAGAAACAGGAGAAAGAAAAGGAAAGGAAAAAATCTGGCTTCTGGATGACTGTTTTGAAAGTAGAACTTGCTGATATTGCCTTTGCAATTGACTCTATGCTAGCAGCAGTTGCATTAGCAATCACGCTGACACCAACAGGCTGGTTTGATATTGGAGGCATTGACGGAGGACAATTTACAATCATGCTATTAGGTGGAATCATCGGACTAGTTATCATGCGTTTTGCAGCAAACTCGTTCGTAAAACTTCTGCAAACAAGACCTTCCCTGGAGACAGCAGCCTTTTTAATTGTCGGCTGGGTAGGTGTGAAGCTGGCTGTATTTACATTGGCACATCCAGAAGTTGGTCTTCTTGATCAGCATTTTCCTGAGTCGAAAGTTTGGAAATTCTTCTTCTGGTCTGTATTGTTAATCATTGCAGTAGGCGGCTATATTATCTCTGGTCGAAAAGCACAGAAAACGGTGGAAGATAACTAAATGTTAAAAAGGAAATAATGTTTGCTTTAAAACTTTGCAGGTGCCAAAGTGAGCAATCATTATTTCCTTTTTTATTTTTTCTTTGAGCATTGATAATTTTAAGGTATAGTTATTATTGAGTTTTGCCAGACAGCTCTGCTTGAGCTTGCTGAACTAGGCGTTTTGTAATCTCTCCGCCAACAGAACCATTGGATCTGGCAGCTGTTTCAGAACCTAAATTAACGCCGAACTCTTGAGCAATTTCATATTTAATGCTATCTAAATATTGTTCAATACCAGGAACTAATAATTTGTTTGAACTAGCCATAATGTCAGGGACCTCCTTGATAAATAAAATACAGAACTTATATACCGTTAACAAAAGGCTATTATGCTGATAATAGGTAAGTTGTTTGGCAATATTAATTTCTGTACTTATAATATGCGGGGTTTTCATTCATTTCATGAGTGGTAATGTTTGTGTAATGGGGAGATAAGAGGAAGAGCAATAGAAGGGATTTGTATGGACATGAAAAGAACG
The DNA here is from genome assembly GCF_022049065.2 of Niallia sp. Man26. NCBI lineage: Bacteria > Bacillati > Bacillota > Bacilli > Caryophanales > Bacillaceae > Niallia > Niallia sp. Man26. Next base: position 1,235,718 of record NZ_CP095743.1, read on the forward strand.
GTAAGGGATTTGCTGAATAAATTTACCCCGGCCCAAATTATTACAGGATATTATTTGCTGGCGGTCAGCGTATCTGTCTTGTTGTTAAGCATACCAGCTGTTCATAAAGAAGGTGTGCATGTTTCCTTTATGGACACTGTTTTTACGGCAATAAGTGCAGTGAGTGTCACTGGTCTGACTGTAATAAATATATCCGATACTTATAGCACATTAGGCATTTTCATATTGATGTTTGTCCTTCAATTCGGCGGAATTGGAGTCATGACTTTAGGAACGTTCTTTTGGATGCTGCTCAGGAAAAAAATCGGTTTAAAGGAGCGGCAGCTGATAATGCTTGACCATAACCAATCACATCTTTCTGGACTGGTCCAGCTTATCAGGGAAATCATCAAGCTGATCTTAATTATAGAGCTTGTTGGGGCAATCGTGCTGACACTGCAGTTTCATCAATACTTCCTATCATGGAAGGATGCAATCATTCATGGACTGTTCGCCTCGATTAGTGCAACAACGAACGGGGGATTCGACTTAACAGGGACCTCCCTAATGCCTTATAAAGATGATTATTTTATTCAGTTGGTACATATTATTCTAATCACCCTTGGTGCGATTGGATTTCCAGTTTTAATTGAAGTGAAGAATTATCTATTCCCGAAGAACCCAGGAAAAGTTTTCCGGTTTTCTCTATTTTCGAAATTGACATCTTTAACATTTGGACTGCTGTTATTTTTTGGTACTCTCAGCATTATTTTGATTGAATCAACAAATTATTTTGCAGGAATGACTTGGCATCAAATCTTTTTTAATGCATTTTTTCACTCGGCTTCAACTAGAAGCGGTGGGCTTGCGACAATGGACTTGAATGACTATTCACTCGGAACACTGGTGATTTTTTGTATTCTGATGTTTATCGGTGCATCCCCAAGCTCTGTCGGTGGGGGAATTCGGACAACTACGTTTGCATTAAACTTAATGTTCATTTATCATTACGCGAACGGCAATCGGCATATTAAAATTTTTAAAAGAGAAATCCATGAAGAGGATATTATTAAATCGATGGTCGTCACAATTTTAGCTTTTGCCTTATGCTTTACCGCAACAGTTATTTTGTGCATCACCGAAAGTGCTCCGCTCATAAAAATATTGTTCGAGGTTTGTTCTGCATTTGGAACAACAGGCTTATCACTTGGTTTAACTCCTGATTTGTCCAATGTAGGCAAATGTGTCATCATGGTACTTATGTTTATTGGAAGAATAGGGCTAACTTCCTTTATCTATATTATTGGAGGAAAAGAGAAAAAGGATAATTTCCATTATCCAAAAGAGAGAATAATCATTGGCTAAGGCGTATTCCGCCTTGGCTTTTTTTATGGTTGGATTGTCATATCATGGTACGGATACGTTCCTGTAATTTGCAAAAAATAGGTTTGTACCATCCATTAAAGGAGACGATCATATGGCGAAAAGAAAGGCAGAATTCAATGCTGTTGAAAAATACAGCAAAACTCCTAAAAAGAACATCCAGGAAACAGAGTTCTCCGCTGAATTCATTCGCGGCGAGGACCCGATGAAGAATGCTAATCGAAACTCCAAGCATGGAAGAGAGGGGAGATAATAATGGCAAAAAAAGCGAATAAAAATAAAAAAGAACAAGCTAATGTAGAATTTGGCCAGGAGTTTGGCGATCTTAATGCAAGCAAACTTTATGATACAGGGGCTTTGACTAAAGACAAAGTAAAAAGCGGCAAAAGAAAATAACGGTATTGTCATAAGCTAAAAAGAGAAGCCTCTTTAAAAGAGCTTCTCTTTATAGCTTGTTTTTGTAGACCATTTTTGCATTTTAGTTGTCCTGAATTCTATAAATGGCTGTGCTAGTGATGCTACCAAGTTGGTTGACAGTACTAATGTTAGCAGAAAAGCCATTAGCACGATGAGAAAATAAGATTTCGGTGTAGTGAACGCTTCCTGCAAATCAGTTGACCGAAAAATCCGGATAAAGAAACCGTGTAATAAATAAACATAAAGCGTGTTTTTACCAAATCGAGTAAAGAAATATTGCTTCTGCGGCACACAGGCAAAAAAGCAGAAAATCATTAAAAAGCTCAATAAGTAGAAACCAAGTCTGACTAGTATTGCTTCAAACGAAGAAGAAGCTAACACATCATATGGCTTCGATCCTAATAGCCATTGGTGATTTATATCTGGGAAATTATAAAATACAGCAAAACAACTCACGAAAATAAGAATGGCTCCTATTTTGAAAGGCTTTGCTCTGACCCACTCAAAATGTTTTTTGTTCATATAATAGCCTAATAAAAACAAGGGAAAGAATACAAATGTTCTTGTAAGGCTCAAGTAGCTGGAAGTCCAATCAACAAATCCGATTGCAAGGCCGAAAAACATTGCTATTGACAAGCCATAAATTGGCTTCAGCTTGGAAAAGCCCAGCAATAGCATATTCCAGAAAAATAAGCTGATTAAAAACCAAAGTGACCAATGCGGACTTAATGGATCAACCGTTAAGCTTGATTTTCCGTAAAGATAAAAATAAAAGATACTGTATATAACCTGAAAGATAATATATGGTAATATCAGCTTCTTTACATACTTTTGTACATAACCTTCCTCGTAAATCCCTTTCGCAAAAAATCCGGAAACTAAAATAAATGCCGGCATATGGAAAGTGTAAATGACTTTATACAAACTATAAATACTATTGCTGTCACTATTAAAAGATTGAATAAAATGACCGAATACAACGAAAAAAATCAACAGAAACTTTGCATTATCAAAGTAATAATCTCGGGTTTGCTTCATATTGTTCTCCCTTCTTTGCAAGCTAACCTTTTAGCAGCAATGCCATTTCCAAATATAGTCAATCGGAAAACGTTTCAGGCAGATGATTGGCTGTTTAGCCACTATTATTTATAGCACATATAAACAATAGCTAAACTGTTTTTCGCAAGTTGTTAACTAAATATCTACTTATTAATAAAAGTGAAATATTTTTGTAAATAAACTTTTTTAATTGTAAATTTAAGGTTAATACAAGCATCTGAAATTTTCCTTAACTTGGTTGACTAACTTTATGATTAATTTATTTTGTAACTGTAAAGGATTTTCTCGAATTTTGTAGAATAAATAATGCACCAAGTTTTACGAGAGGCGGGAAATCCTTGTCTGGTGAAATCTATACAAAAGAAATGCAGCATATCCAGCAGCTGAAAAAGAAAATCAGCTTTTTGGAACAAGAGAATAAGCGGCTGAAGGATGAAAAGAATTGCAGAGAAATGGTCGAGGAGCTGAAAACAGCGGCCTTTGAGAATTCCAGTGAAGGAATGGTCATACTGGACGAAAAGGGAGTAATCCTGGAAGTAAATTATGCAATAAAAGATATATTTCACATCCACAAAAAAGATATGGTTGGGCGTAACCTTACTCACTATCTTCCGCAAGAGTACAGAGATGATTTGAGGAACTGGATCAGCTTACAGTCTTTCGAAAAAGACGCAAAAACAGCTGTTCTGTCAATGGCAAATCCCGCGAGAGACTCCTTTTCTGAAATCCATATATCCAGAATAACTAAGTATCCATATTTTTTAGCTGTTTTAAAAGATGTCACGTATTTGCGCAATTTAGAAAGAAGGCAACGAAAGGATGCTGCTTTATTTCACGATTTCTTTACAGAAGCACTAGATGGAATCGTTCTATGGAAGGAAAACGGCGAGATTGTCTCAGCAAATAAGGCAGCTTTGGCTATCTTTGAAAGCAGTCTGGAAGAAATGAAACGGAAAAAAATCAGTGATTATGTCTATAAAAAGGACGACAGCTATATTCATATTATTAAAAGCTTATGCAGCAAAAACTCCCATCGGGATGAGCTGATGTTTTTGATGCCGAATGGGCAAAAAAAGCTGCTAGAGTTCACAACAAAGCTTCATTCTGTTGAAGGTCTTCATATGAGTATTTTTCGCAATATTACAGAACGCTATAATATGGAACTGGAGCTGCTTGACAGCAAAAGCATGTTTGAAACAATTTTTGAGGAAGTATTTGATGGTGTTATTCTATGGGACAGGGATTATAACATAAGTGATATTAATAAAGCCGCATTGCGAATGCTTCAAAAGGATAAAGAAAGTTTGCTTGGCTTAAACCTGATTGATTATTTGCCAGAAGGGAAATCAATTGGAGAAGAGATTAAGCCAAAACTTCTTTCATTAAGAGAGGAAGGGCAGAACAGAGGTATCTATACTGCCTCCTTTAACGGAGATGATTGGACACAGCTGGAATTTCGGAACAAGTATAATATATATTCTGGCTTTAGCATAACGGCTCTAAGAGATATAACAGAGAACGCGATACTCGAGGAGCAGATAAGAAAGTCCTCCACCCTTCATGTTATCGGGGAGCTTGCAGCTGGAATTGCCCATGAAATCAGGAATCCAATGACTGCATTAAAAGGATTCATACAATTACTGGAAAGCAGCAATGACAGTGAAAAGCATCCGATGTATTTCACTGTTATTAAATCAGAGCTCAGCAGGATTGAGACAATCATCAATGAATTCCTGCTGCTGTCAAAACCGCAAAACGTTAAGTTTGTTAAAGCGGATTTGCAGCAGATTATGAATGAGACACTAGACCTTCTCAATGCACAAGCGGTCTTATATAATGTTCAATTTACAAGAAATTATACAAATTCCCTTACAGAAATGTTTTGTGAACCAAACCAATTAAAAAAAGTCTTTATTAATATTGTCAAAAATGCGATTGAGGTGCTTGAAGTAGGAGGAGAGATCAAGACAAGCATAAAGTCCACTCCGGAATATTTTCATATCACAATTGAAGACAATGGCAATGGGATGAGTAAAGAGAAACTAGCAAAGCTCGGAGAACCATTTTATACAACGAAGGAAAAGGGCACAGGCTTAGGCTTGATGGTTTCCTTCAAAATTATTAAAGAGCATGCTGGGAAAATTGAAGTAGAGTCGGAAGAGGGGGAAGGTACGAAATTTCATATTTATCTTCCGCGCAAAAAGCAATGAAGCTCAAATCAACATAATTTTACGTAATAAAAAGACTTCTTGACAGCACAGAAGTCTTTTTATTATTATCTAATTAGATGATTATCTAATTTAGGAGTGGTTATATGCAGTTAGACAGGCTGGTCGCTTTCCACAAAACAATCGGTGATCCAACAAGAATCAGAATTATTGCTTTACTAGCAGCAAAGCCGTGGAATGGTACTGCTCTTGCAGGCAAATTAGGATTGACAGCACCTACTATCACACACCATTTAAAGAAACTGCGAGAAATAAATGTAGTGTATGAACGAAGAGAAAAAAACACGATTTATTTTTATTTAAATAAATCAGTCATTTCCCAACAGGCAGAAGCGCTTGTTAAATTGTCTCTATTGGAGAAAGGAGAGCAGTCGTTGGATATGAATAGGAATAATGAAGAAGCAGCTAAGATTATCGAGAATTTTATCGGTTCAGACGGAAGGCTTAAGAATATCCCTGCACAAAGAAAGAAGAAATTAATCATCTTTCGCCATATCATAAAGGGGCTTAAAGAAGGCATAAAATACGAAGAGAAAGAATTAAATGAATATATCAAAAGGTTTTTTGATGATTATGCGACGATTCGCAGAGAATTTATCATTAACCATTTCATGTATAGGGAAAATAATATTTATGAATTGAACCCGGAGGAAATGTGGGCAAAATGATAGGGATAGAATCATCCATCCCTATTTCTTATCCATAATATTCTGGTCTTCTATCAGAGAAAATTGGAATCATGTTTCGTACCTCGGATACTTTAGCTAGGTCGATGGTCCGTGCTAGGATTTCACTGTTTTCTCCTGCTTCTCCGACAATTTCTCCCCATGGATCAATTATCATACTATGGCCTGCGAACACATTTGCAGGATCAGAACCGCTTCTATTGCATGCGACCACATAGCACTGATTTTCAATAGCTCTGGCAATTAAGAGTGCTCTCCAATGAGCAAGCCTTGCAAGCGGCCATTCTGCTGATACAAACAGCACATTAGCTCCTTTGGAAGTGTGTGTACGGACCCACTCCGGAAATCTAATGTCATAGCAAATCAGACCTGCTGCCGTTTCTCCATTCAGCTGAAAGAGCCCAGTTGCTGTTCCGCTTTGTAAATAAAGATGTTCATCCATGAGTTTAAATAAATGGAGCTTGTCGTAAGTATGTATTAACTCTCCTTCTTTATTAATGACAAGAAGTGTATTAAAAATCCCATCCTCCTTTTTATTGGCAACAGAACCTCCGATAATGTGAACTTGATAGCTCCTAGCGAGATGTTGCAAAAAGCTGATTGCCTTCTCTGCATGTTTATCTGCAATAGTGTCAAGATGTGGCAAATCATAGCCTGTCGTCCACAATTCTGGCAGAATGACAATATCTGTCTGCTTTCCTGCACAGGCTTCTTTAATCCATTTTTCAGCAGCAAGAAAATTCTGCTTTGGATCACCAAAAACAATATCCATTTGAATGATGCTTATGTTCCATTCCAGAAAAATCACCCTCTATTCATCTTGAATTTTATCGCTTATAATGAAAAACAACATTTACGTTTACTTCCCTTGCTTCTTTTATAACATAAATAATTTGAATATTATATATTTTCTAGGTGAAGTGCATCAAGAAAAAAGACGACTGTATTAAAATACGTGTATTAATTTAGAAAGAAGGTAGAAGGAATGAAGGAATATCGTCAATCAGCCTTGTTAGACAGACTCCCAGTTCAATTTTTTGCATCTCTTGTAGAAAAGGTAGCGTCGTACACCGAAAAGGGCTGTGATGTAATTAATTTAGGTCAAGGCAATCCTGACCAACCAACACCTGAGTATATTGTTAAAAGCCTGCAGAATGCTGCAGAAAAGCCAATCAACCATAAATATTCCCCTTTTAGAGGCTATCCTGCCTTAAAAAAAGCGGTTGCTGAATTTTACAAGCGAGAATACGCCGTAGATTTGGACCCGGAAACAGAGGTGGCTGTTTTGTTCGGAGGAAAAGCTGGTTTAGTGGAAATACCTCAATGTCTTCTTAATCCAGGTGATACGGTGCTGCTGCCAGACCCTGGCTATCCTGATTATTTGTCAGGTGTGGCACTTGCACAAGGTGAGATGGTAATGCTGCCTCTTGAAGAGAAGAATCAATTTCTTCCAGATTATAGTAAGCTTTCTAATTCTGTGCTGGAGAAAGCAAAATTGCTGTTCTTAAATTATCCCAATAATCCGACTGGGGCTACGGCGACGAGTGAATTCTTCCAAGAAACAGTATCTCTAAGCCTTGAACATGATATTTGTGTAGTTCATGATTTTGCTTATGGAGCAATTGGATTTGACGGAAAAAAACCAATCAGTTTTCTCTCCGCCCCGAAAGCGAAGGATGCCGGCATTGAAATCTACACCTTATCGAAAACATTTAATATGGCAGGATGGAGAGTAGGCTTTGCAGTAGGAAACAAAAGTATAATCTCTGCACTAAACCTTTACCAAGACCATCTGTATGTCAGTTTGTTCGGAGCAGTACAAGAAGCAGCTATCACAGCTCTGACCAGTTCCCTTGAGGAAGTAGACAAGCTAAACAGCATGTATCAACGAAGAAGGGATGTCTTCATCAATGGATTAAAAAGTATCGGCTGGAAGGTGGAGGCGCCGAGCGGCTCGTTTTTTGCATGGCTGAAGGTACCTGACGGCTATACTTCTGAGCAGTTTGCAGACTATTTATTAGAGAAGGCTCATATTGCTGTAGCGCCAGGAACAGGATTTGGAGAATATGGAGAAGGATATGTCAGAGCAGGCTTGCTCACATCAGAAGAACGGCTTTTAGAGGCTGTAGAACGGCTCAGAAAGCTGGCTAATGAATAACTTGCAAAAACCCGTCGTAAAGTAAAGCAGGCGGGTTTTTCCTTTTCTGAAAGAAAACGTCGAAAATAAAGGCTAAATAATGTAAAATTTTGTATGGTGATTTAGCGATAAAAAGCACTTAAACAATAATATTTTTCAAAAACAAAATGAAAGCGCTTCATGTTTTTGGGGGGTTATGGAGGTTTTTGAAGGTTTATTTGTCGAAAATCCAGTTATTTTTTGACTATTCTAATTCCAAATACCTATTTTAAAGAAAAAAATGTCTAATATTGCGATTCTATTTACTTTTATTTATTTTCTTGTAATAATTCATCAAGTAAACGTGAATTTGTCTTTACAAATAATTAATATAAATACGATTAGGAGGAAAAGAAAGTGCAACCGAGGAAACAAGAATTACTGCTTGCTATCCAAAAGAAGAGAGAGGTGATGATTGAGGAAGCACAACGTTCAGGGTATACGAGTGAGGAAACAGTCCGATACAGTCAGGAACTCGATGAGCTGATTTTTCAGTATCAATTGCATGTGCGGCTGCAAAAGACAAAGATGAATTTTGTGAAAAAATCCTATAAATCAATGATCGTATGGCCAAAGCATCTCGTCTACCAGCACAAAAAGATTTCAGAGATACTATGAAACATTTACAACATTGCCTTCCATTTAAAAAAGAATACGTTAATGGCTGAAAGTCAATATCCTTTCTTCTCGCCTCCTTGGGACAATCTGTTATATTCCAAATATAAAAGACAACGAGAGTTTCTTGTAACAAATCAGGTAAAGTCATTTCGATTTTGCGCCATGCATTATTTTATCTGGAAAAGTAACGATGTTTTTGTACATAAGGAAAGTTTTCTTTTATTAAGAAAAACAGCATGAAGGATGATGACAAAACAAAACCTTCGATTAATGCTGAAGGGTTATGGACAGTTTACGCATTTAAGATTAGCATCTATCACTATATCCCTTCTAAGAGTTTTTAATAAAGTATGAAAGCAAGAGCCATCGTCGCCTCGCCTCATTAAGAAATGTAGAAAGCCCTTATATAGATAAGGACTTTTTGCTAAAGGCTCTGATATGTTTTGTTATGAATTTAACGGCAGGATAATATCCACTTTCGTACCTTTGTTTTCCACACTTGAAAGATATATCTCCCCATTGAATGATTGAATAATTCTTCTGCATACGACAAGACCTAAGCCTGTTCCAGATGACTTGGATGTATAAAACGGTTCAAACAGCTTTTTCAGTTCTGTTTCAGGAATACCTACACCAGTGTCATATACCGTAATGCTGACACGATTATTCAATTCTTTTAATTTAATTGTCAGTGTACCGCCGTTTTCCATTGCTTCTAATGCGTTTTTCGTAATGTTTAGAATGACCTGTTTCATTTGATCAGCATTGCAATATACAAACAGCTTTTTTTTGGCAATTTCAAAATGACATTCTACGTTATAAAGATTTGCCTCTGAGAGGATCAGGGGCTTTAATTCTGTAACAATGTTTTCAATGTTTAAAAGCTGTTTTTTAAGTTCTGTCGGTTTGCCCAAAATCAGAAACTGGCTGACTATTTCATTAATTCTATTAATCTCTTTTTGAATAATCGAGAAGTAGAATTGATCTTCCGCATCCTTATGCTTTTCACTTAACAGCTGTACGAGGCCCTTGATGCCAGTTAAAGGATTTCTAATTTCATGTGCAGAACTAGCGGCCATATTGCCGACCAGTTCGAGCTTATGCAGTTCATTTTCTTTATTTTCTTGGTCTGCTTTCTTTTTGTGATGATAAAGAATGATGACAAAATACAGTAAATGAAAACATATAAAGAAGATGAGCAGTAAAGGCCAGTTCTTTGTTATGATTTTTTTGGTTTTAATTTCTTTTTGCTCTACAATTATCTTCCAAGGTAAGCTGTTCATAGGCAAGGCAATTGTGGAGCTGCTTAGAGATATTGGTTTATTCATACTTAATATAGTTTCTTTTTCTTCGCTAATAACGGCAATATTGCTTTTGGGTGTGAGCATTTCCATCACATTCGATAAATAATCGACCCTTAAATAAGCAATAATTAAGTTCACCACATGCTGCTGATCATCTAAAACTGGCTTGGCAAGACCGATTACTTTTTGTCCATCGACAAGGTAATCTGTTTTGTTTGAGACGGTTGCAATTTTTGCTTTAATGGCTTCTTTTACATAATCTTCTTGAGGGATAGCCATTTCTTCAATTTTCCTGTCTGTTCCAGCAATTCTATTGCCAGCAGGATCGAGTATGTAAATTCCTCCATACATTTGCTCCTGTAACAGGAGCTTTTTCAGGAAGATATTTTGTTTAGCTTTATCCCAATTACCTGAAGAGGATTCCAGCATGATGCTGACAGTATTCAATGAGTTAATCGTTTTATTAATAAAATTATCCCATTGCCTTTGATGAACAGAAGCAATTCTGTATGCATTTCTCTCATGCTTTGCGACTTCTTCCTTTTCTTTTGTAAACAATAATATCCCTGCTGCCAGAAGAAACGGGAAGATGGCAACAGTTATATATATTAATAATTTTTTAACAATCATACACATCTTCTCCATTAAAAATAACCAATTTATGTTTTAAGTAGATTTGTTTCTAAACTTATAATATACCATAAATTCCAAAAGAAGTAAGCAACTAGATGCCTATCTTTCGATTAAACAAATTGTCTGTAAACAATCCTGTTGATTCATTCGGAAAAAAAGGGTATGGTAAGAAGAGAAATTGACAAATACAAGGAAAAAAAGTATAATTAATTTGAATTCGAGATATTTTTATATAAAGGAAGAATAAATATGGGCAATGAAGAAACAAATCAATCATTAAAATTATTTATTGTGCTGTCAAGAGCATATCGAGCAATTAACGAAAACGTCAATAAACTTATTCACACATATGGATTGAATCCAACAGAATTTGCTGTTTTAGAACTGCTGTATCATAAAGGTGATCAGCCTTTGCAGCAAATTGGCGGAAAAATTTTATTGGCAAGCGGAAGTATCACGTATGTTGTGGATAAACTTGAGGAAAAAGGCTATTTGAAAAGGGTTGCCTGTCCTACTGATAGAAGGGTGACAATTGCATCCATTACCGACAGCGGAAAAGAAATGATCGAAACAATCTTTCCAAGCCATGAACAAAGAATTCATGATCTAATGTCTGAGCTTTCCACTGAAGAAAAGGAAACCGTCATACAGCTTGTAAAAAGATTAGGTCTTTCTGCCAGCGGAAAAAAATAACCAATTTGTTTAAAGAGGGGAGATACCCCTCTTTTTTTTATACTAATAATATATTAGTATAAACTAGTTTTACTAAGAATGCAGGAATATAGAGGCTCGCTGTATAATAAGAATAGTTGGATAAGAAATTAGATTTATTTCCGTTATACAACTATAATTATGAAAGCTTTGCGAAAAATAAAATAGCTTGGAGGAACATACGTGAAATTTTCAGCATTTACATACGAAAGACCAGATGTAACTAGCATAAAAAAAGAGATGGGCGCATTATTAGAAACCTTTAAAACTGCTGAAAATCTCGAACAGCAGATTGCAGTAATTGAAAAAATCAATAAGATCCGCAACAATGTTTCCACACAGTTTAATATTTGCTATATACGCCATTCGGTTGATACTGCTGATGAATTCTATCAACAGGAGCAGGATTATATTGACGAAATCTCTCCTGAAATAGAAGGGTTAGAAACGAAGTATTACGAGGCACTTGTGCAATCGAAATTCAAGGATGAGCTTGAAGCGAAATGGGGCAAACAATTATTCGCTTTAGCAGACGCTCAGCTGAAAGTCTTCTCCGAAGAAGTAATGTCTTTGCTGCAGCAGGAAAATAAGCTTTCAACAGAATATACAAAGCTAATGGCTTCTGCAAAGATTCATTTTGAGGGTGAAGAAAGAACATTGGCACAAATGGAGCCTTTTACTGAATCGAAAGACCGTGCTGTCCGGAAGGATGCAAATGAGAAGAAGTTTGCCTTTTTAGCGGAAAATGAAGCACAGCTTGACCGGATTTATGATGATATGGTTAAGGTCCGCACCGAAATCGCAAAGAAATTAGGATACAATAATTTTGTTGAGCTTGCTTACTACCGTATGTATCGCACAGATTATGATGCAGAGATGGTTGCTAAATTCAGAGAGCAGGTAAAGGAGCATATTGTTCCCCTTGCATCTAAGTTAAAAGAAAGACAGAAGAGCCGAATTGGCGTAGAAGAACTAAAATTTTATGATGAGCCGTTCAATTTCTTATCAGGTAATGCAGCGCCTAAAGGTGATTCAGAATGGATCCTTGAAAATGGCCAAAAGATGTACAATGAATTGTCAAAAGAAACAGGCGAGTTTTTTAAACTGTTAAATGAAAATGAACTGATGGATTTAGTCGCTAAAAAAGGAAAAGCCGGCGGAGGGTACTGCACTTTTATTGAGGATTATAAGGCGCCGTTTATCTTTTCTAACTTCAATGGAACTTCCGGTGATATCGATGTATTGACACATGAAGCAGGACACGCATTCCAGGTGTATTCAAGCGGTGCTAATTTTGATATCCCAGAATACTACTGGCCGACATATGAAGCGGCAGAAATACATTCAATGAGCATGGAGTTTTTTACATGGCCGTGGATGGACCTGTTCTTCCAGGAAGATGCAGATAAATATAAATTTTCCCATTTAAGCTCCTCCTTGCTTTTCCTTCCATACGGAGTGTCTGTTGATGAGTTTCAACATTGGGTTTATGAAAATCCGGAAGCAACACCGAAGGAAAGAAAGCAGGCCTGGAGAGAAATTGAACAAAAATACTTGCCGCATAAAGATTATGATGGAAATGACTATCTAGAAGGGGGCGGCTTCTGGCAAAGACAATCCCATATTTACACATCTCCGTTCTATTATATTGATTATACGCTTGCCCAGATTTGTGCCTTCCAATTCTGGAAGCGATCAAGAGAGAATCAGGAGGAAGCTTGGGCTGATTATGTGAAACTATGCCAGCTGGGGGGAAGCCTGCCTTTCACAGAACTGGTGAAGGAAGCAAACCTGATATCTCCATTTGAAGATGGCTGTGTGGAATCAGTAATTGGAGAAATTGATGCATGGCTTCAATCTGTTGATGACAGCAAGCTTTAAAGAGGAAAAGAAGACCACATCATTATGATGTAGTCTTCTTTTTTTAAAGACGTTTTAGAAATAATCTATGGCTTTCCGACAAAGTAAACGATGTGCGGATAGCGAATATGATAATGAGCATCGCCGGCAGTTAATGGAATATGGTCAATCGCGACCCCGCTCCATACTTCATCTAATGCTCCCATTGTTATAATAACGCGCAGGTTTTTGTCTAATAGGTGATCAAGAAACACAGGCTCTGCTGAGACAGTATAAGCAGGGGATAATTGCTTCATTATATCGGGAAATTGTTTAGAAAATGTATAATGGAAAGGGGCAGTTTCGTTTGCTGTTGCCATTGCTGAAATGGCTGCATTAATGAATCAACTCCTTTATTACTAATAAAGTATGTTAAGCATTCATAAAGGTGCTAAAGTCAGAGAATGAAATATAGGCAAAAAAAACCGGCAAGGAATACTCCTTGCCGGTTTTTTCGTTTACTCATATATTTCTGTTTTAATTTCTTTTTCAGAAGGGTCCCATATCATAATTGCTTTTGATTCTTCATTTGTTCCAGACAGTTGAACAGTAATCGGTAAATAATCCGGAAGTATTTGTGATTCAATTTTGCCGCCGACATACTCTATCATGGCTGTTGTTTCAGAAGAGGTGATATTAGGTGCTTCAATATCAAGGGTAATATTGGACAGCTCGTCTTCTTCATAGAGAAGCTTTCCGGTCATGATAATGTTCAATGATTTAAACTGTGTTTGTATATCTTCTTCCAGCGTCGAAAGAACATTCGATAACGAGCGGTCTAAGCTTTCAAATGTACTCGAAGGGAAGGCGATATACTTTCTGTTAATGTCATTCCATTTAGCAATAGTATTGTCGTTTTTGTCAATATAAGAGGAAGCTAAAAACTTACCTGGCACGATATTGCCTTTATTTGTTTCTTCATAAAGAGTTAAAAATATTGGAACATCTGGGATATCGCTGTTCGCTCTTATTCTCTTCAAAATCGTTTCTGCAATTTTTTTCCCTTGTTCTTCGACTTCGTTTTTACCGTTTTCTGTTTGATCTACCTTTATTTCGTCTGTATAAACCAATCCTGCAGCATCTGTTGCTCGAATATAATAGATTTTATTTAAGGAAACAGCTAAAGAGATGCCTTGAATCTTTCCTTTGCTATTCACATAATCTTGTTCGAGCACATGTGAAAGCACCTTCGGATTTTTCTTTTCGTCCTTTAATATGTCGCCAGTATCTGTTAACGATGGGTTTAAGCCATTTTTGTCATCTGACTTTCTTGCAATCCAGCTGTTTATCGTTGCTGAATCCAAATATTGCCCTTCTTGCAGATAGTAGTTATCTGTTGGAAATTGGTCTGTTGATAAATCCATCAAGCCCATTTCCAACTCTTTAATGTCGACTAGATTATCGACATTGTTTACTATTGCGCCTCTTGCAATATTTACTTTAACGGGCTCTGCAATTCTGTAAATTTCTTTGTTTTGTATGACAGTAGTTGGAACAGTTTCTTCTGTGCCTCCATTGCCAGTGTCGTTATTACAAGCAGCGAGCAGTGTCACTAAAACCGTACTCAGTAATAATTTCTTGTATTTCATTAAAGTAGCTCCTAACCAAGTAAAAATATGTAGAAAAAATGAATACCATTTATATGGTAACATGTTAATGTCTTATTAAATTACAAAAATATAGAGTGTAAAGCCAATGTTTATTCTACCATGTAGATTTTCTTTAGTAAAATGATGTCTGATTTGTAGGGGAGCTAAATGAAAATAGTATCTCACCTTCTGGATATTACAGCTCTGTTTTTGTTGTATATGTTAAAATGAAGGAAAAAGATGTAAATTATCCGTTGGAGGTTTAATATGTTTGCACCGAAATGGAGTAAAGTAAAAAAGCATTTACAAAGCTTTATAAGTCCATCCTTAATAAACAGAGTCGATTTTTTGATTATCAATTATCGTAAAGTCCATGATAACTTAGGAAGAGCGGTTATTACGGTGGATAAAAAAGAAGTATGGAATATGTGTACAATAACAGCTGAGCGAAAAAAATTAGAGAATGTCAGAACATCAGTTAACGTATATTATTTAGATGGTTTTGTCAAAACAACAGCGAGAGGGGACTTTGCTCATAAACGCATGAAGGAGGAGAGCTTTGCCCAAGCTGATTTTTTTGATGGGCTGCAACAATACTTCAGCACACAAATTCACGTATCCTTGCAATCAAGCAATATGCTGATAAAAATCTTAGCTCTGCTTGATAGACGTGTCGGTAAAAGGACGTTAATACGCCTTTTTGACACTATCCAAACAGAATCGGAACTTGTGCAATTCTTTTACAAGCTAAGATGTGAAGCTTGCGGGATAAATGTTTATAAGTAAAAAAAACGCTCAGAAATGTTCTGAGCGTTGAAGCATTTATTGGACAACCGTGCTGCTGTTCACTTGTTTAATGATGATGTTATCATCTTCTAATACGGCAGTAAGTTCGCCAGCCTCTGGTTCATCTAAGATAAAGTCAGCAAGGCTGTCTTCGAGATGCTCTTGAATGACTCTTCTTAGCGGGCGTGCACCAAAGTCTGGGTGTGTTCCCAGTTCTACCAGTTTTTCTTTTGCTTCAGCAGTAACAGTCAAAGTGATATGCTGTTCTGCCAGTGCATCTGAAAGGTCTTCTAATAATAAATCAGTAATTTTTAGCAAATGTTCTTTTTCTAATGATTTAAATTCAACGATTGCATCAAAGCGGTTTAAGAATTCCGGTTTAAAGAAATTGCCTAATGACTGAAGCAGAGTGCTTTCTTCTAATGCAGCGTTATTCTCAAAACCAACGACGATTCGTTTATGGCCGATGCCGGCGTTGCTTGTCATAATGATAACACTGTCTTTAAAGCTTACTGTTCTGCCTTGGCTGTCAGTCAATCTGCCATCCTCTAAAATTTGCAGGAAGATTGACTGAACGTCTGGATGTGCTTTTTCAATTTCGTCTAACAGAATGATGCTGTACGGATTGCGACGTACTTGTTCTGTTAACTGACCTGCTTCTTCATGGCCGACATAACCGGGAGGAGAGCCGATGATTTTGCTGATGCTGTGTTTTTCCATGTATTCACTCATATCTAAGCGAATCATGCTGTCTTTGCTTCCGAATAATTCATTCGCTAATGTTTTTGTTAATTCCGTTTTACCAACACCAGTCGGTCCGACGAATAAGAAGCTTCCAATTGGTCTGTTTTTAGATTTCAAACCTGCACGGCTTCGTTTAATTGCTTTCGCCACTTTTAGAACAGCCGCTTTTTGACCGATGACTTTAGCTTCTAAATTATCTGCCAAGTTTTTCATTTTTTGCTGTTCATCCTGTTGCAGCTTGCCGACAGGAATGCCAGTTTTCTTCTCAATCAGCTCTTGAATCAGCGTAACATCTACAACAGGTTTTTCTGTATTTGGATTATTTAATGCTTTTTCAAGCTCCTGTTCCTCTTTGCGCAAGCTTGCAGCTGCTTCATAGTTTTCTTCTTTTAACACAGCCTCTTTTTGTTTAGCAATCTCTGCTAGACGGTTATCAATTTCCTCTGTATTTGTGTAGCTTGAAGCTAAGTTCATTTTAGAGCCGGCTTCATCAAGCAAATCAATTGCTTTATCTGGCAAGAAACGGTCTTGAATGTAGCGGTGTGACAATTCTACACATGCTTTAATTGCTTCATCTGTGTAAGCTACTTCATGGAATCTTTCGTATTTATCTTTAATTCCCTCTAGTATGGCAACAGCTGCCGAAACAGTTGGCTCAGCCACTTGGATCGGCTGGAATCTTCGTTCAAGTGCAGCGTCTTTTTCAATTTGGCGATATTCCTTTAACGTTGTTGCACCAATGATATGCAGTTCGCCCCTAGCAAGAGCCGGCTTAAGGATATTTCCAGCATCCATAGAGCCTTCAGCTGATCCAGCTCCCACCAGCTGATGAATTTCATCAATAAAGACGATAACATTTTTTCTTTCTTGGATTTCCAGAATAATTTGCTTCATACGTTCCTCAAACTGACCGCGTATGCCTGTGTTTGTTACTAAGGAAGCGACATCAAGCAAATAGATTTCTTTGTTTTTTAATTTCTTAGGTACATTGCCTTCTGAAATTTTAAGCGCCAAGCCCTCTGCGATTGCTGTTTTACCAACACCTGGCTCACCAATCAGGACTGGGTTGTTTTTATTTCTTCTATTTAATATTTCAATCACTCTGTCGATTTCATTCTCGCGGCCGATAACTGGATCAATCAGACCTGCATGAGCTAAATGATTTAAGTTTTTTCCGAATTTATCTAAAATACCATTTGTTTTATGAGATGGAGCTTCTTGATTTTCTTTGCTTGCCCCTGATTGTTGAAAGTTTTGATTAAATGATTTAAACAATTCATCAAAAGGGGAAGATTGTTGGAAAAACATTTGGTTAGATGTCATTTTTTGTTTTTCTTTTTGATAGCAGCTGTGGCATAGATTTACATTGTTTTCTTCATTATTTAGAACAAAACGCAGGCTCACATTTGCATGGTTAGTTTGGCATATTTGACATTTCATATAAAAATCCTCCTTTTGGAATTTGATCAATTTTGACCTTTTGTAATTATGATTATACTTTGACCTTTTTTGACTTTCAACTATTTTGCCTGATGAAATTATTGGAAATTTAATGGTCCTTTTAAAAATCCACCTAAGAAAAAGGAAAGATTACAGACACTTTAGCGGAAATAAAAGCAGATTACAAAGAAAATGCTCGTCATTGTTTGTCCATTTTGTCATATAGATTAGATAAGGAGGGAAATATGTGAAAAACAAATGGAGTGGAGCCTTTCAGCTTGCAGCTGTATATGTAGGTACTGTTGTGGGAGCTGGTTTTGCAACAGGTAAAGAAATAGTAGAATTTTTCTCTCAGTTTGGCATGATCGGTTTGTTTGGGATACTTGCCTCTGGTCTAATATTCTCTTATTTAGGCTCAAAACTAATGAGAATATCGGTAAAAATAAAAGCGAGATCATATCAGGAATTTACAATATTTCTGTTCGGCAGAATAGCAGGAAGTCTAGTCAATGTCTTAATGCTTATCATGCTTATTGGAGTATGTGCTGTCATGCTGTCAGGGGCAGGAGCTGTCTTTGAAGAGCAGCTTGGGTTAAGCAAATCTTTTGGAGTTATCTTTACCATAATTCTTTCATTAATTGTTATGCTTGTTGGTATGAAGGGATTATTTGCGGTTAATACATTTGTAGTACCTATAATGATAACTTTCAGCTTCATTTTGTTTTCTTTGTCGATTCAGCTGCCTGGCTTTATGGATCGTATTGATGATTACACAATGGTGGATTGGAAAGGGCTGACATCTCCATTTTCTTATACAGCATTAAATCTTTCTTTGGCGATTGCTGTACTTGTTCCGGCAGCTTCAGAAATAGGGGATGATGAAACAGTAAAATGGGGTGGGATAATCGGTGGTATTGCTTTAATGTTTATCCTTCTTTCGAGTCATTTTACGTTAATTATGCTCGAGAATATCGACAGCTACGCGATTCCGATGGCGTCTATTATGAGAAATCTGGCTCCAAATCTTTCTTGGATATATATTCTTGTCATATATGGGGAAATCTTCACTTCTGTCATAGGCAATGTTTACGGGTTGGAAAGGCAATTGAACCAGTATATAAAAATCCCGGGCATCCTCATTATTGCCTTAATCTTTGCAGTATCTTATTTGATCAGTTTCATTCACTATGGAACACTGCTGTCTTATCTATATCCGCTTTTTGGGTATATAAGCCTTGTTTTTTTACTGCTGTTATGGGCAAAGCCGATTCCACAAAAAAATGTCTGACTCCAAAGAGCCAGACATTTTTACTTGTTAGTTAATAAGTGCTTGCAGTGGGGAAGGGATGCGGCCGCCGCGGTCAACAAGCTTTTGAGAGCTGTACGGATTAACACCCATAACTGGAGCTCTGCCAAGCAAGCCACCGAATTCAACCATTTCGCCTTCTTTTTTACCAGGTACAGGGATTACACGAACAGCAGTTGTTTTTTTGTTAATCATTCCGATTGCTGCCTCATCAGCGATAATTGCCGAAAGGGTGGCAGGTGAAACGTCTCCTGTAAGTGCAATCATATCAAGTCCAACAGAGCAGACACATGTCATTGCTTCTAGTTTTGACAATGTTAAGCTGTCATCAAGAATTCCGCGAATCATACCATTGTCTTCGCTGACAGGAATGAACGCTCCGCTCAAGCCGCCAACATAGGAGCTTGCCATTGCGCCACCTTTTTTCACAGCATCGTTCATAAGTGCAAGTGCTGCAATCGTTCCGTGTGTACCGACACGTTCAAGACCGATTTCTTCCAATATATCAGCAACACTGTCATTAATAGCATTCGTCGGTGCTAAAGACAGGTCCATAATTCCAAATGGAACCCCTAGGCGTTCTGCTACCACTCGACCAATCAGCTCACCAGCACGGGTAATCTTGAAAGTTGTCTTTTTAATAATGTCAGAAACCTCTCCTAAATCTGCATCAGGATATTTTCGCAATGCATTAAGCACAACACCAGGTCCGCTGACGCCAACATTAAGAACAACTTCTCCTTCACCAGCTCCATGGAAAGCACCAGCCATAAATGGATTGTCCTCAACAGGATTACAAAAGACAACTAGTTTTGCACATGCTAATCCGTTTTGGTCTTTCGTCCGTTCCGCTGCGTTTTTAATGATAATTCCCATTTGTTTCACAGCATCCATATTGATTCCAGTCCTTGTAGTAGCAACAGAGATAGATGAGCATACTCTTTCTGTTACAGCAAGCGCTTCAGGCAGTGCATCAAGCAGTGTTTGATCACCTTTTGTGATGCCTTTATGAACCAATGCAGAGTAGCCGCCGATAAAGTCAACATTCAAGTCTTTTGCTGCTTTATCCAAAGTTTTTGCCAGCTCAATTGCTTGTTCTACTGTTGCATTTCCAAGAATTTCAGCAATTGGAGTAATAGAAATCCGTTTGTTGATGATAGGGATCCCATATTCTTTTTCCGCTGCTTGGGCAACCTCTGTAAGCTTGCTTGCATAAGTAGTGATTTTTTTATAAACAGCGCTGTTCATTTTATTGAAATCAGAGTCAGCACAATCATACAGGCTTATCCCCATTGTAACTGTACGGATGTCCAAATTCTCCATTTGGACCATATTGATGGTTTCCATCATTTCATTTAATGCAATTTTCACTTTTTTTCCCTTCTTTCTTAGACACGGTGCATGGATTGGAATATGTCTTCTAATTGGATATTAATTTTTAAACCAAGCTGATTGCCCAATTCATCCAGCTGCTGGCGCAACTCATCGAGATTTTCTTTTTGAGTAATATCGACTATCATCATCATCGTAAAAAAGTCCTGTAAAATCGTTTGGCTAATATCCAAAATGTTGACATTGTTTTCTGATATGATAGTAGTCACCTTGCTGATAATTCCTACTTGATCTTTACCTACTACACTTACAACTGCACGTCGTTGCTGCATGATATCACCTCATTATAATGATGGTCTTTTGTTAAGAACGCCTTACAAAGTTTTAGTTGTTACTGCATATTCTGCTGCTACCCCCTAAAATTATGTAAGCTTAAGGTAGTGGTTCTTATAAAAAAGACAATTACAATTTGTACACGTTAAAAGAGAGAAAACGTTCCTTCCTAAAACAAAAAAGAGATTGGAATTCCTCCAATCTCTAGTCCAAAGAATAACGAATACACTATAAAAGTATAGATCAGTTACTCTCCTGTCCTTTTACCTGAGATTGTGAATCCTTCGGTGCCTTGAAAAAGGTCTCTCCAGAAGCTGCTCCTGCCATAGTGTAATCCATGACATTCAACGCACGCTATTCGTATATAAAATTATATTTGTGATGTTATCAGTTTTTTTTGATTTGGTCAACAACATTTCTTCCAGCAAGAATTACTGGCAAATAGGTTGACGCTGGATAATTTTAAAAACTCCGCTCATGCTAACAATAGCAAGAAAGGAGGTGCACTATGTCTAAGGCAAAACGAGAAGAAGAAAGAGAGTGGACTGTCCGTAAGCAGAAACAGAAGCCGCACGGAAAGGTCAAAACAAAAAAAGAGCTTGCTGAAGAGTAGAAGCTACTTATACTTAGAGTAAATAACAAGAAGCCGGCTATGCCGGCTTCTTGTTATTTAATTATTTTATAATTTTTATGATTAACGACCGTACGTTGTTCCAGCTCAAGGTCGCGATAATTATCCATATATGTCAAATCTACTATTACCGAATTCTCATTTACTTTTTCTACAATTCCTTGCAGGCCTCTAAATTCAATGATATTGCCAACCTCAGCTCTCTTCATTTGTACTCTCTCCTTATACGCCAAATTTATATAATTCTGTATTTTTAGTTTGCACTAAAAAAACTTTCCCGTAAAGAAATATGGATATATGATGAACAAAGAAGGCATTTGTTTATATCCATTTCGTGCAGTTTAAAATTAAACCGCTTACCTTTTGGGGTAATCCATTAATCGATGCAGTTAATCTAGGCTAACTTTTGCATCTTAGAAGTAGGATATTAGGCTTATGCACACGTTCAACAGCTTGGACAAAAGTTTATTCGTATGAATGAAGTTATTATAACATAGTTTTCAGTAATTGGTAATTATATGCACATTCATATCTTATAGACATTGTATGCAAGGATGAACAAATTTGTTTCCAGCAATCATGTGTGATAATAATATTTATATGTGCATTGTTTAAAGAAATGATAGGTAATAATGAAAAGGCAGGTAATTGGATTATATGTTGCAGGAAGAAGTTATACATGTGTTAGAGCAATTAAAATCTGGAGAACTTAAGGAATATAAAGTAAGCAAAGCCGATTTTCTCGCTTTCCGTCTCGAACTCGTTAAGAGGGAGGATTTTAAGCATTACCGGGGAATTGCTCAAAGAGGCGGCGATGTTATTTATCAATACCTCGAAGAACCGAGAAGCTAGTTGGTAGGAAAAGACTAGTTGTAGGTAATTGGTACGAGGTATGTGCGTACAAAGCTTTTTTATGTTTGTGCGATATTTTTCATTGTCTCATCGGAAAAGAAATGCTATCCTACTTTTGAGATGTCTTTTTTAAAAATAACTTAAATGCCTGATAATTATCATTAATTTACATTTTTTCTTATGCTTTTGGAAAAAACTATAATGGTCAAATAATATATATAAAAATGTTGATTTTACAGTAAACACAACAATCCAGCAAGTCTTGTACGCTTGATGGCTATTCGGACAAGTTTAAAATTTACATCTTTTATACTTTCAGTTTACAATAGTAGCTATTAAATTATATATTAGTTATGGATAAACAATTTTCTTGACTATTATATAGGGTTGTTTAAGTTGAAAAGGCTTAATGCATCTTATTTATTATTTGAATGAAGGAGTTTGATTTTTAATGGTAGAAAAACAATTTAAAGTTATCGCAGATACAGGGATTCATGCCCGTCCAGCAACTCTTTTAGTACAAGCTGCAAGCAAGTTTGACTCTGAAATTAACTTAGAGTTCAAAGAAAAAAAGGTTAACCTTAAATCTATCATGGGTGTTATGTCTCTTGGAATCGGCCAAGGCGCTGACATTAAAATCATTGCAGAAGGCAGTGACGAAACAGAAGCTATTAACGGTTTAGAAGAAACATTGAAAAAGGAAGGACTTGCTGAATAATGAGTTTTTTACAAGGAATTGCTGCCTCTAGTGGAATTGCCATTGCTAAAGCATATCGTTTAGTAGAACCGGATTTATCTTTTGAAAAGAAAACAGTAGAAGATGCTGCTGCTGAAATTAACCGTTTCCAAGCTGCTCTTTCTACTTCTAAGCAAGAGTTGGATGCTATTCGTGAAAAAGCGAACAAAGAATTAGGTGCTGATAAAGCAGCGATCTTTGAAGCGCATCTTTTAGTATTAAGCGATCCAGAATTAATCGCTCCAATTGAAGACAAAATCAACACAGAATCTGTAAATGCAGAAGTTGCTTTGAAAGAAACAACAGATATGTTTATCAACATGTTTGAATCAATGGATAATGAGTACATGCAAGAGCGTGCTGCTGATATCCGTGACGTTACTAAAAGGGTTCTTTCTCACTTGCTAGGTGTACACTTGGCTAACCCAAGCATGATTTCAGAAGAGGTTGTAGTGGTAGCGGAGGACTTAACTCCATCTGATACAGCTCAGTTGAACCGTCAATTTGTTAAAGGCTTCACAACAGATATCGGCGGAAGAACTTCTCACTCTGCTATCATGGCTCGTTCTTTGGAAATTCCTGCAGTAGTTGGAACGAAAAAAGCGACAGAAGAAATCTCAAACGGTGATTTAGTAATCGTTGACGGATTGAAAGGTGAAATCCATATCAATCCAACTCCAGAAGTAGTAGAAAGCTACAAAAAAATTGCTGCAGAATATGAAGAGCAAAAAGCTGAGTGGGCTAAGCTTGTTAACGAGCAAACTGTCAGCGCTGATGGTGTGCATGTAGAATTGGCTGCAAACATCGGTACTCCAAACGATTTAGAAGGTGTTACTTCTAACGGTGGAGAAGCAGTAGGTCTATACAGAACAGAATTCCTTTACATGGGCAGAGATCAGCTTCCAACAGAAGATGAGCAGTTCGAATCTTACAAAGCTGTTCTTGAAGGAATGAAAGGTAAGCCGGTTGTTGTTCGTACATTGGACATTGGTGGAGACAAAGAGCTTCCATACCTTGAACTTCCTAAAGAAATGAATCCATTCCTAGGATTCCGTGCAATTCGTCTATGTCTAGAAGAAACTGGAATCTTCCGTACGCAATTAAGAGCATTGCTTCGTGCAAGCTCATATGGAAACTTGAAAATCATGTTCCCAATGATTGCAACATTAAACGAATTCCGTGCTGCTAAAGCATTGCTTGAAGAAGAAAAAGCAAACTTGACTGCTGAAGGTGTAACAGTTGCTGATAAAATCGAGCTTGGAATTATGGTTGAGATTCCTTCAACAGCTGTATTGGCAGACCAATTTGCGAAAGAAGTTGATTTCTTCAGTATCGGTACAAATGACTTGATCCAATACACAATGGCTGCTGACCGCATGAACGAAAGAGTTTCTTACCTGTATCAGCCTTACAACCCATCCATTCTACGTCTTGTTAAGATGGTTATTGATGCTGCGCATAAAGAAGGCAAATGGGCTGGAATGTGCGGAGAGATGGCTGGAGACGAAACAGCAATTCCGTTATTGTTAGGTTTAGGATTGGATGAATTCTCTATGAGTGCGACATCTATCCTTAAAGCAAGATCACAAATTCTTAACCTGTCTAAAAAAGAAATGGAAGAGCTTGCTGAAAAAGCATTGCAAATGTCCACAACAGAAGAAGTTATGGAAGCAGTTAAAGCTGCAGCAAAACTTTCTTAATCAGGCAGAAAAAATAAATAAATTTTTTAATAAAAAAAGTGAGGATTCATGTTTAGAATTGCTTGCAGCGGGTAAAAATAAACTAAGCACAGGCACTTAAAGTTTTTTAAGTTTGCTAAGCTATTCTCATTTTCCCCTTATTGACTGACTAGTAGCCTAGTCAGTCCTTTTTTTGCTTCTTTTTCTCATGTCCTGTTAATGAATTATTTTAAGCCTGTATGGTATGATTGAGGAGCAAACGAAGAAATTGGGAGGGAGAATGGAATGCTTTCTAAAGAAAATACGGTAATTGGATTTATCGGCATCGGTGTAATGGGAAAAAGCATGGCGCGCAATCTCATGAAAAAAGGGTATTCTGTTGTGGTGTATAACCGCACGAAGGAAAAAGCAGCAGATTTGCTGCAGGAAGGCGCAGCTTGGGCTGCAAGTCCGAAAGAAGCAGCGGAAAAAGCTAATGTTATCATTACGATCGTTGGCTACCCTAAAGATGTGGAAGAAGTGTATTTAGGGGAGAATGGAATCATAACAAACGGCAAAGAAAATACATATGTGATTGATATGACAACATCAACTCCAAGCTTGGCTAAAAAGCTTTTTGAAGAAGCTAAGAGCAAAAAGATGCATGCATTAGATGCACCTGTTTCTGGCGGCGATATTGGCGCTAGGGAGGCTAAGCTGTCGATAATGGTCGGAGGAGACAAGGAAGCCTTCCATGATATGCTGCCAATTTTCGAAATCTTGGGAACAAATATCGTTTACCAAGGTCCGGCAGGCTCTGGACAGCATACGAAGATGTGCAATCAGATTGCCATTGCTTCGAATATGATAGGAGTTTGTGAAGCGATTGTTTATGCTGAAAAAGCAGGCTTAAACCCGGAAAATGTTTTGAAAAGCATTTCGACAGGAGCAGCGGGCAGCTTTTCGTTGACTAACTTGGCTCCGAGAATGATTAAAGGAGACTTTGACCCAGGTTTTTATATTAAGCATTTTATTAAAGATATGAAAATTGCCATGGAAGAAGCAGAAAAAATGGGCATGGAAACACCAGGCTTGACGCTGGCTGAAAGCTTGTACAGCAGACTGTCTGCTTTAGGTCAAGACGAGTTGGGCACACAGGCATTATATAAATACTGGCAGCAATAAAAAAAGGAACTCTCCTTAAGCACAGGAGAGTTCCTTTTTTTGTTTAATGGGAGGCTAAATATGCTGCAAGTCTGTCACATGCCTCTTTTAATGTATCAAAAGAATAAGCGAAGGAAATGCGGAAATAGCCTTCTCCTAAAGCTGAAAAAGCGCTGCCTGGAACAACTGCTAAATTGGCCTTTTCCACTAAATCCAAGCAAAAGTCAAAGGAGCTTGTGCCTGCTACAGGTATCTTAATGAAAAAGTAAAAGGCGCCGTCAGGGTTTATCACTTCTAAGCCCATATCTGCCAGGCGGGAGTAAAGATAGTCCCGTCTTTTTTTATACTCCTCTTTCATTGCTAAACTGTCATTAATGCCGACAGTTAATGCCTGTAATGCTGCTCGCTGGGAAACAGATGACGCGCATGTCACGTTGTATTGATGAACTTTCAATATTTGCTGGCAAATGCTTTCAGGAGCAAACAGAAAACCAATTCTCCAGCCTGTCATGCTGTGAGATTTAGATAGACCATTAATCACAATCGTTTTTTCTCTTAAAAAACTGCCGATGGATATATGATCAGCATCAAAGAGTAGTTCGCTGTAGATTTCATCTGCCAGTACGAATATATCTTTGTCTTTAAGCAGTTCAGCTATAGCCAAAAGTTCCTGCTTGTTAAGGCTGACACCTGTCGGATTGCTTGGATACGGCAAAACGATGCATCTAGTCTTATTTGTTATGTATGGTGCAATAAGCTCTGCAGTAAAGCGAAACCCATTGTCTTTAATATCCACATAAACTGGATTTGCCCCGCAAAGGCGAACTATCGGCTCATATCCAGGATAAACAGGTCCTGGAAGTATCACTTCGACACCTTCGTCTAATATGGTCCGGAAGGCTATATCGATTGCTTCACTTGCGCCTGCAGTTACAATAACCTCTGATTGGGGATTATAGTTTAAGCCGTATTTTTGGTTGACAAAGTTACTTGCTGCCTCTCTGAGTGAAAGATCTCCTGCATTATGAGTATATGTCGTAAAATCCTCATCAATTGCTTTTTTGGCAGCTTCTTTAATATGATCTGGTGTAGGAAAATCAGGCTGGCCGATTGTAAGGGAAAGCATGTCTTTTTTGCCTGCAACCATGTTGGAGAATTTACGAATTCCGGATATTTCAATATCCTTTACTTTTTTGTTTATCAAATATTCCATGTTTTCCACCTTATTTTTTATTTTCTGCTTATTATTAGTATCATAACAAATCCGTGTTATCTTGAAAACATTAGCCTGACCATAAAAAAAGAAGCACTTTGAAAAAAGCGCTAAAGTTTATTGCAAAGATTAATAACCGTAGTCCCAATCTATATCATTTTTGAGAAAAACGATGTCTCCATCCGCGGGCGTAAGAATGAAATTTATTTCCTCTGTGACAGAAGTGTCTGCAATTTGTATATTTTCAACAATGATGATAGATGAATCAAGGTTAAAGAAAATGGCTGTACTATTCATCGGTTTACTTCCCCCCTTATACGCTCCATCTTAAGTTACTGATGCCCTATACAATATCCTATTCGCAAAGGATATTTTCGATTAGATTTTAGCTCGAAATTCACAAAGTTGTGCTTTTTTAAAGCGTATGGCAGAACACTTAAAGTTTTACGATTACAGTTTATTTACATAAAAAGGGTTGTTTCCTTTAATTTCAGCAGATAAGATGGAAAAGGAGGAGGTTATTACCATAAATGTATGGATAATGGGGGTAATCTTCATTTCCTTTCATATAATGATAAAACAAGTTCTGTTTGATTGAAGGAGGTCAATTTATAGAATGGAACAACGAAAAATCCAAACGAAAGATTTACGAGGGCCCGCACTGTATTTTTCATTGCCAATACTCGCTTGGGCTCTATATGATGCAGCAAACACGATATTTTCTTCCAATATTAACACGATATTTTTCCCTTTATATTTAAAAGAGGTAATTGGCTCAAATGAGGTTCAAGACCAAATAGCCAGCACGTTAATATCGTATTCTAACGCACTAGCTAGCTTTTTGTTAGTTTTATTCTCCCCTTTGTTTGGCGTGCTTATGGATAGAACAGGGAGGAAAAAGAAATATATTATCATTTTTACGATCATAACAGTTATTTCAACTGTTCTGATGGGAGTTTTCGGAGGAATCACATTCCAAGACTCTATCATAGGCATACCTATGTCATTATTTATCGTTATATTATTATTCGTTTTTGCAAAGTTTACTTACCATTCTAGTCTTGTATTTTATGATGCGATGATTTCAGATCTTGGCACAAAAGAACAGCTGCCGCTTATTTCTGGATTTGGTGTGGCAGTTGGATATATGGGGACATTGATTGGCTTGCTTGTATACATATTTGTTGGAGATGATAACTTTCATCAATCATTTATCCCGACAGGCTTGCTGTTTTTATTATTGTCTCTACCGCTTTTCTTTATTATTAAAGATACTCCAAAACAGACTGCAGAAAAACAATCCTTTCTGTCTGGCTATAAGGAAATCTATGAAACATTTAAGCAAGCAAAGAGCTACCGTAATATCTTTACTTTTATGATTGCTTATTTCTTCTTAAATGATGCAGTGGCTACGACAATTGCGATGATGGCTGTTTATGCACAAGCCATAGTTGGGTTCTCTACGGGCAAGTTTATTGTTTTATATTTAGTCTCAACACTATCAAGCATAATAGGCTCTTTTATTTTTGGTTACATTGCAAAAAGAATCGGTGCTTATCAATCAATCAGAATTGTGGGGTATCTATTAGTTGCTGCCTTAATTATCGCAACAGCTGCTTGGAATGAGCTGATGTTCTGGATTGCTGGAAGCATGTTTGGTATTGCTCTTGGCAGCATGTGGGTTACTTCTAGAACGTATATCGTTGAAATTACCCCCGAGGAAAAAAGGGGCCAGTTTTTTGGTTTATTTGCCTTCTCAGGTAAAGTTTCCTCTATTGTTGGTCCTCTTCTATATGGAAGCATCACCTTAATTTTTGCTGATTTAGGAGATACTGCGAGCAGGATGGCATTAGGGTCACTAATCATCCTAACTATAATAGGTTTGATCGTGCACGGAAAGGTACAAACAGATAAATAACGAACAAATAGGCTGAAACATAAGGACGTCAATCTCTAATCAAAACCAAACTATTAACGATTAATAATTTGGTTTTTTGCATGAATATAACAATGAAAAGTCTTAGCAGAATGGAGCGGAGGATACCAGACTTCTGCGGGTAAAAGAGGACACTTTAGCTTCCTCCCCCCGAAAAAAGCGATTGGACGAGAGCTAATGAACCGAACAATTTATTCGTATTTAGATAGGCTATCTTTTGTTTTGTCTCATCTCCTGTTGGGTTTATGAGACACATCTGTGCAAATTATTTTTTTAGCACTCTTCATAGATTTTAAAAGCGGCCGATATAAAAAAAGAATCAAGGCAAAGCTTTCATCTGAACAAACTTTTGCCAATTATAAAATAAATGTTTAAGTTTACAATAATTGCAACGATATAACGAGTAAGCAGATTATGTTTAGTAGGAAGGACGAAAATAATGAACAACGATAAAGGAATCTTACTAGAGACAGGTACAAATGAATTAGAGATTGTAGAATTTGGTGTAGGCAAAAATAAATTCGGGATAAATGTTATTAAGGTAAAAGAAATTATTAACCCTGTACCTATTACGTCAATTCCCCATGCCCATCCTAATGTTGAGGGCATTATGGAATTGAGAGGAGAAGTGCTGCCAGTCGTAAACCTTGCAAATGCTTTAGGTTTGCCGCCTTCAGAGGAGCCGGAGAAAGATAAATTTATTGTTTCTGAGTTCAACAAAACAAAAATTATCTTTCACGTACATAATGTCTCCCAGATACATCGTATCTCTTGGGAAGACATTGAAAAGCCTTCTGAAATGTACCAAGGTGCAGAAAGTCAAATCATTGGTGTAATTAAGCTGAATGGCGAAATGATTTTGCTTCTTGACTTCGAACGCATTGTTGTTGATATTAATCCAGATTCAGGTATTAATGTTCAGCAAGTGAAAAGATTAGGAACACGTGAAAGAAGCAATAAACAGCTTATTGTAGTCGAAGATTCACCATTGCTAAGAAAACTGCTTGAGGATACGCTAGCAGAGGCAGGCTATGAGAAGGTGCATTTCTTTGAAAATGGCCGAGAAGCATTGGAACATTTGCAAGGAGTCATTGATTCTGGCAAAAAGATAGAAGATGTTGTCCAATTGGTGATTACAGATATTGAAATGCCGCAAATGGATGGACATCATTTAACAAGAAAGATTAAAGAGGAAGCTAAGCTGAGCCATCTTCCAGTTATCATTTTCTCTTCCTTAATTACGGAAGATTTAAGACATAAAGGGAAACGTGTCGGAGCGAATGCACAAGTAAGCAAACCAGAAATAGCGGAATTAATTCTGTTAGTTGATGAGTATATTATCTAAAAAAGAAAGACTGCATGAATGATGAATTCTTGCAGTCTTTTTGCTATATGCATTTAACTAATAGCTTTCCCCAAGTCTTTTGAAAACAGGCTTAACATATCGTTTGCTTGGCGGCTTGTTTTGATCTTGGTTGTCTTCTTTTAAACCAGTATATGAAATCAACAGCTTTTTTGCCTGGTTAAGAGAGAGGGTAGATTTTGGATTCCTGACGTTTTGGTTTAAAGAACCAAGATGAGGCAATTCTTCAAAATCTTTTTTTGTTGGCGGCAAGTGAAAGGTATATTCCCCGCATTGAACCAGGATATCAGACTGCTGCTGGCTGTTTCTTGGATTGCTGGAAAAGTGAAGCCCTACCTTTTTTGCTTTCCCTTCACTCAGCAGTTTTTGCAGACTTGCCTGTTTCAGCTTATAAAGAAATTTCGGATCTGTTGCTGTTTTAGCATGGCGATTTACTACTGAAATGGATTGAGAGAGGTTTTCGATCGTTGGATGCAGTTGCGGCATTTTTGATGGATGCTTGTGCATTATCTATAAACTCCTTTCTAGTAGAGAATGAATACAAGCTATTATACTATTTTTCCAATAGAAAAGGAATCCTAATCTAAAAGCGTCTTTTATAATGGAATGATTCCTTTTTAAAAGGTTATTATAAACATTTCTTACTAATTGCCGATAATTATACTAAGAAAAACGTAGATATATTATTGATTCCATTATTGTAGACGAACAGCCTGGGATTTATACATTTTAGCGCATGGCTAATTTTGAACGAAAAGCAATAAAAGAAGTAATTAAGGATGATACAAATGAACGGATTTTTTGAGAGTATTAAGGACGAACAGCATCTAGACCCTAATATGAAAATAGAGAGAATCATATTTGAAATCATTTTTAATCATGTTAATGATCTGGTATATATCATGAAGGCAGAGCCTGGTCCTGTTTTTCGCTATGTATTTGCCAATAAGGCAGGCTATATTCACGCGAAGCTCACACCTGATTATATCGGGAAATCATTGCAGGATGTTCTGCACCAAGGTGTATATGGTGGCCTGCAGCTAGAATATGAAAAGGTGTATGCGGAAAAAAACATCCATGTATTCTCTGATGAAGTTATGTTGCCAGAAGGAATTAAAAGATATGGTGAATCTGTCTTAACACCTATACTGGATAAAAATAGGGATGTTAAATTCATCGTTTCTGTTACTAGAGATGTGACAAAACTGCAGGAAGAAAAGCAGAGACTGATTGAAAGAGAGCAGGAAATTCGTTCCATCGTCGATCATAATCTAGACGCCATTTTAGGGATTGATTTAAACGGCTTGGTCCAAACGATTAATCCGGCAGCTGAAAAGTTAATGGAATATCCTTTAGACAAAATAAAAAACAGGTCAATCTTTGATTTAATAGAAGAAGTAAGCTATACATCCTTTAAGGATCAAGTTAGGAAATGCAGGTTGACTCACCTATCTCGGTCACTCGACAGCATGCTGAAAATGAAGAATGGCCAAGTACTTAATGTTCATATTAAAATCATCCCCATTCTAATTAGTAGTACTGCAAAAGGGATGTATATCATTTTAAGAGATATGTCTGAGAAAACAGAGACTGCCGAGAAAATTAGATATATGGCTTTTCACGATCAACTGACAGGTCTGTATAACAGACGCGCTCTTCTGGAAGATTTAAATATTGAAATAAACAAGGCGACTAAAACCGGCCAAGAAATCGCGCTATTGACAATTGACCTTGATCGGTTTAAATACATTAATGACACATTTGGCCATATTGTCGGCGACCAGATATTGATAAAGGTTGCTGAAAGGCTGTTAGAATTCAATAACCAAGATTGCCATGTTTACAGGCAAGGCGGAGATGAGTTCATTATTATGCTATCTAACACAACAAGGCAGAAAACGAGCGCCTTTGCTCAAGCAATTTTGTCGAGGTTTGCCAGCTCTTTTTATCTAAATTCACAAGAATATTATATAACGCCAAGTATCGGCATCAGCATGTATCCTAACGATGGGAAGGATGAAGATACACTTATCAAAAATGCGGATGAAGCACTTTTCCGAGTGAAGGAAAGAGGAAAAGCTCATTCTCAATTTTACCGGTCTGATATGAATGTCGCTTTAACAAATATCGTAACATTGGAAACTAACTTGCGAAAAGCGGTGCAAAATAAAGAACTGACCCTTTTTTATCAGCCGCAGATTGATTTAAAAACTCAGAGTATTAAAAGTGTTGAGGCGTTGCTGCGCTGGGATAGCCCTGTCCTTGGAATTATTTCTCCAGGTGAATTCATACCTCTTGCAGAGGATACTGGACTTATCATCCCAATTGGCAACTGGGTGATTGAAACAGCTTGTCAGCAAATCAGCAAATGGTTGAAGTCATTTAATGATGGTATTCGAATTGCCGTCAATATTTCACCAAAACAGTTTGAACAGCCGAATTTTGTTGATATTATCAAAACAGCCATTATAAAAAATGATATTCCGCCGCACTTGCTGGAAATTGAAATAACAGAAGGGGCTATGCATAATTCTAAAGATGCTATACCTATCCTTCGGAAATTAAAGGAGCTTGGGGTCATTATTTCTGTTGATGATTTCGGGACAGGATACTCCTCACTCAGTTATTTAAAACAATTTCCGATTGATATTTTAAAAATTGACCAATCATTTGTCAGAGATGTGCTAGAGAATGTAAAGGATGCGGCTATAATTACAACCATTATCCACTTAGGAGAGAATCTGGGCATGGATGTCATTGCAGAAGGAGTAGAAAGCCGGGAGCAGGCTGATATTTTAAAGGCAGCTAACTGTCATAAAGCGCAAGGATTTTATTATTCCAAGCCGCTCCCTGCTGAGGAAGTTGAACGTTTTTTACAAACAAAAATCAGCATTAATAACAGGAATGAACTACCTGGTTTGTGAATAAAATGATAGTGGATTATAGGAAACATAGGCAGGGAATCTGGCTATTCTCTTGTTTTTAACGGCCATCCTTGGATATTTCCGAGGATGGCATTCTTTATCTATAGCTGACAGCTCTATGCTTTAATGCTGCCCAAGATTCAATAAATCGTGACTTGCTTACTTTTACTTTTTTTCTTCCTGACAGTGGATCGTTTAAATAAACATATTTATCATCATACCCAACGAGGACAACAGCGTGCAAATCAAGCGGTGTTTTGATTGTTCTGCCATTATGCTGCCATGATTCCCATCTGTCTGGTAGTCGGTAGTCTCCAGTAGTCCATACTACAACGGGGTATCCGTCAGAAACATGCTTTTCAACAGCGGAAAAAGAAAGGTTAGTTAAATTAACGGCCCTTTCAGGCAAATAATTATTTACTAAATCTTCTATTGGCTGGTCAAACACAGCGTAGCCGCTCGTTTTGCCTGTCATATCTCCTACAAACCCTACAGCCGGGTCACCCCAGCTTATGATGTCCCCTCGTTTTTTAACAAGAGGGTCAGTATCCTTAGATACCTTTTTATATAAATCCATTTTCGTTACTTTCACCCCAGCATATTGCAGTACCATAGCAAGACTTGTGACTTCACACCCATATTTAAGCTCAGGGTTTTGCTTGATCAGCGGCACATTAAGCATGATGGACCTTTTCTGCGTGGAGGCAGCGTGTGTTTTTTGACTTAAGGCAAATTCCATTCCTATTTGTGATTGTTGGAAGCAAGTGATAAACACCAACAGAGATAAAAGTCTAAATATACGCATTAGCAACCTACTTTCGATTGCCGGCTCCTATGGTAATTAGGATATGTGTTTATTTCCTGTTTATAAGTATCAACACTTTCCAGTTGAATGAACGATTTGCTTATATGCTCAATATTCAAAATAAATACGTTTCATGGCTATATTAAAGGGAAAAAGTCTAAATTTTTATGGTATAATAAGTCATTATTTATAGGGAGGCTGATCAAAATATGGACGCTTTAGATATTTTGACAGATCTAGATAATGTCATCCCTTATTTCCAAGCCATTTTTAGTGCTGACGAACATACCGTTATTGGATATGAAGTATTAGGAAGATATACTGGAATAAATGGAACAGAAAGCTTAGGCCCGTTTTTTTTAGATGAGTCGATTCCAGAAGAGTATAAAAATGAAGTAGACAAAGTAGTGCTAACAAAAGCATTAGACAGAGCGATAGAGCTTGATGATAATTTCCTGCTATTTATCAATCGTGATGCAGATCTTCTTATGTATGATGACGGCGAGGATTTCTTGCAAATGCTTATGTCTTATGAAGAAAAAGGCTTTGATTTAAATCGGATTGTACTGGAGATATCGGAACGAAATTATACCGGACAATCAGAGCATCTCGATCATTTGCTTGTCTACTATCGAACATTTGGAATTAAAATCGCTATTGACAAAATGGGAAGCGAAAGCAGTTATGTTGACAGAATTGGAGAACTGGCTCCTGATATCCTGAAAATTGACCTTTTGGCTCTTCGTTCCACTTCCACTTCCCATATGTACCAGAATGTTCTCTATTCCTTATCAATGCTTGCTCGAAAAATAGGGGCGAACCTTTTGTTTGAGAATATTGAAATGGTACATCAGCTGCAATTTGCTTGGAAAAACGGCGGCAGATTTTATCAAGGCTTTTATTTGCATCATCCAGAAGAACATTTTGTGGAACCAACCATCCGGCAAGCCAAATTAGGGGCAGAGTTTCATGAATTTATCTCTTATGAAAAGAAAAAGCTGACATCAATCCTTCAATTAACAGATAAATTTCAAACGAAACTTCATGAGTTGCTGCAGAAATATCGTAAATATTCAAGCTATGAAGAACTGTTAAAGAACTTGTCTAACGAGTTGACAGATGTAGCCTTTAGAATGTATGTCTGTAATGAAGATGGATTTCAAAAATCAGCTAATATTTTTTATGATAACAGCAATTGGGTACTGCAAAGGGAGTATGTTAATAAAAACTGGAGCTGGCGCCCATATTTTCTCGAAAATATCATTAAGATGCAAAATGAAAAAAAGGGCATCTTATCGGACTTGTACAGTGATATTGAAACAGGCGGGACAGTCAGAACATTCTCCTATCCTCTTGATGCTAACGAATTTCTTTTTATTGATCTGTCCTATAACTTCCTTGATAAGATGGAAGTGCTTATTAATTAGACCCGCTATGGGTCTTTTTTATTTTGGGTGTCAATCTTTAGTTATTTCGGTTGTTTTTCGGGTATATGTATAATATCGCAGAAAATTGTCAAAGCATTACAGAATTTAACGAACGAAAAATCGAATACTGTGAATAGATTATTGTTATCATTAGAAAGAGAAAGGGGAGACGGCAATGAAGAAAACGATGCTTTGCATTTTTTTATTAATACTTGCCTTTGGAAATGCCCAATTTACCTATGCTATGGAGAAGGACAAGCTGTCTGAAAGAAAGGATGTACTCTTATTTTTAGAGGAAGCCTTTCATGCACAGGTACATTTAAGTGAAAAGCATAGAGAACTCTCTGAAGTTAACGCATTGTTAACACCATATTTTTCTGACGATTATATTAATAAGTTTCTAAAAGCAAATCTAGTCAAAGAAAACGGAAAGTATATAATCTACGGCAGTGATTTTGCACCATACTATATTCCGTACTTTCAGTTTTCAGAAAATACAGAAATAGATATTCATTCTCAAAAGATTTATGTATACGAATATTTTGAATCACCAGATGATGGCCCCCTATATTATGAGGACCACTATGAAGGAATGCTACTGGAGAAAATAAATGGTCAATGGAAAGTATCAAAGCAGCTTTCCGATGAAGAAATAACGAAGTATTTGTCAAAGAATGCGAAGAATGAAAATAGTGAAGTGGAAAAGGTGTCTAGGTTGAACAAACTTGCAGACTTACAAGTTTTCGCACAATTAAAAGTCATCTTTAGTCTTCCTTTTGCACAAAATGGACGATAAATAATGGGAGTTGTTTGCATATTAAAAGCTGTACCTTGTTGGTACAGCTTGCTTTCTTTAAAATTTAAGAACCTCTTGCAGCTTGTCATGGTCAAAACCGGCAATAACTGTTTCACCGATTACAAAAGTAGGAGTAGAAAAGCATTGATATTTTTGCACAAGCTCTTTTCTAGCTTTGGCATCTTTCTGAATATCCCTCAAATCCAGTTCAAATCCCTTTTCCCGTAAAAACGTCTTCGCATATTCACAAGGCGGGCAATCAGGCTGTGTATACATCGTTATTTTTTTCAAAAAAAATTGCCTCCATCTATCTGAAAATTTCGCTATCTATAATAAATATATTGCCTAATCATAGCACATTTTAAGGGTCTGAGAAAAAAGATTTGCTCATTCTTCAATTTTACTTGGACAAACACTCCGCAATATTTTATTCTGTTATTATTGGCATTTACACAAAGCAAGAACGCTTGCTTTAATTTAAAGGGAAAGTGTATAGAAACATGCTAATAGTTAAACCTATAAGTAATATATGGGTTTGTTTGAAAGGAGAGAGAGCATGTCACAGCTTCAAGGCATATTAACACGTTTAAAAAATTTACAAGAACAATCAACAGGGGGAGAACCTTCCCAACGTTTTTTTGAGGTAAACGGCGAAAGAAAATGTCAAGTTACATTCCATCCTAAAACAGAAACGTATGAGTTGGAAGTATACAATGATAAAGAAAAGCCAAAAAGATATCAATTTGACAATATCGATATGATTACAATCGAAATCTTTGATCTTATTCAATAATCATTAAAAAGGAGCCGTATTCTTACGGCTCCTTTTTCTGTCATTAATCCTTGCATAATTGCTTAAATAAATTAACAGTCTAATAACAGAGTCACTCTAAAAGAAAGGAGATGGAGTTTGCATGCAGATTGCAGTAACATGCCCTGAATGTCAGCAACAGGAGTTGTTAGAGAATGTACTGACAGCCCAATCAAATCAGAATGTCATCTACACTTGTCCTAACTGTGGTTTTAATCAGCGCAATATCGAAACGAGCAAGGGTTAAATGAGCAAATGGCCGAAAACTATGGTAAGATAGTGGAGTAGAAAATAAACTATTGAGGAGTTTTCGGCTATGACCAGCATACACAACGGAGAATTTTTAGACATTACGGTGAAAGAATTAATGATTCCTTCAGAGCGTGTTGCCCATGTGCAAGTTGGTAATAATTTAGAACATGCCCTTTTAGTACTGACAAAAAGCGGCTATTCTTCCATACCGGTTTTAGATCCCTCCTACAAGCTCCATGGTTTGCTGAGTACGCCCATCATTATGGACAGCATACTCGGACTTGAGCGGATTGAATTCGAAAAGTTAGAGAGCATAAAAGTGGAAACAGTAATGAACACAGTTGTTCCTAGAGCAAATTCAAATACATCATTCAAGGATATGATGGAACTTTTAACGGATAATCCCTTCATTTGCCTGGAGGATAATGAAGGCTATTTTGATGGCATTTTGACAAGAAGGTCTGTGTTAAAAAGGCTGAATACGTTTTTGGAAATATAGAGAGTTTTTTCATGGCTTCGTTTTAACGTGCTTCCTTAAAGTTATTCCCCCTACGTAACACATCTGTTTATTCCATCTAATTGCAATACTGCTTACCCGGCAAAAAGAACAACAGGAAAAAGAAGGGAAATATATGTCAACAATATCTGAGCTGCAACTATTAAAGGTCCTTGCCCAAGAGATGAATATGAGAAAAGCTGCAGAAAAGCTGTTTGTGTCTCAGCCTGCCCTTTCACAGCGGCTGCAAAATATTGAGAAAGAATGGGGCGCCAAATTGTTTATCCGATCCCAAAAAGGGCTTTCTTTAACGGCAGCAGGAGAACTTGTTGCGCAGTTTGCAATAGAAACAATAAACAAGGAAGATAGTGTAAAAGAGTCCATCCATGCGTTAAAGGGAGAAGTTCATGGAACTTTAAGTATTGCAGCCGCCAGCATTGTCGGACAGAACTGGCTGCCTGGAGTGCTGAAGGAGTTTATTAAGACATATCCCCAAGCTAAAGTATCATTGATCACTGGCTGGAGCAGCGAGATTTTAAAATCGATGACTGACGGCAGCATTCATCTTGGCATTATCCGGGGAAGTGCTGATTGGAAAGGGGCCAAAAAGCATTTGTTTGACGATCCCCTATATTTGGTTGACAGCCAAATTTCCAGTTTGGATCAGCTGATGGATACTGACAGGCCGTTTATTCAATTTAAAAGCGATTCGAGCTATTATGAGGAAATCCAGGAATGGTGGCACAGACAGTTTCCTGCGCCTCCCAAAAATACAATTTATGTCGATCAAATCGAAACATGCAAGCAATTGACCTTTAACGGAATAGGCTACAGCATACTTCCAGCCATCGCTCTTAAAGAGGCGAATCAAAACCTCTTTCAAGTGCCTTTGCTCGATGAAAAAAATCAACCGATTTTCCGAAGCACGTGGCTGATTGGCTATGAGGCGGCGTTTCAATTAAAGCAAGTGCAGGCATTTTTTGAAATTATTGAAGAGTATGTAGCTGGAGAAAAGCGGGCGATAAGAGAAGGAAATATTCACCCGCAGTGAATGGCTAAAAGGCAGGCAGAAAGATAGACTAACCGTTATTTTTGCTTGTCTTCTATGCTTTTGTTTGGTAAAGTAATGCTTAGTGTTATATATACATATTGGAGGTAACTAACAATGAAAATGATGGATGCAAATGAAATTATTTCATTTATTGCAAATAGTACAAAATCTACACCTGTAAAGGTTTATGTTAAAGGAAACTTATCTGAAGTTAACTTTGGCGAAAAGATTCAATCTTTCATCAGCGGAGATGCAGGGGTTGTATTCGGTGAGTGGTCTGATATCAATGAAGTGATTGAAGCTAACAAAGGCAGCATCACTGATTTTGTAATCGAAAACGACCGCCGCAACTCAGCGATTCCTCTATTGGACATGAAAAATATTAAAGCTCGTATTGAGCCAGGCGCAATTATTCGCGACCAAGTAGAAATCGGTGATAATGCTGTTATCATGATGGGTGCTGTAATCAATATCGGCGCAAGCATCGGTGAAGGTACAATGATCGATATGGGTGCGATTCTTGGTGGACGAGCTACTGTCGGAAAAAACAGCCACGTAGGTGCAGGCGCAGTTCTTGCTGGTGTTATTGAGCCGCCATCTGCTAAGCCGGTTATCGTTGAAGACGATGTTCTTATCGGTGCAAACGCAGTTGTAGTTGAAGGTGTTACAGTTGGAAAAGGTGCTGTCGTTGCAGCAGGAGCAATCGTTCTTGAAGACGTTCCGGCAAATACATTGGTTGCAGGAGCTCCAGCACGCATCATCAAAGAAATCGATGAGAAGACAAAATCTAAAACAGAAATTATGCAAGAGCTTCGTAAACTATAATGTTAAAAAAAGCGTGGAAACTTCATTCCGCGCTTTTCCTTTTAGCCTGCAATTTATAAGCAGGAGCTATATTTACATTAAGCTGGAGGAGAGAAATGGTGGCAAATACAGACTATGTACAAATCAGAAGAGAGCTGCACCAAATCCCTGAACTTGGGTTTCAAGAATTCAAAACACAAACATATCTGTTAAATTATATTCATGCATTACCTAGCGAGCGGATTGAAATAAAGACTTGGAAAACCGGGATATTTGTAAAGGTGAAAGGCAGAAAGTCTGCAAGACTTATCGGTTATCGTGCGGACATTGACGGTTTGCCGATTACCGAAGAGACAGGCCTTCCCTTCAGCTCTAGTCATGAGCAGGCAATGCATGCATGCGGACATGATTTTCATATGACAATTGCCCTCGGTGTATTAACAAATATAGTGGAAATTCCAATTGATGATGATATGCTGTTTATTTTCCAACCGGCAGAGGAAGGGCCCGGCGGTGCTGAACCAATGCTGAAAAGTGACATCATGCAGGAATGGATGCCTGATATGATCATGGCCCTGCATGTGGCACCAGAGTATCCTGTCGGCACCATTGCAGTGAAACCTGGTCTCTTGTTTGCCAATACTTCAGAGCTTTTCATCGATCTGAAAGGTAAAGGCGGGCATGCTGCCTATCCGCATCAGACGAATGATATGGTTGTAGCGGCTTGTTCCTTAGTAACACAGCTGCAATCAATTGTAGCAAGAAATATCGATCCTCTAGACAGTGCTGTCGTCACAATCGGTAAGATTACTGGAGGCACAGTTCAGAATGTTATCGCAGAGTCAGCGCGATTAGAAGGGACGATGCGGACGCTTTCTGCTGAATCCATGACCAAGGTTAAGGATAGAGTTAAAGCGCTCGTTAAAGGAATTGAAGCAGGGTATGAATGTGAATGTACAATCGATTTTGGAAGCGGATATTATCAAGTTTATAATGAAGAAGCAGTCACGAAAGAATTTATGGACTTTATTAGACAAAACACAACGATTGAGCTGATTGAATGCAAAGAAGCAATGACAGGTGAAGACTTCGGTTATATGCTGAAGGAAATCCCTGGTTTTATGTTTTGGCTTGGTGTCCATTCTCCATATGGTCTTCATCACAGCAAACTGAACCCAGACGAAGATGCATTGCAAACTGCTATTACTATGATTACTTCCTACTTACAGTTTAAAGGCAATAACAACTGAGCAAAAAAAATCCTCAAAGACTAAAGTGTGCATTTCAGTCTTTGAGGATTTTTAGTTTATTTACTTATTGCTGTTTTCTAAAGCTAAACTTGCCGGTGATGGCAATTTAACTCCTTTTTCCTCCAATGTTTCCTGAACTCTTTGCCGCAGTATTCTTTCGACACCCCATTGCTCATTATTAAGTGTTTTGGCAATAATGCGGATAGTCAAGCTTGTCCCAGCAAACGATTGAATACCAATAACATTCGGACCATCTGTGATTACATCACTTTCCTTACGGATAGTATCACAAACATCCTGGAGTATTTCCAAACAAGCCGGGATGTCATTGTCATTAGAAATAATAACGTCAACAAGTGCCTGCATATCTCCCCTAGAGTGGT
The DNA here is from genome assembly GCF_022049065.2 of Niallia sp. Man26. Classification (NCBI taxonomy): domain Bacteria; kingdom Bacillati; phylum Bacillota; class Bacilli; order Caryophanales; family Bacillaceae; genus Niallia; species Niallia sp. Man26. The sequence goes on from NZ_CP095743.1 coordinate 1,276,893, forward strand.
TACTTAAAATTTTAATTTCCCTGTTAGGTATGAAATGAAGGGTGCCATCTGGAGAACGGAGCTGTGTTGTTCTTAGTCCGACTTGTTCCACAGTGCCTGAGAAGGTGCTTGTAGTAATAGAATCACCGACATCGAGCTGTTTTTCTAATAAAAGAAAAAAACCTGTGACAATATCACTGACAAGTCCTTGGGCACCAAAGCCGACGGCAAGACCAACAATACCAGCACCAGCAAGGATAGCAGTAGCATCAATCCCGAATGTTTGAAGAACAGTGACTGCCAAAATAAAAATAAGGATATAGGACAAAATATTCTTGGTTAAACTTTCTAATGTTGAAGCTCTCCCTGTTGAGATGGAATGCTTCTTCATATAAGAATCAAAAAGCTTGGATATAAATAATAAGCAGATTTTTTTGATGATAAAATAGAGACAGAATATCAGCAGCAGCTTAAGTAAAATTAATCCTGTGCTGACAAGGAGATTTGCCCAATTAAAGTTTATAAAATAATCTTGCATATCTGTAATTGTATTCATACTGCACTTCCTTTATATGTATTGCTGCCATTAAAAACTTTTTTAATGTATTCCCTAAAAAATAAATTGTAAACTTTTTGGCTGACTAATTATTCCTAAGTATTTTAACCGATTTTTGTAAAAATATTATTAATAATTATTATTAATTTATATTTAATATTACGTGTATTTGACTGGTGAAAATATAGTGTTTATAATTAGAATAATAAGATTATTCTGTTCGTCTCGTTACTAAGTATTCTCAATTAAATCAGTTTTTTTGGAGGTAATTAATAATGCCGGAACGTATGGTAGGCAAGCAAGCGCCAAAATTTGAAATGGAAGCAGTATTAGCAAATAGAGAATTTGGAAAAGTTAGTCTCGAAGAAAATATGAAAAATGACAAATGGACAGTACTGTTTTTTTATCCAATGGACTTTACCTTTGTATGTCCCACTGAAATCACTGCACTTTCTGCCCGTTATGACGAGTTTGAAGATCTTGATGCAGAAGTAATTGGTGTTTCTACAGATACAATACATACTCATTTAGCGTGGATTAAAACAGATCGTAAAGAAAATGGGCTAGGGGACGTAAACTTCCCGCTGGCAGCAGATACGAATCATGTAGTATCAAGAGAATACGGCGTTCTGATTGAAGAGGAAGGGATTGCTCTGCGCGGTTTATTCATCATCAGCCCTGAAGGGGAATTGATGTATTCAGTTGTGAATCATAATAATATCGGCCGAGATGTTACTGAAACATTGCGCGTACTCCAAGCACTGCAAACAGGCGGACTTTGCCCGGCTAATTGGAAGCCTGGCCAAGCTACTCTGTGATCTGGTTAAAGAATAAGAGAATATATACTTAATGGAGAACCAATTGGGGGAGAAATCAAAATGAAACTACGAGAGCAGATGCCTGAATTAACAGGTGCCACAGCATGGCTGAACAAAGAACAATCAAAAGCCGATTTGATTGGTGACAAACCAACTTTGATTCATTTTTGGTCTGTAAGCTGCTACTTATGTAAAGAAATAATGTCCCAATTCAATGCGTTTAGGGACGAATACAGTGAAAAGCTTCATTTTATCGCCGTGCACATACCAAGGGTAGAGCAGGATTTAAATATGGATACAATCAAAGCAACAGCTGAAGAATATGGCATAACACAGCCAATTTTTATAGATAATGAGCATAAACTTGCTGATGCCTTCGAAAATGAGTATGTCCCTTCCTATTATGTATTTGATCTGACCGGTGAATTGAGACATTTCCAGGCTGGCGGAAGCGGTATGAAAATGCTGGAGAAACGTGTGAATAGAGTGCTTGATGAGCCGATTAAGAAGGGTGATTAAGCAAATTTAAAAAGCATAGATTTTAATCTATGCTTTTTATTATGCAGTAAAAAACTTTGAATCATTTTGTTTTCAAAAAATTGCTAAAAATCTTATAAAAGCAGTAGATTAATATTTCGAAAACCGTTATATTAATAGTGCAACTTTTTTTGCTCTTAAAAAATGGAGTCTGTTAGGGAAGAAGAGGGGGAGCGGTATTTGGAGACATTTCAGAAGTTAAAGTCGTATTATTTGCCGTTTAAAAAGTATTTTATGGTTTCGATTTGTTTTTTAATTGTGGTGACTGGCATTACCGTTGTGTATCCGATTATTTTGCAGATCACCATCGATGAAGTCGTATTGCAAGGCAAGTATGATTGGATACCGTATTTGTCAATCGGATTTATCGGGGTGATGATTATTAAAGGAATTGCAACATATATTTACCAGTACACAGGTGATATGTTCGGTATCAGCTCTGTGTACTTATTGCGGAATGGGTTATACAAAAAGCTGCAGTATTTGCCTTTTTCCTATTATGATAATGCAAAAACTGGTGATCTGATGTCGAGGCTGACAGCAGATGTAGAAGGATTCCGCTTTTTCTTATCAGCAGGCTTCTCTGAGCTGATCCGTTTTATCTTGTTAATCGCAGTAAGCTTTACTGTAATGCTGAATTACTCTGTATCTTTAACGTTTGTAACTTTGGTAACGCTTCCGTTTTTAGCTGTAGTTACATACAAGTTCGATAAAGCAGTTCATCCTGCGTTTAGAGGAATCAGGAAATCCTTCGGTGTCCTCAATACAAAGGTGCAGGAAAACATCAGCGGCATTAATACAGTGAAATCACTTTCCAGAGAGGATTTTGAGGTCGGAAAGTTTAATAGAGCGAACGGTGACTATAAAGATCAATATTTATTCACTTCAAGTATTTGGTCAAAATACTTCCCATTAATGGAGTTTCTGGGAAATGCCAGCATTGTCCTGCTTATTTCTTACGGCGGATATTTAGTTATTGAAAACAAGCTGCAGCCAGGTGAACTTGTGGCATTTTACAGTCTGCTTGGGTATATTATGTGGCCAATTATGAACTTGGGATTTGTTGTTAATCAGTTTTCCCAGGCAAAGGCCTCTGGTGAAAGACTTTTAGAAATTTTGGAAAAGGACTTTATTATCGAAGATAAACAGGATGCTAAATATGCACAAAAGCTGGTTGGGGAAGTGGAATTCCGCAATGTCAGCCTTAAGTATGCAACAAAAGAAGGTTTTGCCCTACAGGACATCAGCTTTTATGCACAACCTGGCAAAACAATCGGCCTGATCGGCGGAACAGGCTCCGGCAAAACAAGCATTACCCAGCTGCTGACAAGATTTTATGAAGCAACAGAAGGCGTTGTTCTTGTTGACGGGCATCATGTGGAAGAGTATGAGATTGAGTCGCTTCGGGGCAATATCGGATTAGTGTCACAAGAATCGTTTTTATTCTCCTCTTCTATTAAGAGCAATATTGCATATGGCAAACCGGAAAGTACAATGGAGGAGATTATCCATGCTGCTAAACGGGCTCAAGCACATGATTTTATTATGGAGCTGCCAGACGGCTATAATACAATGCTTGGGGAGCGCGGTTTAGGACTGTCTGGAGGGCAAAAACAGCGTATCGCTATTGCGAGGGCTATTTGTATTAACCCTAGTATTCTTATTTTAGATGATGCAACAAGCGCAGTTGATATGCAGACGGAATTTACTATTCAGAAGGAACTGAAAGAAGTAATGGACAATAAAACGACCTTTATTATTGCCCATCGGATTTCGTCTATTAAGCATGCTGATGAAATAATCGTGCTTGATGAAGGGCGGATTGTAGAAAGGGGCTGTCATGAGGAGCTAATTACCCAAAATGGGCAGTATCGAAGAATATATGATATTCAATTCCAAGATAAAAAAAAGATAATAAATGCTTAGGGAAGCAAGGGGGTAAGAAACTTTGAGTAAACAGAAAACGGAAAATAAAGATACCCTAATTTTAAACAGGTTTGAATATACGACAGAAGAAGTAATTGAAAAGCCGTTTAACTGGAAGCAAATGTGGCGCTTGCTGAGCTATATGAAACCATATCAAAAAAATCTATTGCCGTTGTCCATTATCACTGTTTTGATAACAACAGCTGTAAGGCTGATAATTCCAATCCTGATTGGTGTTTATGTCCTCGATCAAGCTATCACAAATAAGGATGGCAGCCAGTTGACAACATTTGTACTGCTAATCGGAGCGATGTATGCCGTTTCCTATGCAGCCAATTTCTATCGAATCAAATGGATGAACGAATTAGGTCAAAAGGTAATCTATGATTTGCGAAAAGGCCTATTTACACATGTGCAAAAGCTGTCACACCGGTTTTTTGATGAGCGGTCTGCCGGTTCTATACTTGTTAGAATATTAAATGATATTAATTCCCTACAAGAGCTATTTACAAATGGTGTTATCAACCTATTAATGGATATCATCTTACTGATTGGAATTTTTGTAATCCTGCTAACATTAAGTCCAGAACTGGCTTTAGCTGTATTAGTGGTCATTCCTGTCATGTTCTTTATCTCTACAGCGTTAAGACGGAAAATCAGGAAATCATGGCAAATTGTTCGGCTTAAACAATCTAAGCTGAACTCGCATTTAAACGAGAGCATTCAAGGAATTAGGGTTACCCAAGCTTCTACTCAAGAAAAGCCAAATATGATGTTCTTCGATGGCTTGAACAATGAAAACTTTGAGAGCTGGAAAGATGCTTCTAAGCAGAATGCTATGTTCCGTCCGTTTGTGGAAATTACCAATGCCATTGGTACAGCAGTACTCATCTGGTATGGAGCGTATTTAATCCAGCACGGAATGACAATAGGTGTTTTTGTTTCCTTTGCGTTTTATTTAGGAATGTTCTGGGAGCCAATATCCCGACTAGGCATGGTATATAACCAGCTTTTAATGGGAATGGCTTCCTCGGAGCGGATATTTGAATTTTTGGATGAGAAGCCTAATGTTTCAGAGGCGGACGATCCTGTCACCCTTCCAGAAATGAAGGGGCAAGTTTGCTTTAAAGAGGTGGAGTTTGCTTATACAAGTAATCGCAAAGCTTTAAATGGAATTAATTTGACCATTCAAGCTGGTCAGACAGTTGCTCTTGTTGGCCATACAGGTTCTGGAAAAACCACTATTGCCAATTTAATCAGCCGCTTTTACGATCCGACAAAGGGAGAAATTTTCGTAGATGGTATCGAAATAAAAGACATCTCACTGAAATCGTTACGAAGTCAGATCAGCATTGTGCTGCAAGACACGTTCATCTTCTCAGGAACCATTATGGAAAATATTCGCTTCGGCCGACCTGATGCAACAGATGAGGAAGTGATTTCTGCGGCGAAGGCAATCGGAGCTCATTCATTTATAGAGGCATTGCCTAAAAAGTATGAAACAGAAGTAGAAGAACGAGGGAATATCTTATCTGTCGGCCAAAGGCAGCTTTTATCCTTTTCAAGAGCACTTTTGGCAAATCCACGCATATTAATTTTAGACGAAGCGACAGCAAGCATTGATACAGAAACGGAAGTCAAAATCCAAGAAGCATTAAAGACCCTACTAAAGGGAAGGACTGCTATCATGATAGCACATAGACTTTCTACGATTCGAGATGCGGATAAAATAGTTGTTCTTGACCACGGCAGCATAATGGAAGAAGGCTCACATGAACAATTGATGGAACAAAACGGTATATATTATCATCTCGTAGAAGCGCAATTTAAGATGTTAAATGCAGTATAGATCTTAAAACGAAAATGGTATTCCTTTTAGTGACAGTATGGGTATAGCTGGTAAAATAGTAGCTGTTCCTTTATTATTATAGAATAAGGTACTAAAACTGGAGGAAATACAGTGAAAAAGGAATTTGCAGTAATCGGACTTGGCCGCTTTGGCGGAAGCATATGTAAAGAATTAATGGAGCTTGGTATGGAAGTGATGGTCATTGACAAAAATGAGGAACGTGTCAATGAGTATGCTAATATTGTGTCACATGCAGTTGTCGGCAACTCTGTAGATGAAAATGTACTGAAAAGCCTAGGCATTCGAAATTTCGAGCATGTGATTGTGGCGATTGGCGACGATATCCAGGCGAGCATTTTGACGACGCTTATCTTAAAGGAGATGGGTGTCAATAACATTACCGTTAAAGCCCAAAATGATTATCATGAAAAAGTGCTAAAGAAAATTGGCGCAGATTCAATTATTCATCCAGAGCGGGATATGGGGAAAAGAATTGCCCATAATATCGTTTCTAATAATGTCCTCGATTATCTCGAGCTGTCTGACGAACATAGTATTGTCGAAATCAAATCAAGCAGCCGTTTGGCGGGACATACAATGGTTGATCTTGATATCCGTGCCCGCTACGGTATTACAATTGTAGCTATCAAGCGAGAAAATGATATCATTGTTTCTCCGCAAGCGAATGAACCGATAAAAGAGGATGATGTTCTCATCGTAATTGGGGCCGATTCTGATATTAACCGGTTTGAGAAAAAAGTAATGTCCTAAATAAAGAAAAGAGGTCAGCGATTAAGCTGGCCTCTTTTTATTAAACTTCCATAATGATAGGAAGTATCATTGGTCTTCTTTTTGTTTTTTCGTATAAGAATGGAGATAGGGTATCAATAATCTCGTTTTTAATTTCAGACCATTGCGTTGTTTTACGCTCCATTACTTTGTTTAAATGCTTGTTAATCAATGATTGCGCATCGTTGATTAAGTCGCCAGATTCTCGCATGTATACAAAACCTCTGGAAATAAGGTCAGGTCCAGCGGAAATCTTGAAGTCCTTCATATTAATGCTCACTACGACAACAACAAGGCCTTCCTCTGAAAGAATGCGGCGGTCGCGCAAGACGATATTGCCGATATCCCCGATGCCGCTTCCATCAATGTAAACAGAACCGGACGGAATTTTCCCTGCTACCTGTGCTGTATCGCTTGAAAGAGCAAGCACTTCACCATTATCCATGATAAAGCAGTTTTCTTCTTCCACACCGCAGTCAATTGCTGTTTGTGTGTGGATTTTTTGCATTCTGAATTCTCCGTGAATAGGCATGAAGAATTTAGGTTTAATTAATCGCAGCATAAGCTTTTGCTCTTGCTGTCCGCCGTGACCTGATGTATGAATATTGTTTAAAGGTCCGTGGATAACTTCGGCACCAGCGCGGTAAAGCTGATTAATTGTTTTATTGACACTTAATGTATTCCCAGGAATCGGGGAAGATGAAAAGACAACTGTATCTCCAGGTATGATCTGGATTTGGCGATGTGTGCCGTTGGCAATCCTAGACATCGCTGCCATCGGTTCTCCCTGGCTTCCTGTACATAGAATCGTTACTTGATTTGCAGGTAAACGATTGATATGGTGCGGTTCAATAAACGTTTCTTTCGGAGCTTTAATAAACCCAAGCTCAAGACCAATATTGATTGCAGCTTCCATGCTACGTCCAAACACGGCAACTTTACGGCCAAATTCTACTGCTGCATCTGTAACTTGCTGCAGTCTGTAGATATTTGAAGCGAAAGTCGCGAAAATCAAACGTCCGTCTGCTCTGCGGAAAATATCTTGAATGCTTTCGCCGACTTTTCTTTCAGACATAGTGAAATTCGGCACTTCACTGTTTGTGCTGTCAGACAGTAGGCAAAGCACGCCTTCTTTTCCAATTTCAGCCATTTTTGTTAAGTTCGCAGGTTCGCCGACAGGAGTAAAGTCAAATTTAAAGTCTCCTGTATGAACGATTTGCCCTGGCGGTGTCTTAACGACAATCCCGTAAGAATCAGGGATGCTGTGTGTTGTCTTAAAGAAGGAAACAGATGTTTTTCTAAACTTAATCACATCATCTTCTTTAATTTCATGCATAGTTGTTTGTCTTAATAATCCATGCTCTTCAAGCTTATTGCGAACAAGAGCAAGAGCAAGCTTTCCGCCATAAAGAGGAATATTTACTTGTCTAAGCAAGTAAGGAATACCGCCAATATGGTCCTCGTGACCATGTGTAATGAATAATCCTTTAATTTTATCTGCGTTTTTCACAAGGAAACTATAATCAGGAATTACATAATCGATACCGAGGAGCTCGTCCTCAGGAAACTTAATTCCAGCATCAATAAGTATAATTTCATCTTGGAATTGCACACCGTATGTGTTTTTACCGATTTCCCCTAGTCCACCTAGAGCAAATACAGCTGTTTGATCGTTTTTAACAAATTTCATTATTCAATCTCCAATACTGTAAAATCTTCATTTTGTTTTTCATAGTCTAGGTAAGCTCCATCTACTGGGCGTACAAATTCAATATTGTAAGGTTTTTCAGCTAGTTTAGTACGGACATCTCTTTCTGATATACCTTCAACGTAAATTGTTTTTGTTTTTTCTCTTACTGGTACCTCTGTTTTTAATTCTTGGAAGTAAACTTTATAAACCATTTGAATCGCTCCTTAAAAAAATATTATCTAATTTTTATTATATAAAAGATTAACATGTTTTTCATGTTTTTCTATATAGAAATCGCTTTAATGTAAAGATATGTAAATTTGTAGGTTTCAATCTTTCCTGAAATCCTGCTTATTTTAGAACAATGATAATCGTATCATAGCATTATTTTCCCATAAATAATATAGATGAAACAGATGTTCACAAGCAAGTCCATGAAAAAAATAAAAGGCCCAACCCTCTGATAAGTGTACATGCATATAAAGGGCCATTCGACAGCCGTGCTTTATATACGTGTTGGCAAAATGAGGTCAGACCCTAATGGAACAATCGGTTAGTTTTTAAGCAATTGTTTTTTTACGCAACAAATCTTTCCACTGTCTACGAAGCTTTTGACGAAGCTTTTTTAACATAGTGGATCATCTCCTTACTTCCTATTTTAAACCATTCTTGTACAAAGTAAAGCCTTGCTTCTTAGTATATGGTGTATTTTGTCCTGAAAAGAGAAAATTATGTCTATAGTGGAGAATATTATAGGAGGAAAATTAGTAATGACTCTATATTGTTAGTATATGTAACACTAGTTAAATCTTTTATGTCAGGAGAGGTTTTTTTGAAAATGGGCGACAGAAGGCACTGCCTAATAGCAGCGCCTTAACCCATTATCTATCAATTGGAATCGCGTTTTCAACCGGTGTATACGGAGCTTCTGAATTGATATGGTCATAGAACATAACACCGTTCAAATGGTCAATTTCGTGCTGGAAGACGATAGCAATAAGTCCCTTAAGACGCAGCTTTATCTCCTTATTATCAAGGTCGACTCCCTTAACAGTGACTCTAGCATATCGCGGCACGAAACCAGGGATGGTCTCATCCACAGACAAACAGCCTTCGCCGCCAGTTAAATAAGACTTTTCAACAGAATGACTGATTATTTTAGGATTAAACAAGCAATAGCTGTAAAGTTTTCCATCCTCATCTTTAGCATGAACGGCAATCATGCGTTTTGGAACATTAATCTGTGGTGCTGCAAGGCCCACACCGCCCCTTAAGCCATACTTTTCAGCTTTTTCAGGGTCTTGGCTATTTATTAAATACTCCATCATGCTTTGTAAAATCTGTTTGTCTTCCTCGCTGGCAGGCAGAGAAACTTCTTCTGCTACATTTCTTAATGTCGGATGACCGTCACGAATGATATCCTTCATCGTTATCATACTGATCACGTCCTTTTGCATACATAAAATGATAAATACGAATATAAGTCTAACAGACAAATGCTAAAAAGTTAATCTTTTGGAATTCATCCAAAATTATATGAAAAATAAAATACTAGAATAAGTAATATAAAAGAAGAGAACGGAATAGCTTTTAATAGAAGATTACTATTTGGGTTTTCGTAAAGGTATTTGCCCTTATGTTTCACAAATGGCAGAATAGAGTGGTTATATCATAAAACCATACAGCATTATATTTATACTTAATAGCAAATGAAACGAGAGTGGGGAGGATATAATTGAAAAAAGCGAAAAGACTGGCAGCAGCAGCACTTATGATTGTCATTATTACCAGCTTGTCCGCTTGCAAGGGCTTCGAATCTTCTGGTGAAAAAATGCATGGCAAGCTGGAAAAGGTAGTAGAGCTAGAGAAAGAGTTTGAGGATCAGCAAGATCCGCTAGTAAAACTAGAAAAGAGTGAACAAGAGATTTACGCCAACATCATCTCGTTAGGGCTCGAAAAAATGGATGAAATAAAAAGTCTCTCAGATGAGGCACTTGCATCAGTAGCCAAACGGGAAGAATATATGAATAAAGAGGAAGAAAGCATCCAGAAATCAAAGGAAGCTTTTAAGAAGGTTAAACCAATTATTGAAGATATGGATGAAGATGAAAAAGACCTTAAAGCAAAAGCAGAGGAGTTATACAATGTCATGATAGACAGGTATGAAGTGCATGACCAATTGTATGCAAATTACACTACCGGCTTAAAGTATGATAAAGAGCTGTATGAAATGTTTAAAGACAAAGATGTAAAAATAGATGCGCTTGAAGAGCAGATTAATAAAATTAATGAAGTATATCAAAAAGTGCTTGCCAATAATGAAGAGTTTAATAAATTGACGAAGCAATACAATGAACAGAAGCTCGATTTTTATAAAAAAGCGGGAGTCGAAATTAAAGTAGAAGAAACACAAAATAAATAGACTAAAGTAAGCGTCTTAAGAGATTGGATGCCAGATAGGTATTGGATGTATATTCATTTACTTATCTGGGCATTCATTACACTAGGGCGCTTTTTGTTTTACATAGGCGTTTTTTAGGATGTTTTCGACAAAATGGCGAGCTGGAAAAAAATGTTGATATTATAATACAGTTTCGGATAGTGTTATTTTTATAGTACAGATATATAACAGCTGATAATACAGTTTAAATAAATATTTTTTAGCAAAATAAAAAAATACACAAAAAACATAGTACTTTAAGATTGACGGATAATATTTATGTATATTAAACTTATACATGTATTAAAAAGTTGTATTAATATATTTTATTGTACTTATTGATACAGAACATACGGATACCGAATTATTTATAAAGACGTTTTTTCTAGCGGATTTTGTGGAAAACTGCATAAGTATGGTTTTTTTTAAGTTGAAAAACAATGTGGAGGATAAACTAGAAAGCGCTGTCTAACTAGGTTACCACATTTTCATTACCATGAAACAACGAAAAGAAAATGCGTTAGATTTTTTTGATGCGTCTTTTTAAAAAGAAAGGAAAGGGTGGCTTAAATGGCTTCTAAAACGAAGAAGGCTCAATTAGATGTGCAAGCACAGCTTGAACAAGTAGAAAACCAATTTCAAACACTTCAGATTCTAAATGAAGAGGGCGAAGTGGTAAATGAATCTGCAATGCCTGATTTAAGTGATGAGCAATTACAAGAATTGATGACTCGCATGGTGTACACTCGTATTCTTGACCAACGCTCAATTTCTTTAAACAGACAAGGTCGTCTAGGTTTCTATGCACCGACTGCAGGTCAAGAAGCTTCTCAATTAGCTTCTCAATTTGCATTGGAGAAAGAAGATTTTATTCTTCCAGGATATCGTGATGTTCCTCAGTTAATCTGGCACGGACTTCCTTTATACCAAGCATTCTTATTCTCTCGTGGACATTTCAAAGGTAACCAAATGCCTGAAGGTGTTAACGTAATTTCACCGCAAATCATCATCGGTGCACAATACATCCAAACTGCTGGTGTAGCACTAGGTATGAAAAAACGCGGAGCGAAATCAGTAGCTATCACATACACAGGTGACGGCGGTGCTTCACAAGGTGACTTCTATGAAGGTATTAACTTTGCTGGTGCATTCAAAGCTCCTGCTATCTTTATCGTACAAAACAACCGTTTCGCAATCTCTACTCCAGTTGAAAAACAATCTGCTGCAAAAACGATTGCACAAAAAGCAGTTGCTGCTGGTATCCCAGGTATCCAAGTAGACGGAATGGATCCATTGGCTGTTTATGCAGCTGTTAAAGATGCTCGTGAAAGAGCTGTTAATGGTGAAGGTCCAACATTGATCGAAACACTTACTTATAGATATGGTCCACATACAATGGCTGGAGATGACCCAACTCGCTACCGTACATCAGATCTTGATAGCGAATGGGAAAAGAAAGATCCATTGGTTCGCTTCCGTAAATTCCTAGAAAACAAAGGAATCTGGAACGAAGAAAAAGAAAACGAAGTAATCGCTCGTGCTAAAGACGAAATTAAAGAAGCAATCAAACTTGCTGATGCTGAACCACAGCAAAAAGTAACTGACTTGATCAACAACATGTTTGAAGAGCTTCCAAATAACTTGAAAGAACAATATGAAATCTATGCAGCAAAGGAGTCGAAATAAGCCATGGCGCAAATGACAATGATTCAAGCAATCACTGATGCGTTACGCACAGAATTACGTAATGACCCGAACGTTTTAGTATTCGGTGAAGACGTAGGTGTTAACGGCGGTGTATTCCGTGCAACGGAAGGACTTCAAAAAGAATTCGGCGAAGATCGTGTATTCGATACTCCGCTAGCTGAATCCGGTATTGGTGGTTTGGCTGTAGGTCTTGGTCTTCAAGGCTTCCGTCCAGTTCCTGAAATCCAATTCTTCGGTTTCGTATATGAAGTAATGGACAGCATCAACGGTCAAATGGCTCGTATGCGTTACCGTTCAGGCGGACGTTACAATTCACCTGTTACTATCCGTTCTCCATTTGGCGGTGGTGTTCATACTCCTGAGCTTCACTCAGACAGCTTAGAAGCACTTGTAACAACTCAACCTGGTTTGAAAGTTGTTGTTCCATCAACACCTTACGATGCAAAAGGTCTATTGATTGCTGCGATCAGAGACAATGATCCAGTTGTTTTCCTTGAGCATTTGAAATTATACCGTTCATTCCGTGAAGAGGTACCTGAAGAAGCGTACACAATCGAAATCGGTAAAGCAGACGTTAAACGTGAAGGTAAAGACCTATCATTGATCGCTTACGGTGCAATGGTTCACGAATCACTTAAAGCTGCTGAAGAACTAGAAAAAGAAGGATACTCTGTAGAAGTTGTTGACTTGCGTACAATCAGCCCATTGGATGTTGATACAATCGTTGCTTCTGTTGAAAAAACAGGAAGAGCTGTTGTAGTTCAAGAGGCGCAAAGACAAGCAGGTATCGCTGCACATGTTATCGCAGAAATCAACGAGCGCGCTATCCTTAGCCTAGAAGCTCCAGTATTGCGTGTAGCTGCTCCTGATACTGTTTATGCATTTACACAAGCTGAGAACATTTGGCTTCCAAATTACAAAGATATCATTGAAACAGCTAAAAAAGTCCTTACTTTCTAATAAAGTAGTTATTAGTCAGGGATAATAAGAAGCAACGTAAATAATGGAAATGTAGGAGGTTGAATTACTTTGTCTTTTCAATTCAGATTACCGGATATCGGTGAAGGTATCCACGAAGGTGAAATCGTAAAATGGTTTGTTAAACCAGGCGATAAAGTTCAAGAAGACGACGTTTTGTGTGAAGTACAAAACGATAAAGCAGTAGTAGAAATTCCGTCTCCAGTTGACGGTACAGTAGAAGAAGTACTTGTAGAAGAAGGTACAGTTGCAGTTGTAGGTGATATCCTAATCACTTTCGATGCTCCTGGTTATGAAGACATTCAATTTAAGGGCGACCATGGACATGACGCTCCTAAAGAAGAAGCTAAAACAGAAGCTCAAGTACAAGGCACAGCAGAAGCTGGCGATACTGTAGCTAAAGAACCAGTCCAAACTCCTGCTGCTGCAGAAGAAGTGGATCCAAACAGACGCATTATCGCTATGCCATCTGTACGTAAATATGCTCGTGATAAAGGTGTGGAAATCCGCACAGTATCTGGTACTGGCAAAAACGGCCGTATTTCAAAAGAAGATATCGATGCATTCTTGAACGGTGGAGCTGCTGCACCTGCTGCAACAGAAGCTGCTGAAGCTACTCCAGCTGCAGAACAAGAAGCACCAAAACCACTTGCAATTCCAGAAGGCGACTTCCCAGAAACTCGCGAAAAAATGAGCGGTATCAGAAAAGCAATCGCTAAAGCGATGGTAAACTCTAAACATACAGCTCCACACGTAACACTTATGGATGAAGTAGAGGTTTCAAACCTTGTTGCTCACCGTAAGAAATACAAAGAAGTTGCTGCTGCTAAGGGCATTAAATTAACGTTCTTGCCATATGTTGTTAAAGCATTGACAAGTGCATTAAAAGAATTCCCAGCACTTAACACTTCTTTAGATGATGCTACAAGCGAAATCGTTCACAAGCACTACTACAACATCGGTATCGCTGCTGATACTGAAAAAGGACTTCTAGTTCCTGTTGTAAAAAATGCTGATCGTAAAGGAATTTTCAATATTTCTAACGAAATCAACGAACTTGCTGGTAAAGCTAGAGACGGTAAACTTGCTCCAGCTGAAATGAAAGGTGCTTCTTGCACAATTTCAAACATTGGATCTGCTGGCGGACAATGGTTCACTCCAGTTATTAACCACCCAGAAGTGGCTATCCTTGGAATCGGACGTATTGCAGAAAAAGCGATCGTTAAAGACGGCGAGATTGTTGCTGCACCAGTATTAGCTCTATCTCTAAGCTTCGATCACCGCATGATCGACGGAGCTACTGCTCAAAATGCAATGAATCACATCAAGCGTTTGCTAAACGATCCAGAACTATTGTTAATGGAGGCGTAAAAACATGGTAGTTGGAGATTTTCCTATTGAAACAGATACTATAGTCATTGGTGCTGGCCCTGGTGGGTATGTAGCTGCAATCCGTGCGGCGCAACTAGGACAAAAAGTAACAATCGTTGAGAAAAATGTATTGGGCGGAGTTTGCTTAAACGTAGGCTGTATCCCATCAAAAGCATTAATCACAGCAGGTCATCGTTTTGAGACTGCTAAGCATTCTGACGATATTGGGATTACTGCTGAAAATGTAAAAGTAGATTTCTCAAAAGTTCAAGAATGGAAAGCAAGTGTTGTTAACAAGCTTACTGGCGGTGTAGAAGGCCTTCTTAAAGGAAACAAAGTAGATATCGCTTATGGCGAAGCATACTTTGTTGATGCTAACACACTAAAAGTAATGGATGATAAGTCATCTCAAACTTACACTTTCAAAAATGCAATTATTGCAACTGGATCTCGTCCAATTGAAATTCCTGCATTCAAATACTCTAAACGTGTTCTAGATTCTACTGGTGCACTTTCTCTTAAAGAAATTCCAGAGAAAATCGTTGTTATCGGTGGAGGTTATGTAGGTACTGAGCTTGGTGGAGCATACGCTAGCTTCGGAACTAAAGTAACTATTCTAGAAGGTGCTGACGATATTCTTAACGGTTTCGAAAAGCAAATGTCTTCATTGGTAGTTCGCAACTTGAAGAAAAAAGGTGCGGAAATCATTACTAAAGCAATGGCTAAAGGTGTCGAAGAAACAGATACTGGCGTTACTGTAACATATGAAGCAAAAGGTCAAGAGCAAAAGATCGAAGCTGACTATGTATTCGTAATGGTTGGAAGAAAACCAAACACAGACGAACTAGGTCTTGAACAAGTAGGAATTGAACTTGCTGAACGCGGACTTATCAAAACTGATAAGCAATGCAGAACTACTGTAAGCAATATCTTTGCAATCGGTGATATCATTGAAGGACCACCACTTGCACATAAAGCTTCTTATGAAGGTAAAATTGCTGCAGAAGTTATCGGTGGTCACAATTCTGAAATCGATTATCTTGGTATTCCTGCTGTTGTGTTTGCTGAGCCAGAATTGGCTACAGTTGGACACACAGAAGCTTCTGCTAAAGAAGCTGGAATCGAAGTTACAGCTGCTAAATTCCCATTCGCTGCTAACGGCCGTGCACTTGCACTTAACCAAAGCGAAGGTTTCATGAAGCTTGTTACTCGTAAAGAGGATGGCCTAGTAATCGGTGCTCAAATCGCTGGTGCAAACGCATCTGATATGATCGCTGAACTTGGTCTAGCAATCGAAGCAGGTATGACTGCTGAAGACTTGGCAATGACTATCCATGCTCACCCAACATTGGGAGAGATCACTATGGAAGCTGCTGAAGTTGCAATTGGTAGCCCAATTCATATCATTAAGTAATAATAAAAAAACCTCTCTTTATAGAGAGGTTTTTTTTGTATTATTTAACAGTTTTCTATGTTTGGGTGCTGAGAATGGTTTGCAAGTTTGAGGGGACTATATAATGGAAGGAAAAATCGTTATTATACGGCATGAATTGTGAGGACATGCATAAATATAGTGTATCATACTTACATTTCATAATGGACGAACTTAAGCGGAATGGAGAGTGGGGTGTTTTCCTTGAAGGTTTATACGACAATTCTACTGCAACTTATGTTATGGAGCGGTTACTCTATCATTGAATGGCTGTCAGAACATGACCTTTTCATTTATAAAGTGGTGATGTTTGGCGTGTTTTTATACTTGGCTGTTATACTAGGGAATTACGTAAATAGGTCGCAAAGGAAAACCATGCTGGCTACTGCCATAAGTCTTTCTATTTATGGCTCCTTTCAGATGATTATGAGTATCATAGCAGTCGTTTAAGAGTGAATAAGGGTTCCTATCAATGTTTAGCATAACTTCTTGCCTTCCAGTCATTGTGGGCGTCTCACGCAACATTATATAAAAATAAAAAAAGCCTTCTATAATAGAAGTCTTTTTTCGTATAGTAGATCTTTAAAAATTAAAGTTCATCTTTTTTATCTTTTTTTCTGCCATTTTTATTAATTGCTTTTGTGCTGAAGCTTGCAACTACTGTGTATACACTGAAAATTAATAAGAAATAACAGATGAATGTAAACACAAGTGGAAATGGTTGAAGCTTTGTTTCCGTTTCTAAAGGTGATTGGAAAGTGAATTCAGCAGGGTAGGCATTTTCCTCTTCGGGTAATTGTACCTTTTGTTCAGCAAAGGGGATAGGTCCGCCAAAAACCAATGTTTCTTTCTGTTCTAACGGTTTTTTCTCTAAGTAGTTATGAAAGATGAACGGGGAACTTAAGCTGACGATAAGACTGATAATTGCAACTATAATAACTCTCTTCAATGAATAATTCTCCTATCTTTATCTATCTTTTCCCGCAAATAAATATATACGGATGCAGGTAGTTGCATCCGTATATGATTATGCAAATTTAAATTTAGCGGATAGCTTTATGTTCTTTAATAACGCGCAGTTTTTTGAAATCATAATCCTCAGGACCTTGCACAGGTAGTCCTGCTTCCATATTCCTGCGAATGTATTCCAGATTGTCCTCTGTAATAATTTCTCCAGGAATGAAAATAGGAATTCCCGGTGGATAGACCATGATGAATTCAGCAATAACTCTTCCAACAGAGTCATTAAAATCAACAAGCTCTGTTTCCGAATAGAACGCATCACGAGGAGTGACGGCAAGCAACGGTATATTAGGAAGCATTACTTTTGCTTCTACCTTGCCTGCTTTACTATGACATTCTTTGGACAGTTCATTTAATGCATGAAGGAGCATGTCTGCTTCTTTTTTTGTATCTCCTGGTGTAATAATACAAAGGATATTATATAAATCAGACATCTCTACTTCAATATTATAATGCTTACGCAGCCATTCTTCCACATCATGGCCTGTTAAGCCTAAATCCTTCACAGAAATAACTAGTTTAGTCGGATCAAAGTCGAAGGCCATAGATGAACCAACGATATCTTCACCTAAGCAATAAAGATGTTCGATTTCATTCACTCGTCTGCGAATGTTTTGGGCAAGCTCAATCGTATTATCAAGAAGTTTTTTTCCTTCTGTTGCTAAACGTTTTCTTGCTACATCTAATGATGCGAGCAATAAGTATGATGTGCTCGTTGTAGTCAGCATGCTCATAATCGCTTGGACGCGTTTATAATTAACAAGATTGCCCCTCATATTCAAAATGGAGCTTTGCGTCATCGAACCACCTAGCTTATGAACGCTGGTTGCTGCAATATCTGCGCCTGCCTGCATTGCTGACATTGGCAGCTCGTCATGGAAGTGTATATGCACACCATGAGCCTCATCGACGAGGACTGGTATATTATAAGAATGGGCTAAATCCACAATTTTTTTTAAGTCTGCAGCTATGCCAAAGTAAGTAGGATTTATTACTAATAAACCTTTTGCATCTGGATGTAAATCTAGGGCATGCTGAACAGCTTCCACTGTTATACCATGCGAAATGCCAAGCTCTTTATCCACTTCTGGGTGGATGAATATTGGAATAGCACCAGCAAAAACAATGGCAGACATAATAGATTTATGAACATTTCTTGGTACGATTATCTTATCTCCTGGACCACAAACGCTCATAATCATGGTCATAATGGCGCCGCTGGTTCCTTGTACCGAGAAAAAGGTATAATCAGCACCAAATGCTTCCGCTGCCAATTTTTGCGCTTGTTTAATAATTCCTTTCGGTTGATGAAGATCATCAAGTGGACCAATGTTTATTAAATCGATGGAGAGGGCATTTTCTCCAATAAACTCTCTAAACTCTGGGTCCATTCCATTTCCCTTCTTATGTCCAGGAATATGAAATTGAACAGGATTTTTTTTTGCATGTTCCAATAAACCGTGGTATAACGGTGTTTCGTATTGTGACAATTTATTACCACACCTCTTTAAGTTAGTATTTTGTTTGCCGTTTTCATAACGGATTTTGATCCTCCTAAAAATAGAAGTTTTCCACTGTTTGTAAAAACAAATGGATATTGGGTTTTACCCTTAAAAACTTATTAAATTCATAAAACAAAAGAATTATAGCACTTTTTATTTTTTTTGCATACAATTAGTTTTTACTATAAAGGAAAGAATTATTGTAACGAATTTATAAAATATATATTTGCCTTGTAATAACAGCCTAATTTCCGCAGTGAATTAAAGCTGGAAAGCATGTAGAAGTGTTTTAAACTGCGGCAGAATGCGTATAGTAGGAAGGTGTTTTACAATTTGTTTTTATTCCACTAAAATAAAGAGAACTAAAAATTTTAAAAAACAAAAGAGGTACTTATATGGAATATCAATACCCGATAGATATTGATTGGTCAACAGAGGAAATAGTTGAGGTAGTAAAGTTTTTTGAATGCATCGAAGCAGCATATGAGAAGGGGATTGAAAAGGAAGCACTTATGGAACAGTATAAGTTGTTCAAAAAAATTGTCCCTGGTAAAGCACAAGAAAAAAATGTATGTGATGAATTTGAAGAAGTCAGCGGCTATTCTACGTATCGCACTATAAAGAAGGCGAAGGAAGCGGAAGCTGGAACTAAAATAAAAATGCCTTAATAGAAAAGAGGAAGAAAACATATTGTTTTCTTCCTCTTTTTTAGATGGATAGTTTATAAAATGGCAGCAACGTTTCATATGTGTTGTCCACTAATTCAGCAAACTTTGCTCCGTCTTGTAAGATTGGATCATTTGCATCGAAATGTCTGCCAACAAGGAATTCGGCTTTTTTGACATCTCTGAATCTTTCCAATGCCTTTTGTAAGTCAATTTCAGCTATTGGGAAAGACTCCTTTTTCATATGATCCATTGATACTACAAAATCTCCTGGGATTTCTGTAGAGAATCGCTCCATATTCTCTAAAAATACATTTGCGATGCTGCTTTTGTTTGGCAGCTCGTAAATATAGGCAAGCCATATAAATACATGATCATCAAATAATCCAAGCTGGAAATGCGGATGCTGCTTATAGCCTCGTTTGTTCCCTGCAATTGCCATCCATGTATCCTTCGGAGGATTTACGGTGCGGCGTGCATGCTTCGCAATATGCAAATGCATTTCGATTCCTAGCTTGCTTGAAAGGCTGTCAGTCAGCTCTTGACCAATCTCCTTAAATTTCGGCTGTATGCGAGTTTGGATTGCTTCCATTCTTTCCTCTAAACCATCTATTGTAAATGTTTCGAAATCGTTTTTGTTAAAACCAGCAAATTTCATAATTTCTAGAAACTCCTTTACTCGTTTATATCTTAGCTTTTTGGGTAAACAGATTGTAAGAAGGAAAGCAAGTTAGTTAGAGAGCGTGTGATCATTTCTCTAAAACTTTTCTTAAATTAACTATCTGCTTACAGTAATTCCTAATTCTGTACCGCTATTCTGTATTTTAGCATACATATTGCTGACAAGAGAAATGATTAGGACTAAAGGTTAGGTAATAGCACATATTTGTACCACTGATAAGGAAAGCGACATATTATATAAGAAATAAAAGAAGCAATCCACTAAAGTCTATGGAAGGGGTGTACTGTCCGTGAAACAATTAATGAATTCATCAAAAAGAAATAGACTAGAAAATGAGAAGAAAGCTGTTTTGCGATTAGAAATGGATTATGAGCTTGCTACATTATTTGATGCAATTAAGGAAAACAATGAAATGCAGAAAAAAGCTAGCAAACAGAAGCTTGAAAAGATTCGACAGGAACTTCTGAGACTTAAGGCATTATAGGTAGCGGTTTAAAAATCATAAATAAAACCCTTCTCCCGGTTTTATTTATGATTTTTTCCGTTGTTGTCATTTTGTTGGAATTTATTTCTTCATGCATGATAAAATAACGATAAGCAAAAATATAAGAATAGCATACGGAATAGGGCAGCCTGAAAAAATTATTTCAGTACGAGAAGGATGAGAATATGACAAATTGGCAAGAGGTCGATACATATGCGAAACTTTGGATTAAAGAAGCGGGGGATAGGATAAAAAAATCCTTCACCAAAGAATTAGTAGTAGAAACAAAATCTAACAAAAATGACTTAGTTACAGAAATAGACAAAGGGACAGAGCAATTCCTAATAAGTAAAATAAAAGAGGTATACCCGGAACATCATATTCTAGGCGAAGAGGGCATGTCATCAGGAGTTAATGACCTGAAAGGGGTTGTCTGGATTATTGACCCGATTGATGGAACGATGAATTTCGTCCATATGCAACGGGACTTTGCCATATCAATCGGAATATACGAAGATGGAGTCGGCCAAATCGGACTTATTTATGATGTAGTCGCTGATGAACTTTATCATGTGAGAAAAGGGAACGGCGTATATATGAACAAAACGAAATTGAAGCCGTTAAAGCCTACTAAAGTGGAAGAAGCTATCATCGGCTTGAATGCAACATGGGTAACGGAGAATAAAAGGATTGATCCTAAATATCTTGCTCCGCTTACGAAGGATGCAAGAGGCACCCGCTCGTTTGGTTCAGCTTGTCTGGAGCTTGCCTATATCGCAGCAGGACGAATGGATGCCTATATAACGTTAAGGCTGTCTCCGTGGGATTATGCTGCAGGCAAGATAATGGTCGAGGAGCTCGGCGGTAAAGTAACCAGTCTCAAAAATGAAGAACTTGATATGCTGACGCAAAATTCATTCTTTGCCTCAAAACCAGATCTTCATGAAGAGATATTGCAAAACTATTTAAATAATGGAAAATGGTGAGACAGCAAATAATTGCTGTCTTTTTTAAATGTAAATAATGTTTCCGTTTACATTTATTTTTTTTACTGTTTTTTTTGTTTTAAGAGAAAAACCCTTTAGGTTATTCTCATTTTCTATGGTATAATGACTCAGTTATAATGTGTAAACTAATGATAAACGAGATAGACATTTCAGGTAGGAGTGAAATTTTTGAAGATTAGAGAAGATATTCGTAATATCGCTATTATTGCCCACGTTGACCATGGGAAAACAACGCTAGTTGACCAGCTGTTAAAACAATCTGGTACATTCCGTACGAATGAACATGTAGATGAGCGTGCAATGGATTCAAATGATTTAGAAAGAGAACGCGGTATTACAATCCTTGCAAAAAATACTGCAATTCAATATAAAGATACAAGAATCAACATCTTGGATACTCCAGGACATGCTGACTTCGGTGGAGAAGTAGAACGTATCATGAAAATGGTTGATGGTGTGCTTCTTGTTGTCGATGCATATGAAGGCTGTATGCCACAAACACGTTTCGTTCTTAAAAAGGCGCTTGAGCAAAACTTAACGCCAATCGTCGTAGTTAACAAAATTGACCGTGATTTCGCACGTCCAACAGAAGTTATCGACGAAGTACTTGATTTGTTCATTGAACTTGATGCATCTGAAGAGCAGCTTGAATTCCCAGTTATATATGCTTCTGCAATTAACGGAACTGCAAGCACAAACCCAGAGCAGCAAGATGAAAACATGCAATCATTATATGATGCAGTTGTTGAGCATATTCCAGCTCCAGTTGATAATAGAGATGAGCCGCTTCAATTCCAAGTATCTCTTCTTGACTACAATGACTATGTAGGACGTATCGGAATTGGCCGCGTATTCCGCGGAACAATGAAAGTAGGTCAGCAAGTTGCTTTAATGAAGCTTGATGGAACGGTAAAACAATTCCGTGTAACAAAAATCTTTGGTTTCTTCGGTCTGAAAAGACAAGAGGTAGAAGAAGCTTATGCTGGAGACTTGATTGCAGTTTCTGGAATGGAAGACATCAACGTAGGAGAAACAGTATGTCCTGTTGAGCATCAAGAAGCATTGCCTGTATTGCGCATTGATGAGCCGACATTGCAAATGACATTCCTAGTGAATAACAGCCCATTTGCAGGTAGAGAAGGTAAATACCTGACTTCAAGAAAAATTGAAGAAAGACTTCGTGCACAATTAGAAACAGATGTAAGCTTGCGTGTAGAAAACACAGATTCTCCTGATGCATGGACAGTATCTGGACGCGGTGAATTGCATTTGTCTATCTTGATTGAGAACATGCGCCGTGAAGGTTATGAACTACAAGTTTCTAAGCCAGAAGTTATCGTTCGTACTATCGATGGAGTTCGTTGTGAGCCAATCGAGCGCGTACAAATCGATGTGCCAGAAGAGCATACTGGAAGCGTTATGGAGTCTATCGGTGCCCGCAAAGGTGAAATGCTAGATATGATCAACAATGGTAACGGCCAAGTTCGTTTGATCTTCAATGTACCTGCACGCGGACTAATCGGATATACTACTGAGTTCTTAACACTAACTCGCGGTTACGGAATCATCAACCACACATTTGACAGCTACCAGCCAATGGCTTCAGGTCAAGTAGGCGGAAGACGTCAAGGTGTGCTTGTCAGCATGGAATCTGGTAAAGCATCTACTTACGGTATCATGCAAGTAGAAGACCGCGGTATCATTTTCGTAGAAGCTGGTACAGAAATCTATGAAGGAATGATCGTCGGAGAACACACTCGTGAAAATGACATCACTGTTAATATCACGAAAGTAAAACAAGCGACAAACATCCGCTCAGCAAACAAAGACCAAACAGCTACAATGAAAAAACCAAGAATCATGACTTTGGAAGAATCTTTAGAATACTTGAATGACGATGAGTATTGTGAAGTAACGCCTGAATCTATCCGTCTTCGTAAGAAGATCCTTGATAAATCAGAGCGTGAACGTGTAGCGAAAAAGAAAAAGCTTGCTGATCAATAATAATTAAAAAGGCTGTTCCTTTAGGGAACAGCTTTTTTTGTGTTTGATTTTTGAGTTCTGTTGAGATAGGTACTAGCGCTTTTATAGGGGCGTGTGATTGTTTGGGGAGGAGGTCATAGGTAAATAAAGCCAAGGAGGTGAAAACCGCACCTCCTTGGCTTATTCGTCTTATGCTAGTCGCCGATAAGCAGGCGCTCTGCGCTTTTCGTAATGTCTAGCTCCAGGCGGCAGCTGCTCGATGAACTTCCCTCTCCTCCCTACGATAAGTCAACATCGCTTCACTATCGTTCAGCGTGTTTCCTTTATCTCAGTCGAAGAGCTCCAGTTCATCAGCAGCTAAACGCCGCCTTCCGCTTTTCGGTTGTCCAGCTCCGAGCGCCATCGGCTCGAGGTCATAAGCCAAATAAGCCAATGAGGTTGAAAACCGCACCTCCTTGGCTTATTCGTCTTATGCTAGTCGCCGATAAGCAGGCGCTCTCCGCTTTTCGTAATGTCTAGCTCCGAGCGCCATCGGCTCGAGTCATAAGCCAAGCTGTCAAAGGGAGGTAAAGAACACCTCCCATTGCCACCTCGTCTTATGCTAGTCGCCGATAAGCAGGCGCTCTGCGCTTTTCTTTTACCATTCTTCTTCTTTTATTTTGCTTCTGTAGAGTACGAATTTTCCGGAGTCGATTCGTTTTTGTGTGTTTTCGGTTATTCTTGTTTCGCATTCTTTGCACATATATGTGTGAATGGGTCTGTTTCTTAGTCTTTTTGCTTGAAAGGAGTTTTCTTCAATATCTTCGATTTTGTCGCATATTACACATTTCACTCTCAATACGTGCACCTCTAATCAATCTTTGTTATTTATTTGATTATAGGTTTATTATAATAAAAAATGCTGTGGAAATCGAATGTTAGTCTTTCAAGTGATTGTTTGATTGTTCGTCTTGGTCTTTTTTGAGCTGATTCTTTTCGTTTTCGTTCAGTTTATTGTCAGGTGTTTTCAGATTGCTGCCTGGGTCGTTATTCAGGATATCTGCTGGTAATTCTGGGATAATTCTGCCGGTAATGTCGGCGAGTTCATTGAATATGCCTTGTACTGGTTCACCGTCCTGGATGTCTTCGGCAATTTCTGCTAGGCGCGCATTGATATCAGGATCTGCAACAATCATCGCATTTGCGCCATTTGGGTCGTTTTTAAGGCTTTCTGCTACAGCATACTTAATGGAGCCAACCTCTGATCGGTCTAAGTTAGAATTTATATCAATTCCGACAATAGCATATCTTCCTATTACTACGGCTGTGGCATCATTCACATTAGGAATGCTTGTTGCTAAATTTACAAGACGCTCGGAAATTTCTTGGCCGGATTTTCGATTTACATCATCTATCGTTGAGTTTTTAACGTCCGCTAGATCGTTGTCTGTTTGTGCATCACGATTACCGTTAGCGGCACAGCCAGCAAGCAATAGTACAAGACAAGTACATAAAATGCTTTTTTTCATGCAGGATTTCCTCCTTTTATGATGATTCCTCTAAAATTTTTTTACACTTCTAATGTTTATTGTGCAAAATATCTTCTATCTTTATTCGATAAAACATATATTTTATCAAGGTTCTTTCCGATATCGGAGAGTAGGGCAACTCATGACGTTTTAGAGCAGGAGGCATCAGTTTGAGTAAAATTTATGTTTTAGATACAAATGTCTTGTTACAGGATCCTTATTCCATTTTTTCTTTTGAAGAAAATGATGTAGTCATTCCAGCAGTAGTTTTAGAAGAGGTAGACAGCAAAAAAAGGTATATGGATGAAATAGGGAGGAATGCAAGACAAATATCCAGACTAATTGACAATCTAAGAGAATCAGGAAAGCTGCATGAAAGAATACCACTCGAAAATGGCGGCACATTACGAATCGAATTGAACCATCGCTCTTTTCACCAGCTGCAGGAAATTTTTGTGGAGAAAACAAACGATAACCGCATTCTGGCAGTTGCAAAAAACTTGTCTTTAGAGGAAGAGAAAAAAGAGGATGGACGAACTGTCATACTGGTTAGTAAGGATACGCTCGTCCGAGTGAAGGCAGATGCAATCGGCCTTGAATCAGAGGATTTTCTGAGCGACCGGGTGGTGGAAAACGATCATCTTTATACTGGTTTTACGGATGTACAAGTAACCTTAGATATATTAAATAAGTTTTATGAAAAAGGGCAGCTGCTTATTTCTGAATTGGGAGCTGGTTATAATACAGGAGCTTTTTATCCAAATCAATTTATCCTCCTGAAGGATGTACTTGGTTCGTCCTCATCAGCGTTAGCAGTGGTGGATGCAACTCGTAAGTATGTGAAGAAGCTCATTTTTGATCATGAACATATATGGGGAATTCGTCCGAGAAATGTTCAGCAGACGATGGCGATTGAACTGCTGCTGAAAAGAGACTTGCCGCTTGTCACATTGATTGGCAAGGCTGGAACAGGTAAAACTTTGCTTGCATTAGCATCAGGTCTGATGCAGACAGAGGATTATGGAGATTATAAAAAACTGCTTGTTGCAAGACCGATTGTACCAATGGGGAAGGACTTAGGTTTTCTTCCTGGAGAAAAGGAAGAGAAGCTGAGACCTTGGATGCAGCCTATCTTTGATAATCTGGAGTATCTTTTCAATACAAAAAAACCAGGAGAGCTGGAAGCAATACTAGCTGGAATGGGGTCTATTGAAGTAGAGGCGTTAACCTATATAAGGGGAAGAAGCATACCAGATCAGTTCATCATCATTGATGAAGCGCAAAACTTAACAAAGCATGAAGTGAAAACGATTCTGACACGAGTGGGAGAAGGCAGTAAAATAGTACTCATGGGAGATCCGGAGCAAATTGACCATCCGTATCTTGATGCTTTCAATAATGGTTTGACATATGTAGTCGAAAGGTTTAAAGACCAGCAGATTGCAGGGCATGTCAAGCTTGTCAAAGGAGAGCGGTCTGGTTTAGCCCAATTGGCTGCAGACCTGCTGTAATAAAGTATGTGCATCTATTTCAGGCTGTTGTGACAGTATATCCTTCTGAAAGTGTGTCTGATAAAAACGCATCTCGATTGACAGCTTGAGATCACGTTTAGAAAGATAAGCGGTTTCAAAACAGCCTGGCATAGTTGGATTTAAAGTACTTTAGTTAGTAACCATAAAAAGGGCAAGCTGATATAACTAAAAAGCAATGTTTAAGTAAGTTCAAATCCTGTGATGGACGTTAACGGCGTTTGGTCTATTCCTTTGTTTTTAAAAAATAAATGAATAGGTCCGCTGTCCGTTAGCGGCTTTCCGTTTTTGCAGAAAAGCAGCACCATCTCATCTACAACGCTTAGTGGGTAAGTAAGCTCCTTTTCTGCAGATTGGATCACAATTTGCTCTGCTTCTTTTAATGGCTCGGCATTTTTTATAAAAGGCGCAAGCGGCATGTAAAATGTACCTGTTATTATCTCTTGTTTTTTAAATTTTTTTCCTGCAGCTTTTTCAGGCAAATGTGCACCTTCAAGCAATTCCCGGTCCCAGTGCTTCGAAACCTCTTTCGTATATGCTTCCAAATCAGACTCAGATTGCGTCAAAGCAAATATTTCCTCACTTGTTTTTTTTCGGTCATCAAAAATCCAAACACTTGGATCGATAGTAATTGGAAATGCGACTAATCCCTTTACTTGCATGATTTGGTTCATATTTTTATCTCTCCTGTCTGTATGACTGCAATTAGTATGTATGTTTTTAGTATATCTTTTCTATGTTTCTTTGTCAGTTTTTAACTTTCGGCAGGTAAGGAGAATTCTAGATTAGCTTTCCTGTAAATAACTTTCTTGTGATAGTTCTTGCAATTTTCCTATGTTGAGTTTAAACTTTATAGATAGGATAATCGCTCGGAAACGGGGGGATAGGGTTGACTTCTGATATGATCATAAACCATAAAGAGAAAGCAAATGCACTGTTAAAAGCAGATGCTGACAAAATACTAAAGCTTATAAAAGTTCAAATGGATAACTTAACAATGCCGCAATGTCCTTTATATGAAGAAGTTCTGGATACACAAATGTTTGGATTATCCAAGGAGATAGATTTTGCTATTCGGTTAGGGTTAGTGGAAGAAAGCGTCGGCAAGAAGATACTAGACGAATTAGAAAAAGAACTCTCAGTATTACATGAAGCGTCTATAAGAAAATAATAAGCGAACTCAAACAAACGAACTTATTGTTTGAGTTTTTTTATTGTTGAAATCCATGTGATATTTTTTATATCATGTTAGAATAGTAAAAGCAGCAAAAGAAAAACTTCCAAGCTAATAGGCAGGAATTGAAACAAATGGCAGCGAATGTATTGTCATTGCTTAAACTTTAGTAAGGGGTAGCAGCGGATGTTCAAAAAAATCTTAAAATCATATGATTATACACTGATTGTTGCAATGGTATTACTTTCTCTATTTGGAGTAATTATGATATACAGTGCCAGTATGGTATCATCTGTCCAATATTATGGGGAAGACAGCAGCAGTTTCTTTTATAAGAAACAGATTCTTAACTTGCTTGTGGCAGGAGTGGCCTTTATTGTTGTCGCCCTTTTTCCTTATAAGGCATTTATGAGCAATAGATTTCTCGTTCCCATGGTTTTTATATCGTTAATTGGTCTTTTCGGTGTTTTTGTTCTTGGTCATGTGGCAGGAAATGCACAAAGCTGGTATAAGCTTGGAACGGCAAGCCTGCAGCCTGCGGAATTCGTTAAGCTGTCGGTGATTGTTTATCTCTCCGCCATCTATGCGAAAAAGCAATCTTACATAAACGAATTTAACAGAGGGGTTGCACCTCCGCTCGCATACTTATTGCTTGTATGTATGCTTGTCGGCTTACAGCCTGACTTTGGAACAGCAGCGATAATCTTCATGATTGCGGCAACGATTATTATCTGTTCCGGAATGAGTTTGAAGAACTTGTCAAAGCTAGCCGGCATCGGCCTTGCTGTAGTGGCAATTGCTGTAGTAGTTCTTCAGCTTTTTGGCAAAGATGTCTTGACTGAAAAGCAGCTGAGCAGGATTTTCGTATTTATGGATTCGCCTTTTGCTGAAGACATGGTCCAATCCACCGGCTACCAAATGAGCAACTCGCTTATTGCCATAGGCGGAGGAGGCTTAAAAGGTCTTGGATTAGGACAGGGTATACAAAAGCTCGGATATTTAACAGACGGCCACACAGACTTCATTATGGCGGTAATTGCAGAAGAGCTCGGTATTTTTGGAGTAGGCTTTGTAGTCGTATGCTTAAGCTATATCGTGTTAAGAGGTATATATATTGGATTGAAATGCAAAGATCCTTTTGGCAGCCTCCTTGCAATCGGGATTTCAAGCA